>JAKBAB010000063.1 GCA_021815645.1 Actinomycetes bacterium
CGCCCTGGCGATACCGAGCGTGAGTTACGCGGGTGGGGGTACGGTCTCGGCCACTACTTTCAACGCGAACTACACGACGATGTCGTATTTGACGTCAATTACCAACGCCGGTTCCGGTGGAATTGGAGTCATTTTGCCCGACGAGGTGTCGTCGAACCGCTACGTAGACTTCGACGCACCGAACTTAACGACGGCGCTCACGGACGCGGGGCTGCCCCCGGCGGACCTTAACGTGCAGAACGCACTGGGTGTGGACGCCACGGAAATCAGCATTGCGCAAGGTGACATCGCCGCGGGGGACAAGGTTCTAATTATGGACCCCCTAGACGCGACGACCGGTATAACGATTGAGACTGCGGCCGCCAAGGCGGGTGTCAAGGTTATCGACTACGACCGACTGACCGTCGGTGGATCGGCGCAGTACTACGTCAGCTTTAACAACCAGGCCGTCGGAACATTGATCGGTCAGGGCGAGCTGGCTTGCTTGAAGACCGAGCACGTGACTAAGCCGTTGATGTACGTGATGAACGGCAGTACGACGACGGACAACAACGCCGTACTGTTCGCTAAGGGTTACGACGCGGTTCTTAACCACGCCGGCTTCAAGGCCAGCGTTGGTGGATCCGGTAACGCCAAGACCATCAACGAAACGGGAACCGGAACGTGGACGCCGTCTCAGGCGCTCACCGACTTCCAGGGCGCTTACGCGAAGAACCCGAAGATTAACGCGGTCGTTACTCCGAACGACGAGAACGCCGCACCGATCATCTCCTACTTGCAAAAGAAGGGTCTGAAGCCGGGGAAGATTCCTTTCACGGGTCAAGACGCGACGTTGACCGGTTTTCAGAACATCATCTCGGGTTACCAGTGCGGCACGGTGTACAAGCCGATTTGGCAAGAAGCGCAGGCTGCGGCCGCGTTGGCGCTCTACCTGCGCGCGGGCAAGACTCCGCCCGCGGCGTTGGTGAACGGAACTACGTCGGACCCGTCGACGAGCCGCCAGGTTCCCTCGGTGCTCCTCAAGGCCACGTGGGTCACGGCGCCGAAGATCCAGTCAACGGTTATCGCTAACGGCGTTATCAACGCCGTTGCCCTGTGCACGAACTCCCGTCCCGCCGTTGCGGGGGATCGGAACATTCCGACGTTTAAGGCTGACTGCAAGAAGTACAAAATCAGCTAGTTAGACGCGCTGGTAGGTCGCCCATGTCCGAGTCAGAAACGAACCCTCGCGAGAGCGATGGGGCCACCGTGGACTCGGACGTGGGCGACCGAGAGCCGATGTTGTTGCGCCTGCGAGGCGTGTCGAAGAATTTTGGGGCCGTACAGGCCCTGCGCCACGTTGACCTCGACGTGCCGGCCGGAAAGGTCACGGCCCTCATCGGCGACAACGGCGCCGGTAAGTCGACGCTCATCAAAGCGATTGCGGGCATCTGGGAGCTCTCGAGCGGTGAGAAGTGGTGGCTCGGTAACAAAATGGTGTCGCACACCCCAAAGGAGGCGTCCGATCTGGGAATCGCGACGGTTTACCAAGACTTGGCTTTGTGTGACAACCTCGACATCGTCTCGAACATGTACTTGGGCTTTGAAAAAACTAAGTCGGGGGTCCTCGACGAAGTGTCGATGGAGGTGCGCACCAAAGAGACACTCCGCGATTTATCGGTGTCCACCGTGCAGTCGGTACGCCAACTCGTGGGATCTCTCTCGGGGGGTCAGCGCCAGGCGATAGCCGTGGCCCGCGCCGTAATGCGCGACGCCAAGTTGGTCATTATGGACGAACCCACGGCCGCGCTGGGGGTAACCCAAACCGCTCAGGTGCTCGATCTCATCCGAACCTTGGCGTCGAAGGGAATAGCCGTTCTCGTTATCTCCCATAACCTAAACGACGTATTCGCGGTCGCCGACCGCATTGCCGTTATGTACCTCGGCACGCTCGTTAGTAGCGGGCCGATTGAAAGTTACGACATGTCGAGCGCAGTGGATTTGATTACTACCGGTACGAGTACCCGCGCCGCCTAGCCGCGCCGACCCCCGAAAGGTTTTTACGTGTCCACACTCCCGGAACCGAGCGTGTCGTCGAACCCGGCGACGGGCTCGCCATCGCTGATGGCGCGACTCGGCGGGCTTATCGGACCGGACCTCGGCATTGTGCCGGTGCTGATCGCGCTGGTCGCCCTCGTCATCTATTTCGAAGTCCGTAGTTCGGTCTTCCTTTCCGCGGACAACGTCACCAATCTCTTCATTCAGGCCGTCATCTACATCTTCCTCGGCATGGCGGAGGTGTGGCTGTTGTTGCTGGGCGAGATTGACCTCTCCCTCGGCTGGGTCGCCGGTATGTCTGGCTCGATTGCGGCCATTTACACCAACGTTCAGTACGCGTGGCCCTGGTGGGCGGCGTTCCTCGCGGCGCTAGCCGTGTGCACGGCTATTGGGGGCCTCTGGGGCGTCATCGTTGTTCGCCTGAAACTGCCCTCTTTCATCGTCACCCTGGCGGGAAGTTTCATCGTCGAAGGGATACTGCTTTACATCTTGGACAAAGTCTTCGAAGGTGGTGGAGCGCCGGTCCAGGAAAAGGTGCTGAGTAACTTGACTCAGGGAAACCTCACCCCCACCTTCACGTGGATATTCGTCGCGGCGGTCGTCGCCGCCGCGACCGGTGTCACCCTCGCGCGCGAGCGCGCGCGCCGAAGGGCCGACCTGGCTCGGACGCCGACTTACCGAATAGTCGCCAAGCTCACCGCCCTCACCGCTTTTGGCGTCATCCTCGCGATTGTCTTTAACACGAACCGCGGCACGTTCATACCCATTGAGGGAATGCCTTTCGCGGTGCCCCTCGTCGTTGGCGTTCTCGTCATTTACTCCTTCGTACTTAGTCGTACGAAGTTCGGTCGATACATGTACGCCATCGGCGGTAACGCCGAGGCCGCTCGTCGCGCGGGTGTCCCCGTTAATCGGTATCGGATATACGCCTTTATGCTCGGCGGGTTCACGGCCGGGATCGGCGGACTCTTCTACGTGTCGCGGCTGGGGGGATACTCTTCGAGTTCCACGGACTCCACCGTTGTCTTATACGCGGTGGCGGCCGCGGTTATCGGCGGTACCAGCCTGTACGGTGGCCGAGGCAAGATGACCTACCCCGTAGTGGGGGGCATTATTCTCGCGGTCATCATTAACGGACTCGTTTTGATTCAAGTGTCGGCGACGATGGAGTTCGTCGTAACCGGCGTCGTCTTGCTCGGCGCGGTGACCGTGGACTCCTTAGCGCGACGAAGTCAGAACCTACTCAAATAGCCAGGAATTTTCAGTGCAGGTGGTTGAGGTCGCCGCGGCGGACTTTGCCATTGCTCGTTCGCGGAATAGCCGCGACGTAGCGCACCTCCTTCGGGCGAGCCCAGGGACCTATTCGTTCTTTGACGATTTCACCGATGGCGTCGGTCGGCGAGGAACCGTCGGTCACCACGAGGGCGACGACTCGCTCGCCCCACTGTTGGTCCGCGACGCCAGTCACCGCGACGTCGCGTACTCCCGTCACGGTGGCGATCAGGGCCTCAACGTCTTCGGGCCATATCTTTTCCCCACCGGAGTTGATTACGAAGCCGAGCCGACCCCGTACTCGTACGACGCCGTCGACGACGTCACCCCCGTCGCCGGTAGGAAACCACGTGTCGCGGCCGTCGGGGCCCGTTACGCGGGGTCGCTCGCGGTCGCGGTAGGAGCGAAAGAGGGTGGGAGAGCGTACGCACAGCTCTCCTTCGATTGACACGACCTCGACGCCGTCGAGCGCTACGCCGTCGTAGACGACTCCCGAGCCCGTCTCGGTCATGCCCCAAGTGGTGATGGCATTGTCCGGCACCGTTCCCGGGGGTTTAGCCCCGCCGAGCAGGATTCTCTGAAAGCCCGCGAGGTCGTAGCGGACGAGTTGCGTGCGCACCACCGCTACGTGAGTAGCCCCTCGTAGTGGGGCGGTGGCCACCGCGTCGCTTTCACCCCAGAGCAGTGACGCGTCAGCCAGTACGGCCCTCAGCACGACCGCTAGGCCACCGATGTGGTGCGGGGGTAGGCACGGGTACCATACGGCGGGGCCGTCGGTTCGAAGGCGTTCCTGCGTCATCTGCGCACTCGCTTCTAACGCGGACCACGTAAGTTCGGCCGCTTTGGGCGCGCCGCTCGAGCCCGAGGTCAACATAACGAGACCGATCTCGTCATCAACGTAGCGACCCTGGGGTCGCACCTCGGAGCCGTTCGTCGTAAGCACGGCGCACACCCCGAGCCAATCGAGCTCCTCGAGTCTTCGCCGCGGCGAGAGCCGGGGGTCCAAGACGCAAAAGGGTTGACCCTCTTCAACGCAACGCCGGAGGGTTCGCTCGAAGTTAACCCCGAAGGGAATATCGAGGGCGAGGAGTGGCCGCACTCCGAGAGACTAGGCCGTTCGTGATAAAAGAGTACGTCATGGCCTCCCTGCGTCACGAGCGACTGATTGAGGCCGCACCGCAAGACGTCTGGAATATCGTTCGGCGCCCGCAGTCGATCACCGACTGGTTTCCTGGGGTTGCGTCGTGCCGGGTCGACGGTCGTCGACGGGTCTTAACTCTGGCCACGGGATTGGAAGTGCCCGAAGAGATTCTCAGCGTTGACGAGGGACTGCGCCGTTTCGCGTACCGAATCGTCGCACCCGCGTACAAGTTTCACCTCGGCACAATCGACGTTCTTTCCGTTGGCGCGCACAGCTTGTGCGTCTACTCAACCACGGCCGAACCCGATACGCTCGCGCTTATCATCGCCGGCGCCACGATCGGGGCACTTGAGGAAATCAAGCGACAGGCGGAGTCGTGGCGCGCGGTCTCGCGCGAGCGTGGGCAAGAGTAGCCGTGGGCCGAAAGATTCTCTTTATTACGACGGACCAACAGCGTTACGACACGGTGGGCGCCAACGGCGGGACTCTCGCGCGGACCCCCGTAATCGACCGACTGGCCGCCGAGGGAATCCGCTACACCCGCTGCCAACCCACTTCGGTTGTGTGCATGCCCTCGAGGGCGTCGATGCTCACCGGACAGTACCCCTCCACCCACGGGGTGTGGATGAACGGAGTGGCGTTGCCGATAGACGCGCCGTCGGTGGCCGAAGAACTTCACGACCTCGGTTACGCCACGGCCCTTATTGGTAAAGCCCATTTCGAACCCTTTTTGGACCCCTTTGGTCGCTTCGTGGAAAACTCTCTCGCCACGCTCGGAGTGGCGACGTTGGAGCAGCCTTGGTTTGGCGGGCGAAGGGGTGTCCACCGGGGATTTGATCACCTCGAGTTCGCCACCCACGGAGTTCTGGGACCATTGCACTACGCGAGGTGGATGAGAGAGCGTCACCCCGAGGCCCTGGGGGGCTTTTACGCCGTGCTCGACGGCGACCTCAACGTTAACGATGAAGGGGGCGGTGACAACGGGGCGCCTCAAGTCAAGTTCAACGACGTGCCACCGGAGTGGTACCACACCAATTGGGTGGCCGATCGAACGATCGAGTGGCTCGAGTCGCAGCCCGACGACGGCGACTGGTTTTGCTGGATGAGCTTTCCCGACCCGCACCACCCCTGGGACCCTCCGGCGTCGGAACTAGGACGCGTGAACTGGCGCGACGTCGAACTGCCCATTAACTACCCCGAAGCAGCACAACAACGCGAGTCCCTCCTCGATCAGAAGGCCCGACACTGGCGCGCGTGGTACGACGGTCGCGTGGTGTCGAACTACGAGGCCCCCGCCAAGTGGGTCCCGGCGACGATGACTGCCAACCAAGTGCGTGAGGTCAACGCACTCAACGCCGTAGAAGTTGAGTTGATTGACGAGGCAATCGGCCGAGTCCTGGCGAACTTAAGCCGTCGGGGCCGCCTCGAAGACGTTGACGTGTTTTTTACCTCCGATCACGGCGAACTTCAGGGGGATTTCGGGCTGCTCTTTAAGGGCCCGTATCACGTGGACGGTCTCTTGCGGCTGCCCATGATTTGGCGACCGGCCCCGTCGAGCGCGCCACGGGCCGCCGTGGTTACGACCCCGGTCAGTCTCGTCTCGCTCGCGGCGACGTTCCTGGATGTGGCGGGCCGGTCGGCGCCCGAATGGGTCGAAGGTGAGGTACTACCGAGCAGCGATGAGCAAGTTGCTTGCTCGCGCGACCGGGCCACGGTCACCGAGTGGGACTCGTCGCTCTTTGGCGTCGACGTTCATTTGAGAACCGTGGTGACGCGAGAGTACTTGTACACCCAGTACGGAAACGGAACCATGCACGACGGCAGCGAAGGGGAACTTTACGACTTACGAGATGACCCACTGCAACGCGTCAATCTCTTCAACGACCCCGCCCGTCGCGCCGCGCGCGACGAACTAGCCCAACGGCTATTGGAACACCAAGACCGTCCCTCACCAAGGGCTCGCCCCGGCGACCTCGTAGCGCCCGTGTGACGAGCGGTAGCGTGGGGGAGTGATGAAAACTGTTATCGAGGGTCCCGTCCCCGATCCACTCGACGCATGGCGTTCACTTCCCGCTCCCGCGTGGCAGCGCGAAGGGGAATACGGCGACATTATCTACGAAGTGGCCGAAGGAATGGCGCGCGTGACGATAAATCGCCCGGAGGTGAGAAACGCTTTTCGCCCCCAAACTCTCTTCGAGCTATCTCACGCTTTCGAACGTGCGCGCGACGACGTAACCGTGGGAGCAGTCATACTCACTGGTGCGGGACCCGACGCCTTTTGTTCAGGTGGCGATCAGCGCGTTCGGGGCAGCGACGGTTACCTCGGCGACGACGAGGTGGCCCGACGCGGCGTCGGTCGACTTAACGTATTGGACCTTCAGGTGCAAATTCGCCGTCTCCCCAAACCCGTCCTCGCGCAGATTGCGGGATACGCCATCGGCGGCGGACACATATTGCACTTGGTGTGCGACTTATCGATTGCCGCGGACAACGCTCGTTTTGGTCAAACCGGCCCCCGGGTCGGTTCGTTCGACGGAGGATACGGCTCGTCACTACTGGCGCGCACAATTGGGCTCAAGCGGGCTAAGGAAGTCTGGTTTCTCTGCCGCCAGTACGACGCCGCCCGAGCGCTCGACTGGGGACTCGTCAACGCGGTAGTCCCTCTCGAAAGGCTCGAAAACGAAACCGTAGCGTGGTGTCGTCAGATTCTCACGTTGTCGCCCATCGCCCTGAGGATGCTGAAGGCGGGCTTTAACGCGGCCGACGACGGTTTAGCCGGAGTGCAACAGTTAGCGGGGGACGCGACGATGCTGTTCTACATGTCCGAAGAGGGCCAGGAGGGACGTAACGCTTACTTAGAAGGCCGAGCCCCCGACTTCTCGAAGTTTCCCAAGCGTCCATGACCGACCCGCCGGGGTCGTACCGGCGCTGGATTCTGGCGGCTCGACCGAGAACCTTGGCCGCCGCGGCCGTTCCGGTGGCCGTCGGGGCGGCCCTCGTGCGACCCGCTCCCGTCAATGGTTTCAACGTAGCGCTCTGTCTCGTGGTCGCGCTCACTTTGCAAGTCGCTACTAATTTCGCGAACGACTTCTCCGACGGCGTCCGGGGAACGGACGGGCAACGGGTGGGCCCCTTTCGTCTCACCGCGTCGGGTTTAGTTCCGCCCGAAACGGTGAGGGCGGTGGCCCTGGGCACCTTCGCGGTGGCGTCACTCGCCGGGCTGTGGCTCGCGTCTCGAACGTCGTGGTGGTTGGTGCTCATTGGCGCGAGTGCCCTGCTGGCCGGGTGGTTCTACACCGGTGGCCCTAAGCCGTACGGCTACATGGGGTTAGGTGAACTGTTCGTCTTTGTTTACTTCGGATTCGTCGCGACGGTGGGGACCGCGTACGCGGCGCACGGCGTCATTCTCGCCCGGGCGTGGTGGCTCGGTGGGGCGGTCGGTGCGATGGCCTGCGCACTGCTCGAAGCTAACAACCTTCGCGACGAAGCCGGTGATCGGGCGGTGGGCAAGAAGACTTTGGCGGCGCGTGTCGGTCGTACCCGGGGGGGATGGCTGTACGTGGGGTGTGTGGCGGCGGTGGTCGTCGGAGCGATTGGCGCGCGTCAACTCCTCGTGGCGATCGCGGCCCTCGCTATATACAGCCCCCCAGTACGCTACGCGCTATCGCGAAGGACCGGGGGTGAGTTGATCGTTCTCCTAAAATATTCGGCCCGGGCCCAACTGCTGGTCGGGGTCTTGGCCACGTTCTTGTTAGCGGGTAACTTCTACCTCACCTAGGGAGTCGAAAACCCGCGCGACTTCGTGGGGCGCGTCGAGGTGGACCGCGTGCCCGGCCCCCGCGACCACGACGAGCCGCGAGTTCGCTACGAGATCGACGATGCGCTGTCCTTCGCGCACGAACTTGACGTCTCGCTCACCCACCACGACGGTCGTTGGTAGCGCGATTGCCGCTGCTCGCTCACCCAGCCACCGCTGCGTACCGGTACCGGCCGATCGCAGGGAGTCGGCCAGCCCCGAGGCCTCTAAGCTGCGCGAGCGACGTTCGCGGTCGTCAATTGCCGAACCGGTGAAGAGTGGTTGAGCGAGCCACTCAGCCAAGAAGGTTGGGCCGCCCACTTCGAGAGCGTGGGCGGCTAGCGTCTCGTCGCGCTCTCGGCGCGAGCGACGTTCAGTCTCGTCCTCGATGCCCAGTGTCGCTGACACGAGGAGCAGGGAGCGCAGCCGATCGGGATAGGCGAGGGCGAAGTGCAGCGCGACTCTGGCGCCCATGGAGTAGCCGGCGAGGACGAAGGGGTCGCACGGCAGTACTTCGGCCAAGAGAGTCGCCGTCTCGCTCAGCGAAGCCCGTTGGGCCCAGTTGTCGCCGTGGCCGGGCAGATCGATCGTGACGACGTCGAAAGAGTGCGCCAAAGTAGAGCGGAACACGTACGCTGAGTTCTTCGTTTGGGTGAAGCCGTGCAACCACACGACCACCGGTCCCGAACCCGTACGCTGGAGTCCGAGGAGCGACATTGTCACGTAGCGTATCGAGCCCGAGCCGGGTCCAAGCGACCTTCGCCGCGACCATCATTGACGAACTGATTGTTGCCGGTTTACGTGACGTGGTGGTGTCGCCCGGTTCACGCTCCACACCCCTCGTACTGGCCATCGCTCGTCGCCCCGAATTGACTGCGCACGTTCGTCTCGACGAGCGCAGTGCCGGCTTCTTCGCCCTCGGACGGGCGATGGCGACTCAGCGACCAGTTGCCATCGTGGTGACGAGCGGCACGGCGGCCGCGGAGCTGCACGCGTGCGTCGCCGAAGCCGACCGCGCCGGCGTTCCCCTCATCTTGCTGACCGCGGATCGACCCCCCGAACTGCACGGGGTTGGCGCGCCCCAAACAATCAATCAAACTCACCTCTATGGACCCATGGTGCGGCTATTCGTTGAGCCGGGGGTCGCCCGTGCGGAGGCTCGCATGTCGTGGCGATCGTTGGCGCGCCGACTGTGGCGAGCGTCGAACGGCGCGAACGGGTTTCGTGGACCGGTGCACGCGAACTTAGCTTTTAGCGAACCACTGATCGGTGAAGTGGATGAGTTGCCGCGAGGTAAACCAAGGCGCGCGCGCTCGGTGGGAGAGCTACCCGTCGGGGAAGGGGCCGCCCTCGACATCGCGGGTTTATCGGTCCTGTGCGTTTGCGGGTCGGGCGTCGCCGCGGAAGTCATAGAGGAGTGTCGGGCGCTCAACTGGGTCGTTCTCGGCGACGCGACGACCCGAAACTCGACGCCCTACTTCGACGCTCTACTGCGCGTGGACGCTTTCGCCGAACGGGTGCGCCCGGACGTGGTTGTTCGCCTCGGGGGACTGCCGGCGTCGAAGGTGTTGGCGCGG
>JAKBAB010000006.1 GCA_021815645.1 Actinomycetes bacterium
GCATCCCACTCAGATCACCCAGTGGAAGAAGCAGTTACTCGATCACGCGCCGAGTGTCTTCGAAGGTCGCCAGACCAAGATCAACACCGTCGACGTCGACGAGCTCTACAAGAAAATCGGCAAGCTTGAGATGGAGCGAGATTTTTTAGTCTCGCGGCCCGGGGTGAGTGGTCATCTGAGTTGAGACGTCAGGTGATCGACCCGGACCAAGACCTCTCGGTCTCGCGTCAGTGTGAACTCCTCGGTGTTGCGCGTTCCAGCTACTACTACGAGCGTGGCCAATCAGAGACCGAGGACAATCTCGAGTTGATGCGCCTGATCGACGAGATCTACCTAGCTCACCCCGAGAACGGACAGCGCATGATGGTGCGAACCTTGAAGCGTCGCGGGATCTTCGTCAATCGCAAACGGGTCCGGCGACTGATGCGCCTCATGGGCATCAGAAGCCTGTCGCCCCAGCCCACAACGACGGTTCCCAACAAGGCCCACCCGGTCTATCCCTATCTTCTGCGAGACCTTACGATCGATCACCCGAACCACGTGTGGGCGGTCGACATAACCTACGTCCCGTTCAAAAAAGGGTTCTGGTACTTGGTCGCGATCATGGACTGGCACTCGAGGAAGGTTCTCTCCTGGCGGTTGTCGAACACCATGACGGCCGACTTCTGCGTGGCGGCGCTTCACGAGGCCCTCGCGCTTTACGGCACCCCTGAGATCTTCAACAGCGATCAAGGAGCTCAGTTCACCAGCGAAACCTTCACCGCGGTTTTGAAGGACGCCGGGGTGAAGATCTCGATGGACGGAGTCGGCCGAGCAATCGACAACGTGTTCATCGAGCGTCTGTGGCGAACGCTCAAATACGACCACATCTACTTGAACCCCGCGGACAGTGGCATGGAGTGTCGCGCCGGCATCGCCAGGTACTTGCGTTACTACAACGAAGAGAGACCTCACAGTTCGCTCGGTGACGCCACACCCGACGAGGTCTACTATGGATTACGCATCAACCAGCGAGTCGCCTGAACCCGCTGCCCACAACCTGCTCATTTCTTAACGAGGCCCTCAGGTTGTCCAATGGATGGGGTCCACTTGATTACCTCCGAAGCCCGGTTTACTCGAACTCCACACAGCTGCAGAGAGCCGTAGCTTCCGCGGAAATACCGAGCTTTGAAACTGTTTTACGGTAAAACTGCTCTACTGCTAGAGTGTGCACATGAGTGATTCCCGGGTTTTCATCACCGTCCAGGGCCGTGGCGTCATTGCAATTCCGCCCTCAATTCGACGCCACTACGGTCTCGACCGACCTGGCGCGCAGGTCGAGGTCTTTGAACGAGAAGGCGAAATAGTTCTACGCCCACACGTGTTGGTGCCGGCAGAACAAACGTGGTTCTGGTCAGAACGCTGGCAGAAGATGGAGTTCGAAGCTGACGAGGACTTTGCGAGTGGTCGAGTCGTAGTTACCGCTGGCGTCGATGAGTTCATTGCCGACCTCGATTCGTGAAATTCGAACGGACTGAGTCGTTCAAGGGCGACTACCAAAAGCTGTCTGAAAGGGAGCGCTCGTTGTTCGCTTCAGCAGTTCGGGTATTCAATTCGGCTTGCGACAACTTCATTCAAACTCGTGATCCTTCGTCTTGGCCAGCCAGCCTTCGAGTGAAATCGGTTGCCAACGCACCTGGAATCTTTGAAATGACATGGAGTTTCGCCGGGCCCGACGGCCGAGCCACTTGGCAATGGACCACCGTTGTCAGCGATGGTGGGGACCTGGAGCCCGCTGTACTGTGGCGACGACTTGGAGGACACAACATATTTCGTGAACCGTAAGCATTGAACTCGACCCGTCGATCAGTCACGGGAATCCCTAGCAACAATTCAAGTTGCGGCAAGGTGCTGTAAACGTTACAACGGTAAGTGGGCGCTGAGGGACTCGAACCCCCGACCTGCTGAGTGTAAGTCAGCTGCTCTAACCAACTGAGCTAAGCGCCCGACGGCCAAGCCTAATTCCGAATCTCGGTGTGCATTTCGGTGCCCGCTTGAGACTGGAACACCTCTGGGCTTACTGATTGAAGGGCCACCAGTAATTCGTGTGTAGCGCATATGAGTGGACGTCGCACACTTCTGTCTAGAACGACCAATGGAAATCCGTCCATCTCAGATACAACCGCACCGGCCTCCATAGATATGAGCAATCCGCCCAAATAGTCCCACGGACTTAGAACCGAACTCCCCGCAACCGTGAAGGCGTCAATCGATCCGTCGGCGACCAGACAGATCTCCAAGCTCGCCGCACCAAGCGATCGAAACTGTGACCACCCAAGATGCCGATCGGGCAGACCCGAAAAACTGACGATGGCCTGACTCAATTGCGTTCGTCCACTGTGTTTCACCGCCTGATTATCACGCCATGCGCCACTGCCCGACTCCGCCGCGAAAACGGTCCCCGTAGCTTGATTTTTCACCACCGCGGCGATAACTTCACCGTTGGCTACCGCGGCCAGACTTGTCGCGTAAAACGGTACACCGTGGTCGCAGTTGGTGGAGCCATCTATGGGATCAACAACCACCGTGATGTCGCCGTAACCGGTCGTTCCCGACTCCTCACTAACTACGCGCAAACCTGCGCCCAAAAGAACGCGGAGAGCAACTTCGTCGGCGACGACGTCTAAGTGGTACTGAGAGTCACGTCGTCCCGATAGTCCACGGTGGCGACCCGACTGGACTGCGTTACCCACCTCGTCGGCGCACGCCCGAAGCGTCTCCATCAGATTGGCGGCCACGAAGTAACGCTACTGGGGCGTCCGGCTAACCTGATGAGTGATGGCCGCCATAGACGTTGCTGGGTTCGTTGCCGACCTAAAAGACCACGCCGTAACCCACGGCTTTCACGTCCACGACGAGCGGCATTTCGTCGAAACTTACTCATTACGCCAAGCGTGGGAAGTGGACCTACACCCGGAGGACGGGTGCGGGGGACCGGTGGATCTCCACGTCGAACTGGACGTGGATCCCCGAACGCTCCTCGCATTCGAAGACGCCGTTTTGGGGCTACCCGACGACGTCGATCCACCCGACGACTACCACTTTCCCCTGGTCCTAACGTGGAGTCTTCCGCCAATGCCCCACGGTCCCGACCTACTACGCCTAGCCATCGACTTAGCCCCCATTGGGGGACTCGAAATGCCGCTCGAAGTCACGGCTACCGACGCCTTCTCTTCTCCCACGGAGAGCTCCGAGCGGCGGATTTCGATAGTGGCGCGCCGTTCCATATCCCTTAGCCAGGTCGCCAAAGGTGACGACCCGCTTTGTGACATTTTTGAGCGCGGGCGAACGGTGAGTGACTTCCTGCTCCAATCCGCCGACTCGTGGCTCGGCTAAGACGACCCCTAGGCGTTCTCGTTATCGTGGCGCTGGCGGGCGTGCTATTAGCCGGGTGTGGTTCCGGCGGCGCGCTCAGCGACGCGCGAATTAGTTGCGTCTTGGTTCACCGGGCCCTCACCGATCAGCGCGAAAGTCAAGCTCGCAATCTCTCGGTCGCGCGACAACATTTCCTCCAGTCCCGGGCCCTCAGCGAGCTGCTCAAGGCGACCCCGGCCGCCGCCGCGGCCACCTCCCTCGACGGGAGTTGGAATCCGCTGATGACCACCATCAATGAAGCGGAACGGGTGCCCCTCGTTGACCTCGTCGCGTCGCTGTCGAGACTTTGTCGCGTCGCCGACTCCTCGACCCCGTACTTGTAGCAAACAACTAACGGCTGGTAGTCAACCTTTCGTGCAGCCAGGTAAGTGAGTTCTCGTCGCCCACGGCGTCCTCCCACCCCTCGAGAATCTCCTCCAGCGCCGCCAGCGTCGCGACCTTACCAACGACGACCACCGTCAGGTCGCTGACCGCTTCGTCTGAAACAAGAAAATCACCAAACATGTCCTCGGTGACCCGAGCGTCGGGCTCGACCATTAGGTAGAGCTCGCCCGTAGCCTCGACCCAGGACAGTTCGTACTCGTTGTCCGCCGCGTCAGTCCACTCGCTACCAAATTCGAACTCAGCGCTCTCTCGTCGCGCTTCGTTCTGCTCGTAGAAGGCTTCGATGTCCACGTCCGTAGCCTACGCCGTCACTATGTGCGCTGCGCTGTGCGTCCAAGTCGGTACCGTCCGGGGCGTGAAATGTGGCCTCGATCGTGGTGCGTTAGGAGTCGCGCTCCCGTGCGCGTACCGGCCTTCACTGGTGGCCATGATCACACCCAACGACGTCCTCACCAACCTTCGAGTCCAGTGGCCGCGCGCGGGCCGTAGCGCCAGCGCGCGCGTCGCCCACGACGACTTCGTCGCGCGGCACCGCGAACTGCCGCTAAGCACCACGGAGGACCTCTTCGACGTGGTGGAGCGGTTGGAGTCACGAAGCCCCCTCACCGTTCTCGAACGGGCCCAGGTGGTCCGGGCCCTCTTAGAAGACGCGGCAGACCCCGAGATCCATCGCGCCCTCCTTCAGACCCTGCTACCGGGCGTCGTGAGTGTCTGTCGACAACTTCGCTTCGGAGAGGGAATTGTCGAGGAACCCCGCGAAACGGTCGCCGAGTCCGTGAGTCTCCTGAGCGAACTGCTCGTCGATTGGGCGGGCCAGTCTCGACCGTACGCGGGGCCCGATCTTCTATCGGCTCTTCGGGGTCGGCTACGGCGGTGGCTACTGAAAGAAAAGGCGGCTCAACGCCGGACAACCCGCTTTGATCAGGTAGACGAACCGGCCGAAGACACGTCGCTTTTGCTAGGCCGCCTCGAGAGCCTGCGGGGGGGCGAGCACGACCGCATGGCCCGGCTCACCTACGCCCGCGTCTTCGAAGGACGTTCCCTGAGGGAACTCGCGACCGAGGACCACAGTGCCCCCGTATCGCTACGAGACGAGTTGCGACTGTTCGCGCACAGGTACCTCCTATGACCGTGGGCCGCGCAAGACCCATGGACACCCCCACCACGCGCCCACTACCCTTCGAGAGGAGTTATGAAAGCACTGCACTCACTAAAGAGCACGCACTGGGTGACCTGGTCCAGCCCGCTCCTACTTTTGGTGCTCGTCTTCACTCTCACGACGGCTCACCCGAGCCGTTCGGACGCCCCTTCCCCGCGGCCGACGACGACATCGCCCACTTCGACGACCACGACTTTTCCAACGACGAAGTCACCGCGAACGCCCTCCACGGTAACCAAACGACCACTGCCCCACCCGACGACTACCTCGACGACCCCGACGTTGCCCGTGGAGACCACGCGCGTCGCCGTCTCCTCGAACGTGACCGCGTCGACCGACGTCGCCGCCGCGAAAATTCCCGCGGCGACCGAAATCGGCGGCGCCTTCTCCGGTCAACTCGACCACGGCGACCCGGTCGCCGTGGTGCCCCTCGTCGGTCCCCGCACGTGGACGTTGGTAAACAGCGCCCCACTCAGCGCCACCCTCGCCTGTCCGAACTCAACGGTGACGGTCGGCAGCTCAGTCGTCGTGGCCGGCGGCGAGCAGTGTCAACTGGTCCTTTCGACACCCGAGGCGACGGCAGTAATCACCTGGCAACTCACCCCCGTAACGTGACCCGGTCGCTTAACGCCCGGTTACAGGGGGCGGCGCTCGCCGCCTACTTCTTACTTTTGCCCTACGTAGTGGTGTCGAAGTGGCGCCTCACCACGAATCAGGGACACGGCCTGCTCATTCACGTGGCCCTCGTTATTCTGAGCGTGTTTTGGTGCGGCTTCTTATCGCAAGTGCTTCGCAACGTCTGGCGTCTGCGGCGAGGATCGGGCGTATCGGCCGGTGGCAGCGCTTGGCTCGCGGGACTCGTAGTCGCCCTCGTGACCCTCGTAGTGCCGGCGTCGTCGCCGACTCCACGCGCCGTAAACCCCGTGACCGTGTCTTTCCACGAGCGCCCCGAGCACCACCTCTCGCGTTCGCGGGGGACCCGAACGCCGGCCAGCGAACTCGGGGCCCTTCCCCTAGCCCTAGTAGCGAAGCGCCGGAGCGATCTGCTCCGGCGAGGCGACGATGACTCCGACACGTTCGACGTCGAAGAGTCCATCGAAATTCTGCGCTCCCACAACCCTGACCTACTGGGCCACGTCGCGAGCCGCACCGTCGGCCAGCTAGACGGACTGCTCGAATTTGGCGACGACCTCTACGGGGACGACGTTAACGAATCTTCCGGGCCGCCGGTCGTAGCGTGCTGGTTAACCTCACGCGCGTCGGTCTCCCTGGTGGGCTTCGCCCACGAGGGTGGTCGCCTACCCGTAGACATGTCATGGAGTCTCGACGACCTGAGGGACCGCGTCGTCGCGTTGCGCGAGGGACGCGTTCTCTTCGCCCAGGGCGAGCTCGAATTACTGCGGATGCTCGCGACGCGACAGCTTCGAAGTGCGCTCGTGGTCTACGTGGGCTCCGAACCGCTCGACGGCGAACTGGCCGCGTGCTGCGTGACGCTAAGGCCCTACGTCGATCCCGGTCCCGATGCGCCACTGAGCGAGTCCGCACTGACTGGTGAACTCACCAGCGACGTACTGGTGGAACTTCTCCGAGCCGACCCCCAGGTGTGCGGACTCGCCGAACCCTTCACGGTTACCCTTCGTCGTCGCTGCATAGAGATGTCGGCCTACCTCGCCCTACACCGACACGAGCCCGTCACCGGTGAGCGACTTCGCTCCCGCGTTCTCACCCACGCCGACGTTGACGCCTCCTCGAGAACGCTAGCCAATACCGCCACCGCGATTCGCCGGTCCCTCGGTGTAGACCCGCGCGGTCCCCGTCTGCACCCGGTGACGTCGTCGGGCCAATACGTGACTCACGGTCTCGCGAGCGACGTCGAACTGTTTTCGCGACTGGTCGCGCGGGCGCGGACCCTCCCAGTTGAGGACGGGGCGCCCCTCGCCCACCAGGCGCTGCTCCTGGTCAAGGGTGAACCACTCGCCAGCACCCTGCGGGGCTTCGAGTGGTTCCTCGCCGAAGGGCACGCGGCGCGTCTCGCGCGCGACGGAGAGTGGGCCGCGCTAGCGCTGCACCACGTGGCCTCGCAGCGCGGAAAGTACGAATTGGCGTTTTGGGCGCTACAACAGGGGCGCCTCATCGACCCCTACAGCGACCCGCTCGCCGACGCCCTAAGCCGAGTGCCGAGACTACGCGAGTTTGGCGGCGATGGACGTCGCCGAACGCAAAACCACTCCGTCGGCGCCCGCGACGCGGTAGCCGTGAGTTGGTCGCTCGCGGGCCTCACGCAAAAGGTCTCGCAGTAAGTCCGCGAACTTGCGGGGCGGATCGACGAAGAGGTACTTGGCCAGTGAGCCGGGTACGGTGTTGATCTCGTTTAAGTAAAGCTCGGTGTCGTTAGCCAAAAAGTCCACCCGAGCAATCCCGCGAACCCCCGCCAATTCGGCCACCGCCGCCGCCACTCGTTCTATTTCGCCTCGACGCGATGGGCTAAGTAGAGCCGGAAGTTCGCGCGGTGCGGATACCATACCTTCGCCGCCCACGTACTTGTCACGGTAGTTGAGTATCTCCGCGTGGGCGCTTCGCCGTAGCGGGCGTTCAATAGCCGAAAGTTCGAGCGCCGGGTAAGTGCGTAGGGCGATCTGGAGGTCGTAGAGGTCGGAGCGGAAGGGCTCGAGGACGCAGCCACCGGCGAGGTGCGCGTTGAGCTCGAGACGAGCGCGCGCCGTCTCTAAGTCGGCGACGACCTCGATACCGATGGACGACCCGCCGAAGCGGGGCTTAAGTATGTACGGACCGTCGAAGGGTAGCGACCCGGTTCGCTCGTCGAAGAGCAGTCGCGGTAGCGTCGCGAGTCCCGCTCGTTCGACAACCGCCCCAAAGGCCCACTTGTCCATCCCCAGGGCCGCTCCGGCGACGGTCGGGCCGGTGTAGGGCACCCCGGCGAGGTCGAGCAGCCCTTGAAGGGTTCCGTCTTCACCCGGCCCCCCGTGGGTAGCCACGACGACGGCGTCCACCTCAACGCGACGGGACTTTTGAAGCCTCCCACCTGGAGCGTAGAAGCCACCCCCTTCGCCAACGCGAACGTTGAGCTCACTCGAACCCACCGGCGCTCCGTCTACGAACGACTCCGCCTCCACGTCGAGCTCGGTGAGCGTAAACGCGCCACCTTTGGTCCAATAGATACTCAGGGGAGTCTCGCCCGACTGCGTCAACTCCCTCACGACCTGAAGACCGGTGAGGATGGAAATGTCGTGTTCGGGCGAGGGCCCACCGAAGAGCACTCCCGTCGTCACCGCTCACTCCTTCAATAGATGGTTAAGACCTCAAGGGTAGTGGTCGGGCAGGTCGTTGAGGTACAACACGGCGTCACCGTCGCGCAAGTTTTTCTTGACCCACGCCACCGCCTGGTCACGACGGTCGAAACGCATCACCGGCGAAGGAGACCCTTCGCTTAAGGGCAGCGCGTTCGTGCGCCCGACCACCACGAGGTCGGCCGGTGTTGCGCGAATGCGTTCGGCCAGACGGACGTTCTCCGCGTACTGGAGCGCGCCTAATTCAACCATGCCGGGGGTAACGACAACGCGGCGACCCGTCACGTCAAGGGTGCCCAGGACGGCGAGCGCCGCGCGCGCGCTATCGGGGTTGGCGTTAAAGGTGTCGTCGACCACGACTACCCCCGAGGGCGCACGCGCCACGCTCAATCGACTCGCGCTCGGGGTCACCGCGGAGAGGCGCTCGACCACTGCGGCGGAGCTAACGCCAAGCTCCAGGGACGCCGCCGCGGCGCAGGCGAGGTTCGTAGCGTGCACACCGACCACCATCGTCCCCGTCCCAATCTGGTCGTCCCCGACCCACAAGGTCCAACTTCCGTCAGCCACTTCGACGCGAACGTCACCGGACCCCCGCGCGGCCGCGGTCACGACCCGATGGCCGTGATTTCGTAGCTCCTCCACCCAGGACCTCAAACGAACGTCGTCGACGTTTAACACGATCGTCTTCGCTCTTTCGGTGATCTCACGTTTCGCCGCTTCGATCACCTCGAGCGAGCCCATTCGCTCGAGGTGCACCGGGCCAATTGCGGTGACCACGGCGATGTCGGGGGGTAACCATTCGGTCAAGTCGCGAATCTCACCGGGACCGTACGTGCCCATTTCGGCGATGAACACCCGCGTACCATCGACCAAGTTCTCATTCACCGCGCGCGAGAGTCCCGCGCGATTGTTAAAGCTCCGTGGTGACGCGACCACGGCGCCGTCCGCGGTTAGCAATTGGGCGAGGTAGTTCTTCGTGGACGTCTTGCCGTAGGAACCGGTGATCGCGACCACGACGGGGCGCACGACTTCGAGCCGGCGACGCGCGAGGTCGACGAAATGTTGCGCTCGCCGGCGCTCTACGGGCGCGAGCAGGCGCGCGAGGCCGTCGAGTACCGGTGGTACGGCCCACACCATGACGACGGCCCCCAAAAAGGGGTTCGTACCGAGCGGGCCGAGGGCACTGACGGCCAGGGCGACCACAATCGCACTGGCCGCCACGACGCGCAGTCGAGGGGTGAAACGTAGTGGGCCGGTTCGACCTCGAATCGACAGTCCAACGGGGCAGAAGAGTCCGTAGGAAACGGTCGCGAGGTCAACCACGACGTTGGCGTGCACCAGCGCCGCCACGACCGCGACGGCGACGAGGAGGTGACTGACGGTCAGACCGCGACGTCCCGCGCGCGCCGACGAGGTTGAAGCGCCCGCGACCGGCGGGGCCGACCAGCGACCCAAGAAGCGGGTCATTGAGCGCGGTTCGTAATGTTCTCGCTGCAGCACCCGCAACCATCGCGCCAACTGCGCCGCGTAAGCGAACGCGAGGGCGAGGGCGAGGGCGACAGTCGCGAAGAGCGTCACGAACGAACCAATCTCGCCACCAGTTCGGCCAGTGCGTCGGGGGCCTCGGTGGGAACGAAGTGACCCACTCCCTCGAGGGTCACTAGAGAGCTCGGCCCGGGCACGGTCGACTGGGCCCAGCGTGCGACGTCGAGCGGCACGACTTCGTCCCGCTCACCCCAGACGAAGCTCACCGGGCTCTCGAGGGCGGCCAGCTCGGAACCGTAACTCTCTGCGACCATAGCGACTAGGACGTCGCGAACGACGCCGCGGGCGTTGCGGTAGTCGGGCGAACCGTAGCGCTGACGCGTCGACTCCATGCGCTCCTCGCTGATTAGCCCGCGACGGTGCAGGGTCCGCGCCGCGCGAAAGCGCCACGGCGGTGGAGCGATCGGCGCACTACGGCGCAGCGGTACGCCCGTCAATACCAGGGCCCGTACCCGCGTCGGCCAACGCGCGGCGACTACCGTCGCCACTCGACCGCCCAAGGAGTGTCCCACGATTACGAGAGGTTCGAGAGACAGTTCTTCGAGCGCGGGGTAGATCAGCTGCGCGTAGTGACGGGCGCCGCCGCTATTGCGAGGTGGCGGCGACGCGCCGAATCCGGGCAGATCCAGCGCCACCGATGAGACCCCCCGCGCCGCCAACACCCCAGCCACCTCGGCGAAGTCACGCGCCGCTCGCGCCCACCCGTGGAGCCACAGCACTTCTACTGGCCCGTCGCCGTAACGTTCACCGAACAGGGTTGATTGGGCGTAGGCGCGAAGCACTCCCTTAGGTTAGTGAGCAGGTGTCGCCGCCCCCGGCGCCGACGGGGCCGGTAGCGTGCTAATTGCCATGAGCGACGGTGCCCCCTTCTCCAGTGAGTTGCTCGTAGGACTTACGCCCGAACAACGCGACGCCGTTACTTCGCCACTGCGCCGTCATATGGTACGCGCGACCGCCGGATCGGGTAAGACGCACGTGCTCACCCTTCGGATATTGCGGCGCGTGGCCGAAGGAGAGCTGGCGCCCGACCACGTCCTCGCGATGACCTTTACTCGTAAGGCCGGCGACGAACTTCGCCGGAGGCTCCAGCGCGCCGGGGTCCGTGAGGTCCGAGCCGGGACGTTTCACCGGGCGGCGCTCGGCCTCGTGTCCCAGTACCGGGAGGATCACGGACTAAAACCGCTCACGATCGAAGCCAGTCGCCGAAAGATCGTGGCCGCGCTCGCGCAACAGTTACGCGAGAGCGGTGAACTCCGTCTCGAAGAGTGGCAACTGCCGCGCGTTGAACTAGAGATCTCGTGGGCGCTCAGTCAGGGCTTTAACGGCGCCACCTACGCGAAAAACGCGCGGCGGCTGCGGCGCGACGCACCTCTGGCCCCCGCCCAAGTGGCCGACGTCATCGATCGTTACGTCGGACTGTGTCGCAGCCGGGGTGTCGTGGACTTCGATCTCCTGCTCAGCGAAGCGGTCGCGCTCCTGCGCGACGAGCCCGACGTCTTGGCGGCCTTTCGCTACCGAAATCGCGCCCTGCACGTGGACGAGACCCAGGACATGAATCCCCTCCAGTTCCACCTACTTCGCCAAATGGCGGGCGACGACCCCGACCTGTTTTGCGTCGGCGACCCCAATCAGTCCATCTACGGTTTCAATGGGGCCAACCCCAATATCATGAACGACATCGTGGCCACGTGGCCCGACACCGCCGTCGTGGATTTGACGCGTAACCACCGCTCGACCGCCGCCATCATTACCGTCGCTAACACCCTGATCGAAGAGGGCGCTAGGGGGATCGATCCGGCCCACGACGAAGGCGACGTTCCACTCGTGCGCGATTACGACACCGACGAAGAGGAGGCTTCGGCCGTCGCCACGTGGCTGAGCGCGCAGCGTCGACCGGCCAGTCCTTGGCACACCATGGCCGTACTCGCCCGCACGAACGCCCAACTGGAGCTCGTGGCGAGCTTCCTCGACGCGGCCGGCGTTCCCAACGAACGCCGTGGCCCCGAGCACTCCCCCGCTTCGGACCTCGTAGCGTCTGAGTTAGCGGTGCGACGCGGTTTCGAGTCACCACTCGACGGTGTCGCGCTGTCGACCATCCATCGCGCGAAGGGGCTCGAATTCCAACACGTCGCGACGATTGGCTGGGCCGAGGGACAGTTACCGAGTTATCACGCCACGAGCCCTAGCCAGGTTGCCGAAGAACAACGACTCGCCTACGTGGCGCTGAGCCGAGCGGAGTCGACGCTCCTGATCACCTGGAGCCGGGGCCGCAACGATCCCCGATATCCCGATCGAGTTCCTTCACGATTTCTCGCTCCCATCCGCCGCGCGATCGAAGAACTCGAGCGCCGCAACGCACCCCTCGAGGGTGACGCTCGACGGGCCCACCTCGCGGCCATTCGCGCGTCGCTCACCCAGGGCGCTCTCGTCGCCGAGGGTACGCGGGGCGATTCACCAGTGGCGCCGTGAACGGCGCCGATGCTCTTCTGGCGACGCTGCACCAAGGTGGCTTGGAGGTCTGTTTCACGAACCCGGGAACGACGGAAATTCACGTAGTGGCCGCCTTTGACCGCTCGCCAATTCGCGCGGTGGCCTGCCTGTTCGAGGGGGTGGCGACCGGAGCGGCCGACGGGTACGCCCGCCTCAGCGCTCGACCCGCGGCGACCCTGCTTCACCTCGGGCCGGGGCTGTCGAACGGATGGGCGAACCTGCACAACGCCCGACGCGCCGCGGTTCCACTCGTTAACGTAGTGGGCGAGCACCCGCGGCGACACGGCGCGTTCGACCCGCCACTGCACAGCCGTATCTCTTACCTCGTCGACGCCCTCGAGGGGTGGTCGAGGCGCAGTGAGGATGTCGTAGACGTCGCGCGCGACGGGGCCGCGGCGTTGAGCGCCGCTTACGGTCCACCCGGATGCGTCGCCACCCTCACCTTGCCCGCCGACGTCGCTGCGAACACTCTCGCAGACGTCCCAACGTCTTGGCCCGTCGTGGCCCGTCGGGCCGCCGCGGCGCTCGACGACGCTCTCCTCTCGCGCGCCGCCACGGCCCTGTGCGCGGGCGGGGGCGCAGTGCTCCTCGGGGGTGCGCTGAGCCAACACCACCTGCGCCTCGCGCAGAGAATCACCGACGCGACGTCGTCGCGCCTCCTGGTCGAGACTTTTCCCACGATTATGGACGGCGGAGCCGGGGTGCCGTCACCCGAACGAGTTCCCTACCTAAATAGCGCCGCCCGCGCCTTCCTTAGTGACGTGGAAACGTTGGTCCTCATCGGCGCGCGCCAACCCGTCGCCTTTTTCCTCCATTCGGACGAGAACAGCTCCCTAACCCGGGCGAACTGCGCCGTCTACGACGTCGCGCCACCGGGTACCGATCGACAAGACGCTCTCGACGCCCTGGTCTGGGCCACTTGCGGGCAGAATCCCACTCTCGTCTCAGTTCGACCCGGGGCCAACCAGGAGCGCCCGATTGGCCCCGCGCTGACCGGGCCCTTGAACCGGCGGTCGTTCGCCGTGGCCGTCGCCTCCACCTTGCCCGAAGGGACGGTCGTCGTCGATGAGTCCCTGACGAGCGGTCTCTACCTCTACGAGGAGTTGGCGAGGGCCCGCGCGCACCAGTGGCTCACCCTCACTGGTGGTTCGATCGGCTTCGCCCTCCCGGCGGCGGTGGGCGCGGCGATCGCCACGGGCGCACGCGTGCTCGCCCTCGAATCGGACGGCGCCATGATGTACACGCCCCAAGCCCTTTGGACCGCGGCCCGCGAAAATCTCGACGTCACCGTGGTCGCGTTAGCGAACCACCGTTACGCCATCCTCGAAGGCGAGTTGGCGCAACTGGGGGTCCGCGACGAGCGCGCCGTGAGTTCGCGGTTACTGCAACTCAACGAACCCTCGCTCGACCTCGCCGCACTGGCCCGGTCCCTCGGAGTCACCAGCACTAGGGTCACTACGGCCGAAGATCTGACTAACGCCCTCACCCGCTCGTACCGCAGCGCCGGGCCCACGTTCATCGAAGCGGTTATCGAGACTAAGTAGTCGCGAACTCCCCAATGACCGGAGCGTGGTCGGAGGGTTTTATACCCTTTCTCGCGTCACGATCAACGTAAATTCTCGTGGCGACCGCACGAAGGTCGGCCGTTACCAACAGGAGGTCTATTCTCAGTCCCCAGCCCCGATGAAAGGAACCGTTTCGGTAGTCCCACCAGGTGTACGCCACGTCGTCGGGTTCTAAGAAGGCGGCCAAGTCCGTGAGCCCCGTTCCGGTCAGTGCCCCAAGAGCTTCACGCTCCGGCGCACTTACGTGGGTGCACCCGATGAACCGCTCGGGGTCGTAGACGTCGAGGTCACGGGGCGCGACGTTGAAATCTCCCCCGACCACTACTGGTTCGTTGACGTCACGTTGGGCGAGTCGATCGGTCAGCGAGGAGAGCCACCGCAATTTGTACTGGTAGTGGGGATCGTCGAGCGCCCGACCGTTCGGTACGTAACAGGAGTAGAACCGTACGCCACCGCAGCGCGCCGATATGACCCGAGCTTCTACGTCGCCGTCGCCGAAGCCCCGAACCACGTCCGCCAAGCCGACGCGCGACGCGATGGCCACCCCGTTCCACTGACCTTGACCGTGGTGGGTGGCCTCGTAGCCGAGCGACGCGAAGCCGTCGTAGGGAAACCGGGCGTCGGACTGTTTCGTCTCTTGCAACAGGACCACGTCGGGGGCCCGCTCGACCAACCACTGCTCAACGCGGGGCCAGCGAGCGGTGAGCGAGTTTACGTTCCACGTGGCGACAATCACGTCGGGTCGGCCAAAACGAAGAAGAGCGATGCGCTCGCGGCGAGCGCCTCCCCGACGTAAACCTGGCCGGTGCCGTATCCGCCCCGAGCCGAAAGTTTGGTCATCTCACAGGTGACGTCGACGACGTCACCCGGTACGACTTGGCGGCGAAAGCGGGCATTTTCGACCCCCCCGAAGAGCGGCAGTCGCCCGCGGTAGCGCGGGTCGGCCAACAGCGCCACCGCGCCGCACTGGGCCATTGACTCTACGAGCAAGACACCGGGCGTAGTGGGACGACCGGGAAAGTGACCGGGGAAGAACCACTCGTCGCCACGCAGCCGCCATCGACCCTTCGCTCGTTGGCCGGGCTCAATGAACGTCAGTTCATCCAAGAGCAGGAACGGCGGTCGGTGGGGCAACCAGTCCAAAGGATCGAGCGAGAGCTCGCTCACGCGAGCGCCAACTCCGCGATGCGACGCTCAACGTCCACGGTCAAAAGTTTAAAGTCCCGCTCGTCGCCGCGCTTTAGTACGTCGCGCGCCCTCGCCGGCGCCGGGCTGGCGAGGGTCGCGGTGGGTGCGTAGCACTCCACGCGGCGCCCCCCCTTGAGCACCACGGTGACAATCGCCCCGTGAGAAGTAAAGGTCGTCACTTCACCGTGAACTCGACTCCCTACTCGATGCAACTTACGAAAGAGGTCGAAATCTTCTTCGGGATTGACGGGTTGTCGCCCTCGGCGCAGCGCGACGGTCCCCGCCGGGAGTTCGGCGGTCTTCTTCGGCGCGGGAACGGCCGTCTTCGCCGGGCGCTTGGTCGCCGCCTTCTTCTCGACGGGGGCTTCTACGACGGGTCGCTTGATGGCGCGTGACCCGCTTTTGGCCAACCCTTTTAGGGGCGTGGTTGTGGTCTTGGCCACGCTCTTCTCGGGCGCCTTGACGGGTGTGGCAGCCGGTTTCGCGGTAACTTTCTTCGTTGTCGCGGCGGCCCTTTTGCCCTTCACTGGGGTCAGCGTCGTGCCCACGGTCGGTGTCGCACCGCCGGCGAGGGTCACCGCCAGTTTCTTTACGGCCCTCGACGTCTTCGCGTTACGCACCGGTAGTCGTGGGGTGAATATCCAACCCACACCGCGCACCGGTTTACCCCCGACGAGTCGACCGACGTCAAAGAGCCAGGGGTACTCGTCGTGAAACTCTTGGAATGAGTCGTTACTAAGCACTACGGCGTCGATCCGGTCGGCGATCTTCAATATAAATGCGTCACCGCGCCCGACGGCGCCCGCCGGTGGGGTTACGATCTCACCGGCCAACATCGCTTCGGCGAAGCGACCTCGTTCGTTGGTCGCGGCCCGGTGTTCAAAGGTGGCGTCGGCGACGACGATAATTTCGGCGCCCGGATTCTCTTCGTGGTAGGCCCGCACCGCTTCATCGAGTTGGGTCAGGCTCGGCGTAACTCTGCCCTCGGTCGCCAAATTCGATCCGTCGACGACCACTCGCAGTCGCGCGGACTTAGCGGCACTCACCGGAGCGCCCGCTCCAATAGGTCGGCCTGTTCGGCGCCGTGAATAAGTCCGCTGCCCGTCGCGGGACTAGCGGACTCCGCTCGCGCGACGTGACGCACCGACCAACTCGAAGAACCGTTTCGGATCCTTCGTTCCACGAAGGGCCACGCCCCCATATTTTCGGGCTCTTCCTGTAGCCAAACAATCTCTTCGAGTCCCGGGTATCCCGCGAGCACCGCGTTAATGGCTTCGTCGGGCCAAGGGTAGAGCTGCTCGACGCGCACGATTGCGACGTGGTGCGCCGAAGAGCCGTCGCGAGCCGCGAGCGCTTCGTGAGCGACTTTTCCCGACGCCAGCACGACGCGTCGTACCGCGTCACGATCGTGCGCGGGGTCGTCGAGGACCGTGCGGAAGTAGCCGCTTTCGAACTGTTCAATTGGTGATCTCGTCGCGACGGCGCGCAGGAGAGATTTCGGGGTGAAGACCACGAGGGGCGTTAGCCGTTCGCGCGACACTTGGCTCCTCAAGAGATGAAAGTACTGGGCCGACGTCGTGGGTTGGGCCACGCGAATATTGTTTCTCGCGCACAGTGACAGAAACCGTTCAATTCGTCCACTGGAGTGCTCGGGACCTTGGCCCTCGTATCCGTGGGGCAGGAGCATGACCAGAGACGCGCGCTGTCCCCACTTGTCTTCGGCGGCCACGAGAAAATTGTCGATGATAATCTCGGCGCCGTTTACGAAGTCCCCGAATTGGGCCTCCCAGGCCACGAGCGTATTCTTCGCCTCCACGGAGTAGCCGTATTCGTAGCCCAGGGCGGCGTACTCGGAGAGAAAGGAGTCGCGCACCGTGAAAAAGCCCGGTGCCCCCAGATTCGCCAAAGGCACGAACTGGTCGCCGTTTTCGTAGTCGATAAGTGCCGCGTGACGATGAGAAAAAGTCCCTCGACGGGTGTCTTGACCCGTGAGGCGAACGTTGACCCCGTCGCGCAGGAGCGAACCGATAGCGAGGGCCTCCGCGAAGGCCCAGTCGACCACTCCGTCGCGGAAGAGGGCCATGCGCTGGGTGAACTGCCGTTCGAGTTTTGGGTGCACGCTAAAGCCCTCCGGCGCGCTCACGCTGGCCACCGCGATTTCGTCGAGCTCGGAACGCACGACGCCCGTGGCGGGCGCGGGGGGGTCTGAAGGAGTGTCATTCACCACGACACCGTGTATCTGGGGAACGGGCACGGTCCGCACTTCGTCTAACACGCTCTGCAGTCGTGCGTTGAATTCGTTGAGCGCAGCTTCGGCGTCGTCGAGGGTTATATCACCGCGGCGAATCAGTGCTTCGGTGTAAATCTTTCTCACCGAGCGCGTCTGGTCGATCACCCGATACATCTGGGGCTGTGTGTAGCTGGGGTCATCACCCTCGTTGTGGCCGTGACGGCGGTAGCACACGATGTCGATCACGACGTCGCGCGCAAATCTCTCCCGGTACTCCAGGGCCAGTCGGGCGGCCCTCGCGCACGCTTCGGGGTCATCACCGTTCACGTGGAAAATCGGCGCTTGAATCATTTTGGCGACGTCGGTGGGGTAGACACTCGAACGTGCCGACTCGGGCGCGGTCGTAAAGCCGACCTGATTGTTAATCACGATGTGAATCGCGCCACCAATTCGGTATCCCGACAGCTGAGAGAGATTCAGGGTCTCGGCCACGACCCCCTGACCGGCGAAGGCGGCGTCGCCGTGAATCAGTAACGCCAAGTACGGTCGCGCGCCGTCGAGCGGCTCAACGCAAGTGCCGTCACTCGGCCGAATAACGACGTCCTGTTTGGCGCGAACGACGCCTTCGACGACGGGGCTGACTGCTTCGAGGTGCGACGGGTTAGACGCCATCGACACCTCAATAGTCGCGCCGCGTGGATTCTTGAAGACGCCCCTAGCGCCCTTGTGGTACTTCACGTCACCGCTGCCCTGAACGCTCTCGGGGTCCAGGTTCCCTTCGAACTCGGAGAAGATGTCACTGTACGACTTGCCCACGACGTTAGCCAGGACGTTCAGTCGACCGCGGTGGGCCATGCCGATCACCGCTTCGACGACACCGCGATCGGCCGCGTCGTCCAAAATCGCCTGTACCGCGACGATCGTGGACTCCGCTCCCTCGAGCCCGAATCTCTTTTGTCCCACGTAGCGCGAATGCAAAAAGCGTTCGAAAACCTCGGCGTCACTCAGTACGCCCAAGATGCGCCGCTGTTCGTCGGCGCCGAGCCCGGCGCTCACCCCTTCGACGCGCTCTTGAATCCACTTCTTCTGCACGGGATCCATGATGTGGCCGTACTCAATGCCCGTCGTGCGGCAGTAGGCGTCACGAAGGATCGCCAAAATCTTCTCGAGGGGAGCTTCGTAAAGACCCGCCAGCCCGTCGACCACGAATGATCTCGACAGGTCCCACATCGTCAGACCGTAGGTCGCCAGGTCCAACTCCGCTTGGCGAGGTGGGGCGGCGCTGCTCAGGGGATCGAGGTGGGCGTAAAGGTGCCCACGGACGCGGTACATATTGATGAGCGCCTGAACCCGAATCTGCTTGAGAATCCGTTCGGACTCAGAGTCGTTAAGGGAGGGGTGAGAGTCCATCGCCCACCGGGCCGGTTCGAAGGGCACTCCCAAATCGGCGAAAACGTCATCGTAAAAACCGTGCTGACCGGTCAGGCACTCCGCGACGTACTTCAAGTATCGCCCGGAGTCGGCACCTTGAATAATGCGGTGGTCGTACGTCGAAGTCAAAGTGATGACCTTGCCCACCCCCAGCTCAGCCAGCGCTCGCGGGTCAGCGGCGTCGAATCCCGGCGGCCAGGTCAGTGAACCGACCCCAATTATCGCCCCCTGTCCGGGCATGAGGCGCGGGACCGACTGGACGGTTCCGAGGGTTCCGGGATTGGTCAGCGTTACGGTGGCCCCGGCGAAATCTTCCACGCCGTAGTTGCCGGAGTGAACCTTGCGTACCAGGTCTTCGTAGGTCAAAAGAAAACTTCGAAAATCCAACTCATCGGCACCGCGGATCACGGGCACCAGTAGAGTGCGCGAGCCGTCTCGCTTCTCAACGTCAACGGCGAGTCCGAGGCCGACGTGTTCGTGGTGGCGTACGCCCGGTGTTCCCTTGTCGTCCACCGCGTCGACGAAATTAGCGTTCAGTGCGCTCACCACCGCCAGCGCCCGCACGACGGCGAAGGCAATGAGATGGGTGAATGAGACCTTCGCGCCGCTCGAGCGAGCGAGCGACTCATTGAGTGCGGAGCGGTTGATTTCGAGCAGGCGCGCGGAGAGGGTGCGAACGCTCGTGGCGGTGGGAACCCGCAGGCTCGCGTTCATGTTTTCCACCACGCGGGCCGACGCACCGCGTAGGGCCGTGGCCTCCGAATCGAAAGACGACGACACCGCGGTCTTGATCTCGGGCGAGGGGGCGGCGGACCTCGGTGCCGAGGGGCGCTGGTAGTCAGCGAAGAACTCTCGCCAACTCTCCGCTACCGAAGAAGGATCACGAACGTAGCGGTCGTAGAGGTCATCAACGAGCCAGGCGTTCGGACCAAATGAGCCGTTTTCGGGGCCGGTGGCGGGCGGTGGGGGTGGCGCTGTCACCCCTCCAGCCTAGGGCCCACCACAGTTGACCATTTAGTGCGCTCGGGCCACGCTACTCCCGATAGGTTCGCGGAGTGACTTCGACAACGTCGCAACGCTCGCGCCTGACCCACGTGAAAGGGACGTCCAGTGCCGAACCCACGATCTTTGAGCGTAGGGTGGCGGACCCCCGAGCGACCGTAATTTTCGTGCACGGCGCACTGGACCGTGCGGAGTCCTTCGCGAGGATGGCCCGCCACCTCGACGAGTTCGACGTCGTGGCCTACGACCGTCGCGGCTACCAACATTCGAGAGACGTAGCGCCCGTCACTTTGGACAATCACGTCGAGGACCTCCTACGAGTGGTGAATCGGGAGGAGCGCGGACGCGCGGTGATTGCGTTCGGCCACAGTTTCGGCGGCGTCGTCACTTGGGGGGCCGCGCTGCGTGACCCGACGCGTATCAACCTCGTCGTCAACTACGAAGCCCCTTTTCCCTGGTTACTGCGGCACGACCACCCCCGTCCGGCTCCCGACGACGACCCGGCCCGCGAAGCGGAGCTGTTCTTTAGCCGCGTTGTTTCCGCGGGGGCCTGGTCGAAGCTCAGCGCGGCTCAACGGGACTCTCGTCGCCGAGACGGTCCGGCACTACTCGTAGACCTACGCGAGATTCGTCGCGCGGCACCGCCTTACGACCTCGCGAAGCTACGAACGCCATCGACCTACGTCCACGGTGACGGCGCCCACTCCAACTACTATCGCCGCCTCGGGGAAACTCTTCACTTTCTGAATCCCGAGATCACGGCCGTCGAAATTACTGACTCGGACCACAGCGCGCACCTCCGTCGAGCCCCAATCCTTTCTTCTCTCATCACCGAGCACTGGGCCGTCTTGTGCGGGTAGCGCTAACCGGCTCCAGCGGACTAATTGGCCGATCCCTCGTCGGCGCACTCGAGGCGCGTGGTGACGAGGTAGTGGTTTTCGTGCGGCCGAATTCGCCCGCTGGCCACCGCGCCGCGGTGCGATGGAACCCAGACGTCGGGGACGTAAACGAGGACGACTTACGTCGCGTTGGAAACTTTGACGCCGTAATTAATCTCGCCGGTGCGGGTATTGGCGACCGCCGATGGAGCAGCACGATCCGGCGCGCGATTCTGCGATCCCGCGTTGACGCTACGTCGCTACTCGTTCGGGTACTTCGAGACCACTCGGGGGGTGCCCACCTGGTCAACGCGTCGGCGATTGGGTGGTACGGATCACGGGGGGAAGAGCGTCTCGAGGAGACGTCCATGGCCGGATCCGGTTTCCTCGCGGACGTCTGCCAGCAGTGGGAGCGCGCCGCCGCCGCCCACGCCATCGACGGCTCCCCTACGACGTATCTGCGAACGGGAATAGTTCTATGCGCCGAGGGCGGCTCACTCGCCAAGCAGCTACCGCTCTTCAAGCTCGGCCTCGGGGGACCGCTGGGCGGCGGCGAGCAGTGGATGAGTGCCGTCACCCTCGCCGATCACCTCCGGGCCGTTCTGTGGATTCTCGATCACGAACTAATAGGTCCGGTTAATGTAACGTCGCCGCAACCTTCTCGGAACCGCGACTTCAGCCGCGCCGTCGCGGCGACCCTCCGTCGTCCAGCGTTCGTTCGCGTTCCCGCCGTCGCGCTACACCTGGCTCTCGGACGTGAGATGGCCGACGAACTAGTCCTCGCGAGTCAACGAGTCGTCCCGACTCGTCTCAGCGATTCCGGGTTCGTTTTTGAACACGACTCACTAGAAGCGATGGTCGGCTGGGCCGTGCACGGGGGCGTCTGAAGCCGCGAATCACCTGGCGTGACCCGTAAAGTGCACGCCCGCTCAACTAAAGTACGGGTGGGTTCGTCGCGGCGACGACCTCGACCCCACCCGAAACTCTCCCCTACGCGCCGCTCGGGCAGGTGAAGATGAAATCGGTACGTCAGGTTAGATTCGCGCTCGCGTTTGCGCTCGCGGGCCTGATCGTCGCGCCACTACTCACCGCACGCGCCGATACCGCCGGCGCGGCGGCCGTCGTGACCACCGCCAGTTCCACCATTACTTACGCCGAAGCGCCGGGCGCCGCACCCAACTGGATTATGCCCTTCACGAGCTTTCCCAATTTTTCACTTTCCAATATCAATGAGTTCCAACAGCTCATGTTTCGTCCCCTCTACTTTTTCGGACTCGGGCCGACGGCCGCGCTGGCGCCAACGCTCTCGCTGGCTAACTATCCGATTTTTTCGAAGAACGACAAAACCGTCGTAATCGATCTCAAAGGCTGGCGTTTCGCTGACGGACAAACGGTCAACGCCGACGCCGTCTTGTTCTTCCTCAACCTCTATAACGCGGATCCCACGGGCTACGGCAATTACACCCCGGGCCTGGGCATCCCCGACCAGCTCGCGAGCGCGGTGGCCTCCGGAAATCGTGTGGTACTGCGCTTAAAGACGGCCGTTAACCCCGAGTGGTTCCTCTACAGTTACCTGTCCGAGATAACCCCACTGCCCAACGCGTGGGACGTCACCAACCCCGGAGTTACGGGCCACTGCGCGACCGGTGCCTACGGGTCGGCGGCCACGAAAGCGTCCTGCCTCGCGGTCGTTAAGTTCCTCGACGAAATGTCGGCCCGGACCGGCACGTATACCTCAAAATTCTGGCAGGGGGGCGTGGATGGTCCCTGGCGTCTTACGAGCTTCGACGCTGCGGGGAACGCAACTTTCCAGGCGAACGCGTTCTACTCGGGACCGCAAAAACCTCAAGTCAAGTACTTCCAAGAAGTCGCGTACACGTCGGCGACCGCCGAAGTAGCGGACCTAGCGACGGGCAAGATCGACGTCGGCTACGTAGCGCCGAGCGACCTCTCCCGCCCGGCGGCCTCGCCCGGCGCGGTCGGTCCGAACTCAGCGGCGCTTAACTCGAAATATCGGCTCTCGGTTTCGAACCCTTACGGGTTTAACTTCGCTCAAATCAACTTCACGCCTTCCAATCCGTATCAGAACGTTTTCCGCCAGATATACGTCCGTCAAGCTCTCCAAGAGTCATTCGATCAGGCGAGCGTCCTGAAAAACATTGACGCCAACTACGGCACCATCGGCTTCTCACCCTTGCCGCCCACCACGCCTCCGGCGGTGGCGAACCCCCCGAAGAACCCCTACCCCCTCAATCCGACGGCGGCCAAGGATCTTTTAACCTCGCACGGGTGGACGCCGACTAATGGCGTCATGACCTGCTCAAACGCGGGCACGGGGCCCCACGAGTGCGGCGCCGGTATCGCTCCGGGAACCCAACTTACGTTCACGTTTTTGTACCTGACGGGCAGCGCAACAATAGCGGCCACGGTAAACGCGGTCGTGGCGCAGTGGGCGAAAATTGGCGTCGCCGCCTCCGCGACGGCCGAGACGTTCGACGACCTGACGGCGACTTGTAACGCCACTAGTAAGACGCAGTGGTCGATGTGCTGGCCCGGAAACAGTTGGTGGTACCAGCCCAACTACTACCCCTCGGGGGAACAACTCTTTCTCTCGAGCGGCGTCGCGAACGCCGGCGGGTACAGCGACCCCCGGATGAACGCCATAATTATGGCCGATATACACAACAAGGCAAACCTCAGCGCCTTCGAACAGTACGCGGCCGACCAGCTACCGGTTCTTTTTATGCCCACCACGGCGACCCTCGTGGAAACCAGTCGCGCGCTGCGCAGCTCCATCGGTTGGACCGTCAGCGCGTTGCAAAACTTGACACCCGAGTACTGGCACTACTAGAGCCCAGTTCCGAACGCACCACGGCACCACCGTGGTGCCCAGCAATAACTCTCGACGACTTGAGGAGCTATCACGGGGCTGCGGCGACGGACTCGAAGCCGCAAAAGGGTGCCCAGTTTCGGCCCGAGACCGTTACCGCCCGATGAATTATCTTCACACCTAGGCACCAGCCACCAAGTTTCTGAGTCTCGCCGTCACGAAAACCGGGAGTATTTCGGGCTTTTACTCGTTTGGAACCAAATTTTATCGTCCGAAGTATTGACGCTTAATTTTCCCTTAGGTGAACTTGTCCACCCTCTTACCTTCCGGTACAGTGCGTGCTAGGCCGTCGACAGTGACGGATGAGTGAAGATTGTGACCACTTTGGTGGCACTGGGAGGCAATATGTTTCGAAGAGGCAAGTTTCGACTTGCGATAACCATCGGACTGGCAGCGAGTGCGCTGTCGCTCGGGATGATTACCGCAGCGCCGAGTGGAGCGGCGGCGCCCTCCGGGACCATTATCGCCGCGGAACCTCCAAACGGTATCCCTAATTACATTCTTCCATTTTATCCACCGGCCGAGTGCCTGACCACGAATACTTCGCTCTTCCAAGAGGCGATGTTCCGGCCGCTTTACTGGTTCGGTCTCGGCGCGAGCCCACTCATCCAGCCGCAACTCTCCACCGGCTTTATGCCGAAATACTCCGGCGGCAACCGTACGGTTACCATCAACATGAAGGGTTGGAAGTTCGCGGACGGCCAGACCGTTAACGCGGAGTCGGTCATGTTCTTCTTGAACATGTACAAGGCCGTGCCAACGGGCTTTTGTACCTACACCAAAGGCCTCGGTATTCCCGACCAGATCACGAGTGCGACCGCCAAGGGCAACACCGTGGTCATTCACCTCAACGCGTCCGTGAACCCTTTGTGGTTCACCGACAACGAATTGGCCGTTATTACGCCGATGCCCAACTCCTGGGACCGCACGAGCGCCTCGCACACCTCTACGTGCGCGTCGGGTAAGTACGGCGCTCAGTCGACGATGAATGCCTGCACGGCCGTCCAAAAGTACCTGAACAACCTGGGCCAGCAGGTGTCAAGCTTCACGGGCAAGATGTGGCAGAGCGGTGTCGACGGTCCGTGGCGCTTAACGCACATCGACGACCTGGGTAACTTCACGATGGTCCCCAACCCCACCTACTCGGGCCCGCAGAAGGCTCAAGTCGCGGTCTACAAGAGCGTCGCCTTCACGACCGCCCAGGCGGAAGAGAACCAGCTCCAGGCGGGCAACTTGACGCTCGGATACGTGGACCCAACGTTGCTGACCCAACCCGCACCGCGGCCCGGCGTTCCCGGACCCAACTGGGCGCAGCTGAGCCAGAACTACAACCTCGTGAGTTCGGGGACGTTCGCCAACAACTACATGAACCTCAACTTCACCGGAAGTCCGGGGTCCGTGTTCTTGGACCAGCTCTACGTTCGCCAGGCGCTCGAGTCGTCGATCAACCAGGTCGCCATCGACAAGAACGCGTTCAAGAACTACGCGGTACCGACCTGGTCGGCGCTACCCCCCAGTACTCCCGCTTCGGAGTCGGGCAAGATCAACCAGCCCTACCCGTTCAACATGACCAAGGCCGAGGCTTACTTCACGAGCAACGGTTGGACCAATAAGAGCGGTCAACTCGTCTGCACGAGTCCGGGAACGGGCAGCGGCCAGTGCGGCGCCAACATCCCCTCGGGCGACAAGCTCTCACTCAGCGTTACGTGGGTGTCGGGTTCGCCGTCTGAAGACATCATGATGAACGCGATTATCTCGGACTGGACGAGCCTGGGCATCAACGTCAGTCACTCCACGGGCACGTTCAACGCCGTCGCTGGCGCCTGCCCCGTGGCGTACAACCCATCAACCACGGTGGACATCTGTAACTGGGGTGGTGGGTGGCTCTACGCGCCGGACTACTTCCCGACCGGTGAGCCTCTGTACCTGACGGGCGCGGGATCCAACAGCGGTCTGTACTCCAACTCGACGATGAACGCACTCATCTTGAAGACCATCCGCAGCAGTATCAAGTTGACGACCTACGGAAACTTCACGGCGTCGAACTTGCCCGTGCTGTGGGACCCGCTGAACTACTCTTCGGCTGAGATTTCTAAGTCGCTGCACAGCAGTATCGGCTGGGGCAATTCCCTAGACAACCTGACCCCGGAGTACTTCCACTACTAAGGGTTAGACCGGCGTCGTCACCGCTTCGTGGGGCGACACGAGAGGCAAAAGAGGGGGGCGAAAGCCCCCCTCTTTTGCCGTGGCCGAAACTTCGTGAACGACGGGTGATGGTACTATTTTCCCATGCTCACGTATATCGTGCATCGGCTCTTTCACTCACTCATCGTCCTACTTATTATCATCGTCTTAACCTTTACCCTTCCGTATTTTCAACCACACGGAATATTGGCGCCTGCGTACGCGGTTCTACAGAATCACGCCAGTGCGCTGAACGTTCACGTCTGGGCCGCGCAACACGGTCTGCTCCAGTCCTATTGGGTGCGGCTGTACCAGTACTTCAATCAGCTCGTTTTTCACTTCAACCTAGGACACTCGTTCAAGCAGAGTCTCTCGGTTAATCAGATCATTGCCCTCTACGTTCCACGCACCGTTTGGTTGGCCCTGAGTGCCCTCATCCTCTCGGTGTTGATCGCGCTGCCCTTGGGGATTTTCCAGGCTTCACGTCGCAACACCGTGGCGGACTACGCCGCCACCGGAACGGCTTTCGTGCTCTACGCGATGCCGGCGTTTCTACTTTGTATGCTCGCCATCGACGCGTTCGGCTTTCACTCGCTTCACCTACCCATCTCTCCCCCATCGGGGGTGGCGCCGTGGGCCATTTTCACTGACCCCAAAGCCTTTATTCTGCCCGTGGGCTGCCTCACCCTCCTCTCGGTCGCGGGACTCAGTCGTTTCATGCGTGGCGCGGTGCTAGAAGTGCTCGTGCAAGATTACGTTCGTACGGCGCGCGCCAAAGGGTGCGGATCACGAACGGTCCTGTTTCGCCACGCCTTTCGTAACGCCCTCGGTCCGATCGTAACGATTCTCGGCCTCTCCATTCCCGCACTCTTCGGCGGCGCGCTGATCATCGAGTACGTCTTTAACTACAGCGGACTCGGTGCTCAGACTCTCAACGCGGCCCTCACTTTCGACGTGCCCACGGTCCTAGGAATTACGGTTCTGGTGGCCGTGTTTACTCTGTTCGGTAACCTACTGGCCGACATTGCTCTCGGGATCGTCGATCCGCGAATTCGAATTGAGGGAAGCCGGTGACCACGATCTCCGCGTCCGTTTCGGGGGTGCCCGAAGTCGGTGCCCTCGCCGCGAGCGACGTACCCGTGCCGATGTGGCGTCAGCGGCTACGCATCTTTATGGGCAACAAGTTGGCGATTGCGTCGTGCGCCTACATTATTGTTCTCACCCTCGCGTGCTTCATCTACCCTCATATCCACCCCACCAATCAAACCAACCAGGCGTTAGCTTTCAATACCCCCCAGAACGCGCCACCGTCAGCCGCCCACCCCCTGGGTACCGACAGCAGCGGGTACGACGAACTGGGTCGAATACTTTACGGCGGCGAATACTCCTTGACGTTGGGGTTTTTGGCCGGTTTCATCACCATCGTCGTAGGCACTCTCTACGGCATGATCGCGGGATTCTTCGGGGGCATCGTTGACACACTGATGATGCGTCTCATCGACGCGTTCCTCTCCATCCCCTACATCTTCTTGCTCATTACCCTGATCACAATATTTGGTCGGTCGACGCTCTTTTTGATCCTAATTATCGGTTTCACCGGTTGGTGGGGTAACGCCCGTATCATTAGGGGCGACGCCCTGCTCATACGTAACTTGGACTACGCCGTTGCGTCGACGTCCATGGGGGCCAGTAAGTGGCACATAATCCGTCGCCACGTCTTTCCCAACTCCATTAGCAACATTGTCACAGTGGCCACCTTTTCGGTAGCCGACGCCATACTCTTCCTCTCGGCGCTCGGTTTCTTAGGACTAGGCATCCAGACGCCCCAAACGGACTGGGGAACGATGCTCCAACTAGGCACTGAGCAGATGCAGAACGGCTTCTGGTGGGAGGTGTACCCGGTCGCTCTCATCTTCATCCTGGTGGTCGTGTCCATTAACTACATCGGCGACGCCCTGCGCGACGCCTTCGAAGTCCGCCTCATCGAGCGTTAACGGTCTCCAGGGGCGAGCACCCGGGAAGCTAGACGGGCGCCTTCGCCACAATCGAAGCAAGCCACCGAGCGGCTGGCCTACGGTTTAACCAGTTCCGCGATCTTTACGGGAGTACGCAGGGGGAAGTGGCACGCGGCCTGATGGTGGTCGTCGTAGAACTCCATCGGCGGCTCCTCTTTCGCGCATAGCTCCTGCGCGTAGGGACAGCGGGTGCGAAACCTGCAGCCGGACGGGGGATCAACCGGCGAGGGCAACTCACCGCGCACGGTCGCTCCTCGCTTGGCGCGAGCTTCGTTGGGATTGGGAATCGGAACGGCGTCGAGCAGGCCCTGGGTGTACGGGTGGGCCGGACGTCGGAAAACCGACTCGGCGTCACCAATCTCCACGATCTTGCCGAGATACATGACGCCGATGGTGTTGGCCATGTAGTACACGACGGCCAGGTCGTGGCTGACGAACACGTAAGTTAAGCCGTGCTCGCGCTGTAAACCCTTCATTAGATTCAAAATCTGAGCCTGAATTGATACATCCAACGCCGAAACCGGTTCGTCAGCCACGATCAAGCGGGGGTTGAGCGCGAGCGCGCGAGCGAGGCCAATGCGCTGGCGCTGGCCACCGGAAAATTCGTGGGGGTAGCGATCGGCGGCGCGACGCTCGAGTCCGACGACGTCGAGGAGTTCGGCGACCCTGCGGCGCCGTTGTTCCTTGTCGCCTTCCCTCTGAATCACGAGAGGCTCGGCCAAAATGTCCTCGACCTTACTGCGCGGGTTCAGGGAGGAGTAGGGGTCTTGAAACATCATCTGGCGGTCGCGGTAGTCGGCGCGACTGGGCTTGTGTTTCTTCGCCGAAACGAGCTTGTCGCGAAAGAAGATCTGACCCGCCGTGACCGGTTCCAGTCCGACGATCATCCGGCCGATAGTCGTTTTGCCACAACCCGACTCACCGACGAGGCCAAAAGTTTCACCCTCATTAATGGTGAAGCTGACGTCCGACACGGCGTGAATCGCCCCGACCTTTCGTCGTAGCAGCCCCGCCTTGATCGGAAACTCCTTAACGATTCCCTCCAGGCGTACCAGGCCTACGTGAGAGATCCGCGCCTCTTCGGCTACCACGTCGACGCGCTCGGCGACTGGTCTCGGGCCGTCCACGGGGTGAAAGCAGGCGTAAAGATGCCCGGCGTCACTCGTAAGGGGCGGGTCCTCCCGGCGGCACTGATCGGTCGCGAAAGAACAGCGCGGAGCGAACCGGCAACCCACAATCTCCTTGGTGAGGTCGGGGGGCAGTCCGGCGATTGAGGTCAATTCGTGCTTGGTCGTATTTTCAAGGTTTGGCATCGACGCCAATAGGGCTTGGGAGTACGGATGGCGCATTCGAGAAAAAAGCTCGCCCGTCGTCGCCTCTTCGGCCTTTTCGCCGCCGTACATCACGACCACTCGATCCGTTCGCCCCGCGATGACGCCCATATCGTGGGTTATGAGCAGTACGCCCATGTTCATTTCGCTGCGCAGATTGTCAATAATGTTGAGAATTTGAGCCTGAATGGTGACGTCGAGTGCCGTAGTCGGCTCGTCGGCGATAAGTAATTTCGGTGAGCAGACGAGTCCCATGGCGATTATCACCCGCTGGCGCAGCCCCCCGGACAGTTCAAAGGGGTACTGACCCAGGCGCTCTTTAGGGTTGGGCATCTCGACCATGTCGAGAACCTCCAGCGCCCGCTTTCGCGCTTCGGCGTCAGTGGCCCCCGAGTGAATGCGCAGTCCCTCGCCTATCTGTTTGCCGATCTTGGTCGTTGGATTGAGCGAACTCATCGGATCTTGGGGAATAAGCGCCACTGAGCGGCCCCGATACTTGCGCATTTCTTGTTCCGAGAGCTTGGTCATCTCGACCCCGTCGAGGGTGACGTGCCCCGCGGTAATTTTGCCGTTCGCCGGCAAGAGCCGCATGATGGCCAGTCCCGTCGTCGTCTTGCCGCACCCCGACTCACCCACCAATCCGACGCATTCGCCGAGATTTACCTCCAGAGAAAAGTCGTTGACGGCGGTGGCGAGGGTCTTTTGTGAACTGAATTGGACCTTAAGATTCTCAACGGTGAGCAGCGAACTCATAACTTCACAATCCTACTCCCTGGCACCAAATCGCCTCAGTCAGAGGAGGGTGCCCCCCTCGAGATCGCCCTCATCCGAGGGCGATTTTGGCGGGAGGCGCCAACTGCGCCGGTGCTCGTCGCTCGGACCGAGCCGACGAAGGGACTCGAGGTGCGCGGCCGTTCCGTAGCCCTTGTTTTCCGCCCACCCGTACCCGCGGGGACTCTGGTCAAGGGTCCGCATAACGTTATCGCGGTGAACCTTGGCGATAACTGCGGCGGCGGCGATGGTGGCGCATTGACGATCACCGTGCACGATTGTGGTCACCCCAAGCTTATCGAAACGGAGGTGCGGCACTCCGTTGGGGAGTTGGAAGTTCACCGGAGCGTCCAGCACGTTCCAAGGACCGTCTACCAGCGCGTGAGTTGGAGTCAACGTCAGAGCCTCGAGTGCCCGATTCGCCGCCACCGACAGCGCGACCCGTAATCCCCACGCGTCGATCTCCGCGGCGCTGACTGACCCCGTCGACCACGCGGCGGCCCACTCGCAAAGGGGCCCAATTAATCTCTCGCGCTGGGGGGCCGAGAGCAGTTTTGAGTCCTTCAAACCCGTCGGGGGCGTTGCGTCGTCTCTGATCACGACTGCCCCCACGGTGAGTGGCCCGGCCAGTGCTCCGCGTCCGACTTCGTCCACACCGACGACGACGTGACCGAGGTTGAGCAGAGCCCGCTCAAATACCAGAGAGTCCTTTAATTTCGCCACCACGAGACCCCAGAATACCGAACGCCCCCGCCCTAACATCAAAGTCGTGAGCGTCGACGCCGTAGTAGTTCCCCTCAAACGATTCGATCTCGCCAAAACTCGCCTCCGTGGAGATGGGGCGACGAACGTTTCCGCGCTGGCCCGACAACTGGCTGTCGCGGTAATTAAAAGTAGCCAACCGCGCACCGTAATCGTGCTCAGCGAAGACCCGGCCGTTACGAAATTCGCCGACCAACTGGGCGCCATTGCTCACGTTACGACGGCCTCCAACCTCAATGAGGCCGTGTCGATCGCCTACCGATCACTCGCAGACAGGTTCGAAAGGCTAATCATTGCGCACGGAGATCTCGCCAATCCCCGGGGGCTCGCGACGTTTGACCCGGATGACGGCGTGACCATAATCACTGATCATCACGGCCGCGGCACCAACGTACTGGCATTACCAACGGGCTTGGATTTCCACTTCGCCTACGGACCCGACTCTCGGCGGCGCCACGAGGAAGAGGCTAAACGGCTAGGAGTCGCTCACCGGGTGGTCGCCAACAGTCCCTGGTGCTTCGACGTCGATACCGCGGACGACGCCAAACTGTTCCGGGCCCAGGCGAGGTCGGGATAAAAAGAGTCCCGGGGGACCACTAGGGCCCCCCGGGACTCAGCAACTTCGTACGGCAACTGCTTACTTCTTAGCCGCCCGCTTCGCGGGAGCCTTCTTAGCCGCCTTCTTAGCGGGGGCCTTCTTAGCCGCCCGCTTCGCGGGAGCCTTCTTAGCCGCCTTCTTAGCGGGGGCCTTCTTAGCCGCCCGCTTCGCGGGAGCCTTCTTAGCCGCCTTCTTAGCGGGGGCCTTCTTGGCGGCCTTCTTCGCTGGGGCCTTCTTCGCTGGAGCCTTTTTGGCTACAGCCTTCTTCTTCGCGGCTGGTGCCACTTTCCCTCCTTGGGAGTCAATTTTGTATCAATTAACAAAAAGCGGTAACCGAGGTTTAACTCGCGCCAAACGTCACATTGATAACGCAAGCACTCGACCATGTACCGCCCGACCTCACGGTCGTACGGTGACTGAACGCAGTACCAGGTCCTTTGCGAAGAAGCACCATCCCTCGTGTTGCACGCAACACGAGAAACAACGTTCGCCTCCTCCGCAGAAGGACAACCAAAAGTTCAGTCGGTAATCACGTCCGTGTCAAGCATTTCGAGATTTTTTCCGACCGATGGGTTACGTGGCTCACACGAGCGGCATCTATCTCGGACGTGGCGAACACGGAGACGCCACGAGTGGAAGCGAGAGATCGACGCTCGTTCTCGGACCAACGCGCAGCGGCAAGACGTCCGCGATTATTGTGCCGAATCTCCTGATAACGACGGACGCGTGCGTCGTCACGTCGACGAAGAGTGACGTCGTTTCGACAATGGCGAACGCCCGGCGCGACGGAGCGACACTTCTCTTTGATCCTTCGGGCACGGTGCGAACGCCCCCGAACGTCCACCGAATCGGGTACTCACCACTTCGCCAGTCCCTCAGTTGGGACGGAGCGGTTTTGGCGTCACGGAGCCTGCTCGACGTCGCGCGACGAGGTCACGGAGAACGCGGCGACGATCACTGGAGTGAACGGGCGGGCGCTCTGGTCGCTCCGCTCTTACACGCCAGTGCCCTGCGTAGTGAGAGTTACGGTCAGTTAGCTTCACGCGTAGACGAACGTCGCTGCGTCGATCTATCGCACGACCTCGTGGAGCGTTACGGCGAGCAGCACCCGGCGGTCAGCCTCTTACGTGGAGTACTCGCCACCGAAGACCGAGAGCAGTCCAGCATCTGGTCGACCGCCGCGGGACTCTTTTCGGGGGTGCGGACCGACGCCGCCCGCGCCTCGGCCCGCGAGGCACCCCTCGACGTCGCCGAATTCCTAAGCGGACCCCACCAGTTGCACGTCGTGGCCCCCAGTCGGCATCAAGCCGTGTCCGTACCCCTCGTGGTAGGTCTCATTGAAGAGCTCGTCCACGCCACCTACGATCGCCACCTCGAAGGCGCTCGACTGCTCCTCGCCCTGGACGAATTGGCGAATGTGGCCCCGATGCCCCGACTCGCGAGCATCGTCTCCGAAGGTGGCGGACAAGGCGTCCTCACCCTCGCTTGCCTCCAAGACCTCAGTCAGGCCCGCGCTCGCTGGGGGGTTTCGGGTGAGGGGTTCTTGTCCCTGTTTCCTACAACTTTGGTCCTGCCGGGAATCGCCGACCGCACAACTCTTGATACCGTGCGAGCTCTCGCGGGGCGAGAACTTTCACCGTCGCTGAGTGTTCAGCGCGACGCCCGCGGCCACGCACTGGGTCACTCGCTCACGTGGTCCGAACGCGATCGCGTGAGTGTTGGCGAAGTAGCTCGAGGGCGGCCCGGTTACGCGCTGGGCCTCGACTCCACTAACGAGCTGCGCTGGGTCGAACTGACCCCGGCGTATCGCGAGCCCCGCTTTCGGCCCTACCTCGAACGTCCTTCGCGAGAACGCTCCCTGTCGCGTGAGCGGTAGCGCCACCGCTCTAACTCCTCTCGTTGGAGTGGCCGCGGTCCCAATTCACGCACGGCCCCCACCATCCTCGCTTCGGCCACCGAGATCACCGACTCGTGCACGCCCAGGCCGTTACGAAGCGCCGGGTAGAGGTCATCGACGTCCCGGACCACGCTTCGCGCACCTTGTCCAAACACCGCCGCGTCAGACCACGCCGCGATTACGTGTCGCCTCGACACATCCATTCTTCCCTCCATCGCCCCACAGAACCGGTGCTCGTCGAGGTGACGGCGGTGAGTCGACGGGGGGTCAACCTCGCCGATCGATACGAATCGCTCCGCGTCGCGCCGCCAAGACGCGAGAGTCTCCTCGCGACCCCACGAAAGTTTCTCCCCCCGGTCTCGGTGGTGACCGGCCCACAGGGCTCGATACCCTTCATCGAGCCCGACCACGTGCTCCGCCCCAAGGAACGATCGCCACGACGTCCACGGTGTTCGCTGCGCCACCTCGTGGCGCAGCGTGGCGCGATAGAGCGCGTCGGCACTGGGCGCGTGCGCAAACAAGGCCCGCGAGTCGAGAACGCCGGCCGAGTCTCGCGGTCGCGCCCCCACGAGGACGTGGTCGTGAAGGTGAGGCTCACCGTGGCGATTCAGTCCGTGGGTAAAGGCGACCGCACTCTCCCAGACGCCAGATCTCTCGAACTCGACGCCGCGGCGCGTCTCGCGCACGACGACGGCACGCTCCTCCAAATAGGTTACGGCCGCCTCAACCGCCGCGCGGTGCGCCGCGATAAGCCCCGGACTACTCAAAGGATCAATGGCGAGCAGAATCGAGGTGGCCCGCGGCGCCGCCACGACGAGGTCGTAGCCACGGATTGCAGACCGATCCGACGTGACCAGAACGCGCGACACTACCGCCGGGTCGCGAACGTCGCCCTCCCCACGCCACCACCACCCGGGACCGTTCTCGCGCACACCCTCAAGTTCGAGGGCCCGATCGTCGGTGAAGTACCGAACGTCACTTGTTCGACGCGCGAAGATTCGGACCACGGACACCCCCGGGCGCCCAACGGTCGACTAATTCGTCGCCCCAATTCGACGCGCCAGTTCGTGCCCCGCGGTGGCGTATTGCGGCGTGACAACGACGGCCCCGGCACCGGCGCGCAACATCAGGTGATCGAGGAAGGCCTCATCCGAGAGTCGAAAACGCACTGCGTGACGCCCGTCTGCGAGAGTGCACCACGTCGCGCCGGGCAGCGGCTCGAAGATCCACCGGGATGAACTCTCAACGGCTACCACCACGTCGATCCCTTCCTCGCCCACCTGAGTGAGCCAGTGATCGACGACGTCGCGAGGTCGCTCGACGTCGGCTCCGGTCACCGCGAGAACTGCGTTCACGCGGTCGACGCGAAAAGTCCGCCAATCGTCCCGCGCCGTGCAAAAAGCCCGAAAGTAAGTGTGCCCGTTTAGGATTCTCAGCTCTCGTGGTTCAACGGTTCGCTCCCGCGGTGCCCCATCGGTACCGGAAGTGTAGAGAATGGTCACCCGCTCCCCACGATCTACCGCGCCCCTTATCTCACCAAGGAGCGTCTCGCTATTCGTCATTTGTACCTGGACGCTGGCGTGGGTGGTCGCCTCGATCTTGTCGATGGCCGAAAGAATTGAAGGGTCGGAATAGATCCGAGACGCCTCGCGCAACGCGATGTTGAGCTCAAAGAGGTCGCGCCACATCAGCGGCGAAAGGTCATCGGACCCCGACGGCAGATCCGAGAAGTCGGCTCGGTAGGTCGAGTCGTCGTGAGCCTCATCGTCCCAGTCGTCGCACTCCTTTATGACGTGAGCGGGAAAGCGACTAGTTCCGTCAGTAACATTCGCCATTGGCTCCAATGAAACCAGCCGATCCATGATCAGGCGCACGTGATCGGGCGCGAGCGAGAAACGGTGCGCCAACTCACTCACTCGAAGACCATCTTCCGTCGCGTACACCGCGTGCAGTAGTTGGAGGGTCTGGCCAAGAACATCGGGAGATGGGGCCGGATCGAAGCGAATTTGGTCTAATTCGGGGACGACACCTCGATTGACGGACTCTAGCCACACGGCCAGCTCATCTCTCAGTGACTGCGGCGAGAGCAACCGAACGCGATCAGCGCAGTCGAGTACGAAACGCAGGGCCGCTCGCGGACTCTCAAAGGAGATTCGCACTTCAACGCGATTATCGCCGAGCACCGTTCGCGAAGCTCTGGGGTACTCACGCGCGAGTAGTTCCCCGTAGTCGACGTTCGTAGAGGCGACCACTTCGAGCAGTTCGGGCGCGCGGGTGTACTCGGGTCGCCACGCTCGGGCGCGCGCCGTGGTCTCGTCGTCCACTTCGTAGCGGTCGGGTTTAACGACGGGCATCGACGTCATGCGCGTGAAGCGATAGCCCTTAATGTCCGCCGATCCCACCACTCTCGCCACTAGGTAGGTGACGCCCTGAAAAACGTCCACCACCAACGGCTCGACGTCGCGCCGTCCTTCGGAGAGGGAGTAGTAGTCAAAGGAAATTGCCCGGCGCAAGTGTAGGGCCCGCAACACCGGCGTGAAATAGTTCGATATTTCCAAGCTCCCGTCGCTAGCGGGAACGTCGTTAAAGACCGTGAAGGCGCCCGACGCACCGAAGCCGCAGAGTCGCAGTGCGATGCGCACGACCCGCTCCTCTTCGGGTGTGAAGTAAATCTTGGGCGCGTAGCCGCTGTCGGGGTTTATGCGATACCCGACCGCACCCTCTCCCCGTTCAACGGTCTCGATGTCGAAACCCAATTCGCGAATACGCACCTTGTCTCGTTCGAACTTCTGGCGTACGGTACCGGACGAGCCCTCGTAGGCCCGCACTTTTTTCGGGCCCTTCGCCGAACGGGGAAACTCATCGACCGTGAGGTCATTGAGAATCTCTTCCTGGGTGAGGGGGCCGTAGTGCCACGCGCGCTGTAGGAGCAGCACGAGGGCGACCAGGCGTTCACGACTCTGTTCCACGCCCCCACGAATGGTGCTCATAAGCCTCCCGCACGTCGTATCGACCATAGCGGGCGACGCTAGGAATCGACCTCCGAGTCGAGGGCGGGGGGCGAATCCCTCCGCCAGGTACCCGCACGGCCACCGACCTTCTCCCAAAGCGCGACGTGCTCGATAGTCATTGACCGGTCTCCAGACTTGCACATGTCGTAGATGGTCAGTGCGGCGACGACGACGGCGGTCATCGCTTCCATCTCCACGCCAGTGCGATCTACCGTGTCAACACTGGCTTCGAGATCGATGTGGGTGTCGGCGATCGTGAAGTTGACGTATACGTTGCCCACCATGACCGGGTGCGCCGCCGGCATCAGCGAAGCGGCGGCCTTGGCCGCCTGGATTCCCGCCACCCGGGCCGTCGCCAGTACGTCCCCCTTGTTGAGGGTATTGGCCGCTATAGCGGCGGTTGTGGCCGCCTGCATCGTGACTCGACAGCGCGCGAGAGCGCGCCGCGCGCTGACCTCCGATGGGCCGACGTCTCGGGGAAAGGCCCCACCCACGGGGCTACGACGCAACTGGTGGAAGTCGTCCACCGCGCCATGTTACCTACGAATGGGTAAATGTCCGCGGCCGGTACACTTCACTAGTTGACCGTTTCCCGGAGCCGACATGCCAACGTACGAATATCAGTGCCAATCTTGCCGCGAGCGAACCGAGGCCGCCCAAAAGTTCACGGACCCTCCCCTAACGACCTGCCCGGCGTGCGGCGGCGAACTGCGTAAGGTCTTTTCCGGCGTCGGAATTGTCTTTAAGGGCAGTGGCTTTTACAAAAATGACTCCAGAAGCGCCGGTTCCTCTACCCCGGACGTCGCCGCGTCAGCGAGCGCGACGGCGACGAAAGAGTCAGCACCCGCGAGCGTAGCGCCGGCTACGCCCACGACGACTCCGTCTACCAATCCCGCGACCTAGTCCCCCGAGACCGTAACGTTAGAAAACGCCAAAGTCGCACCCGCCGCGGTCCCGGGGAGCCACTGAACGTCGTCGCCCACGTGGGTGACGTCACTGAGCAGACGCTGCAACGTTGACGCAACCGTCATTCCCCTAACCGGTTGCGTCAACTGTCCCCCCTCGATGAGGTACCCCGCCACACCCACGGAAAAGTCTCCCGACACCGGATTAACGCCGGAGTGAACACCCATCAACGACTCGACGTAGATGCCAGAGCCCACGTCACGCACAATTCGCTCGCGATCCCCCTCACCGGTGACCAGTTGGAGAGCGCGACAACCGGCCGAAGGCGAACCTGAGAAACCCGCGCGTAGCGCGCCACCCGTGGAGCGAGTCCCCGCGCGGCGCGCGGCGTAGGTGTCGTAGACGAATCCGACGAGTTGACCTTGGCGAATGAGTTCGGTCCTTCGACACGCGAGCCCCTCGCCATCGAAGGAACTGGCCGCGAAGTGACGGGGATCGGTCGGGTCATCCACCAGTGAAATGAGTGGCGACGCAACCAATTCGCCGACCCGATTCTCGAAAAGCGATCTTCCACGGGCGACGGCGTCCCCACTCAAGGCGCCCCCGACGATGGCCAGCAGTACCGCGGCGGCCCGGGAGTCAAATACCGCGGGGCACTTCATCGTGGCGCTCTTAGCGGAGCCCAACATGCCCGTCGCCCGGGAGACCGCGTCACGAGCTGCCCGATCGACACTGACGTCACCGGGCCCGCGCGCCATACTCAGTCCCCATCCCGTCTCATCGTCACCGCCGTCGTTCGCTATCGCCGAAACGGACAGGTACGCACCGGATCGTCCTTGAACGGCGGTAACTCCGACGCTGGACATCACCACGGTTTCGGACACGAAATCGGTGTAGTTCGCCGACTCGACTTGGCGGACGCGGCGGTCCGCTCGGCGCACCGACGACTCGAGGTCGAGGGCCATCTGCACCTTGTCGTCTAGTGGTGTCGTGAGTACGGATTCGTCGCGCAGGGAGAGATCCGCCGGCGACACCCCATCCGGGCGAGCGAACGCGACGAATTCGTCTTCGGTAGCGTAACGGGCGTTCTCGCGCGCTGAGGCGAGCGCTTCTCGTGCCGCTTCTTCCTCGAGCGAGCCGGCCCACCCCGACCCAATACGGGCCCCGCCAGATCCGTCAATCAAGACTCGAAATCCCACACCGGCCGACGACGCGACCGCTAGCTTCTCCAGCGCCCCGTCGTACGCGACAACCTCGGTGTCAACACCGCGAGACACTACGATTTCGATCTCTTCTCCGCCCGAAGCCAAGTCGACGTAGCGCTGCGCCAACTCCACGAGTTCGCTCACGCCGCGCCACCCACGGTCATCCGGCTCAGGCGCATCGTCGCTTGACCGCAACCCACCGGAACTTGCTGCCCGTTTTTCCCGCACGTGCCGGGCGTCATCGAGAAGTCCTGCGCGATGGCGTCGACCCGGCCCAAAATCTCCGGCCCGTTTCCGATGAGATTGCAGTCCCTTAGGGGCGAAGTGATGCGTCCGTTCTCAATGAGAAAGGCGGACGTCGTTCCGAAGACGAAGTCGCCCGTCGTGGTATTGACCTGGCCACCGCCCAGCTGGGCGACGTACACGCCGTAGGGAGTCTGCGCGACAATCTCCTCGGCGTCGTCGTCTCCGGGCAGGAGGTACGTGTTGGTCATGCGCACCATTGGTAGGTGCTGATAGCTCTGACGGCGTCCATTTGCGGAGGCGGGGCGCCCCCCGTCCCTCGCGCGTAGGTAGTCCCACATGTATTCGCGCAGTACTCCGTCTTGTATCAGGACGTTCCGTGAACCGGGGTTTCCCTCGTCGTCGATGGCCAGGTAACCCCATTCGCCTTCAACGGTACCGTCGTCGACCAGGGTCACGAGGGGGCTAGCCACCCGTTCTCCGACGCGCCCCGCGTAGAGCGAAGCCCCCTTCGCGATGGCGTCCGCTTCGAGCCCGTGCCCACACGCTTCGTGAAAAAGAATCCCCCCGGAACCACCGGCCAGCACGACGGCGAAGTCACCCGACGGAGCGGGTCGCGCGCTCAATTTAGTCACGGCGTTTTGGGCCGCGCGATTGGCCACGTCCTCGACTCCGTCGTCTAGGATTTCGAACCCCCGGGTCTGCGCGAGTGTCCGATAGCCGGTCTGCAGTCCGGTGTCGCCCGAGGCGACGCACGCGACTGCGAGCCGAGTGCGCACTTGGTGATCGGTGGCCAAGACGCCATTAGAGTTCGCCACGACGAAGCGTCTAGTTGATTCGCCCAGCGTGACTTGAACCTGGGAAATTGATGGGCTTACGCTGCGCGCGACGTCATCGGCTCGTCGCAGCAGTTCGACTTTGCGAGCCCTTTCCACGTTGGCGAACCCTTCTCTCGCCGTAGTCGAGTAGGAGCGAACGTCACGGAAGTCAACTCGTCGATTCTCTCCTGCGCCCGAACGCGCGACGGCGGAGGCGGCTCGCGCGGCTTCGCGCAGCGACCGCTCACCAAGGTCGGCGGTGTAAGCGAATCCCGTCGTGCCGCCCACGATTACCCGTACACCGGCGCCGCGGTCCCGGCCCGAACGAAGCTCCTCTACGCGACTCTGGTCCCACTGAGCGGTAGAGACGCTACGGTCCTCCACGAAAACCTCGGCGAACTCGCCCCCTCGGCTAAGTGCCTCGCTGAGCGTTTCTTCGAGTACCTCCGGGGAAACCAGGATTTCGTTCACGGCTCCAGGTTACGAGGTTGCGTTCCTTGCGCGGCCACCGCGCCGGTAGGCTGTGCCCGTGATTCTTCCGTCCATTGAGACGCCCGACGACCTACAACGACTTTCCTACGATCAGCTTCGTCAACTGAGTGGCGAAATAAGAGAGTTCATCATCTCATCAGTCACCAAAACGGGCGGCCACCTCGGTTCGAATCTCGGGGTCGTTGAACTCACGCTGGCGCTGCACCGGGTCTTTGAGTCACCCAAAGACATCCTGCTCTGGGACACCGGGCACCAGGCGTACGTACACAAGCTCATCACTGGTCGGCGCTACGGCTTTAAGAACCTACGCCAGCGCGGGGGGCTCTCGGGGTACCCCAACCGCGCCGAGAGCCAGCACGATTGGATCGAGTCGAGTCACGCGTCGACGGCGCTGTCTTACGCCCACGGCCTCTCGGTAGCGCTGGAGCAGCGCCGGGAACTGGTGGGTCGCGGGGGCAAGCGCCACGTGGTCGCGGTCGTGGGTGACGGTTCCTTGACCGGTGGAATGGCCTACGAAGCCCTCAACAATCTCGGTCACTCTAATCAACGCGTCGTCATCGTCCTCAACGACAACGGCCGAAGTTACGCTCCCACGATCTCTAAACTCTCCGAATCGCTCACCACCTTGCGACTCAATCGAACGTACTTGACGCTACGGGAGCGAATTCGCCGGTTGGTTCCCCGATTGCCTCGACTGGGCAAGGCCGCCTACCTCGGAATCGACGGATTCACCTCGGTCGTTCGAGAGATGGTGACGCCGCACACTTTCTTTGAGAATCTCGGCGTTCGCTACGTCGGTCCCATTGACGGCCACAACATAGAAGCGTTGGAGAGCGCCCTGCGCAGCGCGGCGCAGTGGGACGGTCCCATCGTCGTGCACACCCTGACGCAAAAGGGGCGGGGCTACGAACCGGCGGTGAGCGACGACCTAAGAATGCACGACTACAAACTTCCCGCGCGACCCGATACGGCCCGCGGCGCACCGCTGACGTTCTCACAAGTTTTCTCGCAGTCCCTGGTGTCGCTAGCTCGCGAAGACGACCGCATCGTCGCCATTACCGCCGCGATGGCGGGACCCACGGGTCTACTCGGTTTCCAAGAACTCTTCCCCAGCCGCTTTTTCGACGTAGGCATCGCCGAACAGCACGCGGTCACCGCCGCCGCGGGCATGGCCATGGGCGGCCTCAAACCGGTCGTCGCGATCTATTCGACTTTTTTCTCCCGGGCTTTCGACCAGGCGCACCTCGACGTCGGTCTCCTAAATCTGCCGGTCGTTTTCGTCTTCGATCGCGCCGGAGTGACCGGCGAGGACGGGCCGAGCCACCACGGACTATTGGACATAGCCCTGTGTCTCGCCATACCCAACGTGACAATCTTCGCTCCGTCGTCCGCGCTGGAAGTCCCGGTGATGCTCGAAACGGCGCTTGGCATGTCCACTCCGACGGCCCTGCGTTTTCCCAAGACGGCTCCCGCCCCCTTCGACGGTCGAGTCGGCGCCGGACTCTCGGCGCGGCGGGTCGTGCGCGGTGACGGGTCACTATGCGTCCTGGCCGTCGGCAAAATGGCCCCGGCGGCCTACGAAGCCCTCTCGCTCATGGGCGAGGCGGCGGCGCGCGTGACCCTGTACGACGTTAGGGTACTGCCCCCGGACGTCGCGATGATCGACGACGCCCTAACTCACTCGCGCGTCATCACGGTCGAAGAC
>JAKBAB010000064.1 GCA_021815645.1 Actinomycetes bacterium
CGCTCTCCCATTATCGTGGCCAACGATCCCCTTAACTGCGTGGCCCTCGGTAGCGGAATGTGTCTCGAAGAGTTGGACGTCTTCGCGCGCATGTTGAAGACCAGCCCGTCGCGCTAGCGCGTGGCCTCCGATCGCGCGCGGCGTAGAAACTGGACCTACGGCGTCGCCGCTGTTGTTACCGTTTTCGTTCTCTACGTCACGACTGGCGTGGGAGCGGGTCTCCGCGCGGGGGCGAATCTCGTAGTCACTCCCTTTAGCTGGGCCGTAGACGCCGTGGCCCGCCCCCTGGGGCACTTCCTCGCCGGAACGATCAATTACAGCGACGTCGTCGCTCAGAATCAGAAACTGCGCTACGAATTGGGTCGCGCCGAACTTCGCGCCAACGAGGCGTGGTCTTTCGCGCGTCAGCTCCAACAACTCACTACCGGACTGAACGTTCCCTTCGTTGGATCTTTGGCCACGGTGTCGGCTCAGGTTACGACGGTGTCGCCCACGAACTTCTCCGACACCATCGGGATTTCCAAAGGGCGCGACAGCGGCATTCTGGCCGGGATGCCGGTCGTAGCGAACGGCGGCGTTGTGGGTCGCGTCATTGCCACCTCGGCCCGAGGTGCGACCATTCGACTCATCACGGACCCGAACTCGCTAGTCGGGGCGACGTTCGGCAGCGGCCGCACGACGATCGTCGTCTCGGGCCAGGGCGTGGATAACGGACTCGCCGCGACGTCGGTCGCCCTTTCGAGCGGGGTTACCGTCGGCACTCGCGTTAGTACGGACGGCCTTAACGGGGCGCTCTACCCTCCGGGGCTTCCTCTCGGTACCGTGAGTAAGGTGACTCTCACCCCGGGCGCGGCCAGTTACAACGTCGCCATCCACCCCACCGCGGACCTGCGCCACGTCGCCTACGTGGACGTTGTCCTGTGGGAACCTACGGCGTGAGACGCGCCCTCTTGCCCCTTACGGTCGTCACTTTGATCGTCGTCGCCGTCCAGCTCGTGATCTTCTCGAGTTGGCGCTTCGACGGCGTGGTCGTGATGATGGTGTGGCTGTGGCCGCTCGCGGTGGGAATGACGGGGCGAACCGCGCTCGCGCTGTGGTGCGCGACGGTGGCCGGCGTGCTCTTCGATACTCACTCGTCGGCCCCCTTCGGCCTCACCGTGCTCGTCGCCCTCACGATCGCCTACGCGGCGTCGCGCCTAGGCAGTGAGGGCGTCGGCGATCTCGACTCCGCCGCGTGGTGGGTAACGCCGCTCATTGGTGCCGTGGCTGGTTTCGTGGCGCCCGCGCTCTACGTGGGGCTGAGTCTCTTCACGCTTAACTTCACGTTCTGGCGCGACGGACTGTGGGCCGCGATGCTCGTTAATACCGTCGCGTTCTTCCTTCTGGTGCGCCCGGCGACGCGAGTGGCGCAGTGGGTCGTGGGTGCCGGGGGCGCCCGCCGGTGAGGAACTCGTGGCGAGACCGCCCGACCGGTTCGTTCTTTTCTCGGCTGTGGCGCCCGTGGGTTTCCCTCAATCCCTTCCGCGGACGCGGGCGCTCGATCAATGAACCCAAACCGGTGGGGATCCGCGACCTCATGGCGTCCCCCGAAGAGGTCGCGGCCCGGCCCGAGCGACGGTGGCTCGTCATTGGGGGATTCTTTCTCCTGCTCTTCGTCGCGTTAATCGTTCGACTCTTCTTCCTCCAAGTCGTGGAGTATCGAGTTTCGGTGGCGGCGGTCGAAGCGAATTCACTGCGCCCGACCACGATTCCCGCCACTCGGGGCATGATCCTCGATCGACTGGGCCACCCGCTGGCCGCCAACGTCACGACGACTGAGATCCAACTCTCGCGGGCCGAGGCCGCCTTGCACCCAACGATCAAGGGGTCGTTAGCCTCCCTAACGGGTCTCAGTGTGCACCAGATCAACGCTGATTTGGCCAATCCCCAGTACGACCCCTACCAACCGGCCCCGATTCTCGCCAACGCGCCGGCGCGCGACGTCGAATTCATCAAACTCCACCCGGGCGAGTTTCCGGGGGTTTCGGTGCTGAACGTATCGACGCGGACGTACCCCAATGGGGGGCTCACGGGCGCCCAGGTGCTCGGCTACGTGGGTCCGATCACCGGCGCCGAGATCGCGGCGCACCCGAATCAGGGATACCAAACCAACTCGTTGATCGGTAAGACGGGAATCGAGTCTTATTACGAGCAGTATTTGCGTGGAACTCCCGGTACCAGCACGCTCGAGGTCAACGCCTACAACCAAATACTCAACGCCTTCAAGACAACTCAGCCGACGGTGGGTGATTCGGTGGTCCTCAACATCGACACGGGTCTCCAGGTGGCGCTCGATAATTACCTTTCGACGCAGATACTCTTCGACCGTTCCCACGTCGACCCGACCTCGGGTATCGTGCCCAAGGCCCCCAACGGTGCGGCCATTGTCATGGACCCCAACACCGGGGCGGTGTTGGCCATGGCGAGTTATCCGTCGTACAACCTCAACTCGTTCGTTAGGGGGCTGAGTAACGCCACCTACGCTCAGTTAATCCGCCAGGGCGCGTTCAACAACTTCGCGATTCAAGGGATTTACACCCCCGGTAGCACCTTCAAGCTAATTACCGCCACCACTGAACTACAAACGGGAATCATGTCCGCGACTCACATCATTAACGACACGGGTGTCTTCACCGTTCCGGGCTGCCTGAAGGGACCTAACCACGGCTGCTCTTTTCACGACGACGACAACTCGGCCGCCGGACTTATTGACTTGCACACCGCGATCACGGTTTCGTCGGACTACTACTTTTACAATCTCGGGTACCTTTTTTGGACCCACACCAAGCGATACGGGCTCACGCCCATTCAGAACGTCGCGGCCAACTACGGCCTCACGCAACTGACCAACATCGATCTGCCGAACGAAGTCGCGGGACGGGTGGACTCCCCCCAGGTTCGTAAGGAGTTGCACGCGCTTAACCCCAAGGCATTTCCCACCGTGAGTTGGTACACCGGTGACAATATCGAGATGGCCTTCGGTCAAGGGACTACCGCCGTTACGCCGATCGCCCTGGCGGACGCGTACGCTACCTTCGCCAACGGCGGAACGCGCTACGCGCCCGAAGTCGCCGCGGGAATCCTCAATCCCCACGGCAAAGTGATCATTCGTTACCGTCCGCGAGTGCTCGGGCACGTAAACCTTCCCCCGAGTATTCGAAACCCCATCCTTCAGGGATTCGTCGGCGTCGTAAACAATCCCGCCGGAACGGCCTACATACCGTTTCACAACTACATCAATTTCTCTATGGCGAACTTCACCATTGCCGGCAAGACCGGCACGGCGAGTAACGCCCCGAAACTCGAGCCGAACTCGCTCTTCGTGGGCTTCGGTCCCGTTCCCCACCCGAAGTACGTCGTCATCTGCGTCATCGCCGAGGGTGGATACGGCTCGGACGCGGCGGCACCGGTGGTGGCCAAGGCGTTCGACTACCTTCACGCCAACCCCGTCCCGCCGCTGCACCTCGGCGCCCAGCTAACCGTGCCCACGGCGCACCACCCTAAGGCGTCGGGTTGACCGTCCCTACGAGGTAGCATGGGTCCGTTGGGCGCCGCGCGACAGACCGTCGCGGACGCGGAATTCGCTACGGTAGCGCGGAAGTTACCGTTACCCACAGTATTGAGGACGACGAGTGGTGCAGTTATTCGAAGTAGTGAGTAAGGCTGTCGAGATCGATAGCCCCGCGTCGCTCCCCGTGCCCAACCGCGATCGGCCCTACCGGCGACTCGCGTCGCACACGCCCTGCTCCACCCCCATCCGCCGTGGCCCGTATTCCGTGGCCCGTTCCCCCTACGCAAGGAGATCCCGTCGTGAGCGACGAATCCACCCCCGCAACCCCAGCGCCCTCTCGGCCCCGCATTGGCGACACCCGGCCCGCACCGCAGATTGGCGACACCCGGCCCGCAGCGCCCCCTAACAGTTCCGCCTCACCCACCGGCGCGAACGCGCCGAGCACCGTGGGGGGCGCCCGACGACGTCGCGGTGGTCGAGGTCGTGGTTCCCAGAACGGGGAGAAGCGCGAGTCGCAAAACGGCCGGTCGACTGCGTCAACGGCGGATCGTCGCCCCAACGACGCGCCGGTGGAAGCGTCGGCCCCCGAAGTCGCCGACGGTGATGCCCGGGGCGCGCGTCCCCGGCGACGACGCGGCGCCGATCGCCGAACTCGGGCGCAAGGTCGCTACCTGATGGCCGTGCACTCGACCGCCGAAGGCACCCATATCGCCACACTCGAAGGTCGATCCATGGTCGAGTACACCCTCGCCCAGAGCGCCGACGAAACGAACCAAATCGACGGCAATATCTACGTCGGACGAATCCAGAACGTGTTGCCCGGAATGGAGTTGGCCTTCGTCGATATCGGTATTCCTAAAAACGCCGTGCTCTATCGCGGTGACGTGGCCTACGACGCGGAAGACGTAGACGGAGCGCCTACGAATCAGCGGCGAATCGAAGAGATGATTCGCGCGGGACAGACGGTTATCTGTCAGGTGACCAAGAACGCCATAGGGGCTAAGGGGGCCCGACTCACCCAAGAGGTGTCGCTCCCGGGTCGATTCGCCGTGCTGGTCCCCAACTCGTCGACCATTGGTATCTCCAAGCGCCTGGCCGACGGAGAACGCCGGCGGCTACGCAAGATTATCGACGACGTGAAGCCGGCCCACCACGGAGTCATCATCCGTACGGCCGCCGAGGGCGTAAGCAGTGAGGATCTCTCGCGCGACGTTACGTCCCTCGTGGAGAAGTGGGCGGCGATCGAAGCGGAAGTGGCGAAATCGAATCAGCCCCGCCTGGTCTACCGTGATTTGGATCTAGCGGTTCGGGTTTTGCGCGAAGAGCTCAACGACGATTACCGGGCCGTTCTCATCGACGACCAGACCCTGTTCGACAAAGTTCGCGAGTACGTGACGGCCGTTAATCCCGAGTTGGCCGACCGGATCGAGTTTTACGACACCGCCGTCGAGGATCTTCCGCTGTTCGAGCGGTACTTCGTTCACGAACAGCTACACCGCGCCCTCGATCGAAAGGTATTTTTGCCTTCGGGTGGATCGCTGATCATCGAGCGCACTGAGGCGCTGACGGTGGTAGACGTCAACACCGGTAAGAACGTAGGCACCAACAACCTCGAAGAGACCGTCTTTCGCAACAACTTAGAAGCGGCCGACGAAGTCGCCCGACAACTTCGACTGCGTGACATCGGGGGAATCATCGTTATCGACTTCATCGATATGGAGTCCAAGGGCAACCGCGACGCCGTCGCCTCGGCCCTGCGCCAGGCGCTGTCGCGCGACAAGACTCGAACTCAGGTATTCGATATTTCGGAACTCGGCCTCGTGGAGATGACCCGCAAGCGCGTTAACGAGGGACTTTTGGAGTCTCTGTCGGTGGTCTGCACCATCTGTGATGGACGGGGCTTCATTGTGAGAACCGGTCTGTAACGGGCCAGTCGTCGCGGTCGGCTACTATGGAGTCCCTATGTACGCCGTTATTCGAGTGGGAACTTCACAAGAGCGCGTGAGCGAGGGCCAGTTGGTCCGCGTCGACTTACGCCCCGAGGAGGTGGGCGCCGACGTTCACTTCGAGCCCGTGCTCCTGGTGGATGGGGAGGTAGTTGTCGCCGGGCCGGCCCTGCGGGGCGCCACGGTTACCGGACGGATTGTCGGGGCCGAGACCGGGCCGAAGATTCGTGCGCTCACCTACAAAGCGAAGGCTATTCAGCGCCGGCGCTGGGGCCATCGCCAACACTATTCAACCGTTGAGATCACGAAGATCTCGGCCAAGGCCTAAGGGGAGTCATGTCCAAAACCAAAGGTGGCGGTTCGACGCGTAACGGACGGGACTCCAACGCCCAACGCTTAGGCGTAAAGACCTTTGACGGGACCGCCGTTAAGTCCGGCAGCATTCTCGTTCGTCAGCGCGGTACGCAGTTTCACCCGGGACGAAACGTCGGGATTGGCAAGGACGATACGCTGTTCGCCCTCACGGAAGGGACCGTCAAATTCGGCTTTCGTGCCGGACGTAAGTTGGTGGACGTCACCAACGAGCCGTCCTAGCCCCACGGTCGCTAACCAAAAATCCCCCGGGCGTTGGCCCGGGGGATTTTTTGTTGCGGTTTACCGTACTTAGGCGCCCTTAACGGCCTTTTTGAAGGTAGAGCCGATTGAGACCTTGGGTGCGCGCGAGGCTTTAACTTCAATCGCCTCGCCCGTCTGGGGGTTACGCGCGGTGCGGGCCTTTCGCTCTACACGCTCGAACGACAAGAAGCCCGACAGGACAATCTTCTCACCCTTAGAGACGTTGGCGACGACGACCTCTTCAAAGGCCTTGAGTACCTCCGCGACGGTGTTCTTGGTGGCGCCACTCTCCGCGACCATTGCTTCTACCAACTCGGCCTTGTTCACCGGTCGACTCCTTACTCTCATTGAAACGGCGTTGGGCGTTCCCAACGACCAACGCCATTTTTAGCCCAAAAGTGCCCAAAATTGGGGATATTGGGGTAAGAATTGGCGGAGACGAGCCGTATCAATTACTCTTTTTCCTGATGAACGCGAATTTACGACTGACGAGCGCCCCGAGTTGGAACGGGCAAACGCGTGGGTGGACTCGGTGAACACCGTCGACCGGGTTCGGCTCGAAGCCCTCACCGAGCGGGAACGAGCGCTTTACCTGGAGCGTAATCCCCGTTCTCGGGCCCTCTTCGAGTCATCGGTCAACCTCGTGGCCGGAGTTCCGATGACCTGGATGTCGAAGTGGGCCGGGGGCTTTCCGCTCGGGTTTTCTCGCGCCCGCGGTGCGTCGCTCACCGACCTCGACGGTCACGAACTCGTCGACTTCGCCCTAGGAGATACTGGGGCGATGGCCGGTCACTCCCCGGAGGCCCTGGTTGCCGCGCTCGCGGAGCGGGTGGGTAGCTGGGGGGGAGTCACGACGATGCTGCCCACCGAAGACGGCCAGTGGGTCGCCGGCGAACTGACTCGCCGCTTCGCCCTACCGCGCTGGTCCTTTACTCTTTCGGCGACCGACGCCAATCGATGGGTGCTGCGCCTCGCGCGCCTCGCCACTGGGCGACCTCGCGTAATGGTCTTTTCGTACTCGTATCACGGGACCGTCGACGAGACTTTCGTGGTTCTCGACGGGTCCGGTCGTGCGCGGCCGCGGCCCGGCAACGTCGCGCCACCGGTTGACCCCACGACGACGACGCGTGTAGTCGAGTTCAACGACCTCGACGCCCTGGAGCGCGAACTCTCGTCTCGCGACGTCGCGGCCCTGTTGTGCGAACCGGCGCTGACCAACATCGGAATCGTCCTACCCGACGACGATTACTTCCGAGGGGTTCGAGCGATCTGTGACGCGACCGGAACCCTCTTGATCCTGGACGAGACCCATACCTTCTCGGCCGGACCCGGGGGAGCGACTCGCCGATTCGACCTGCGCCCCGACGCCGTAACGATTGGCAAATCCCTCGGCGGTGGCGTGCCGTGCGGGGCCTACGGGCTCAGCGAAGAGCTAAACGACCGTGTGCTCGCGGGGGTCCTCGAGGGCGCCGACCTCGACGACGTTGGCGGAGTGGGTGGAACACTCGCTGGAAACGCCCTCAGCCTCACCGCCATGCGCGCAGTGCTTTCGCAGGTGCTGACCGATGATGCCTTTGCTCACATGGAGTTACTCGCCGACGTCTTCGCCCACGACGTTCGTGCCGCCATTGCGAATTACGAGCTGAGCTGGTCCGTCGTGCAACTCGGGGCACGCTGCGAATATCGCTACGTCGCCCCCGCTCCGCGTAACGGGGCTGACTCGGCCGCGGCCGCCGACGCCCGTCTCGACGAGTATCTGCACCTCTACGGTGTCAACCGCGGTGTAGTGATAACCCCGTTTCACAATATGGCCCTCATGTGCCCCGCGACGACCCGTGAAGACGTACGGCGCCACGGTGAGGTTTTCACCGCCGCGCTCGGAGAACTACTCCCGTAGCGCGCGGGGGACGCCCGTAGAATGAGGCGATGAGTTCCTTCGTCGACCGCGCGCAGCTTCACGCCAAGGCCGGCAACGGGGGGTCGGGCTGCGTCAGTTTTCGCCGGGAGGCCCACGTCGCCAAAGGTGGACCGGACGGCGGTGACGGGGGTAGGGGCGGCGACGTGTGGGTCGTCGCCGACCACAATCAGGCCTCGTTACTGGGATTTCGCGACCACCCATTTCGTCGCGCCCTAGACGGCGAGCACGGAACGTCCAAGCGCCAACACGGATCGCGGGGCAAAGACGTCGTAGTGAACGTGCCCATCGGTACCGTGGTCTACGACCAGGGGGGTTCCCTGGTCGTAGATTTAAGCGGCGGAGGCGATCGGTGGCTCGCCGCCGAGGGGGGCCTCGGCGGTCAGGGCAACGCCCGCTTCCTCTCGAATCGACGCCGGGCCCCCGCCTTCGCCGAACAGGGTGAGGTTGGCGAAGAGGCCTGGTACGAGTTGGAGCTGAAGTTGCGAGCCGACGTCGCGCTGATCGGGTTTCCCAACGTCGGCAAGTCGACGCTCATCGCCACCGTGTCGGCCGCCCGCCCGAAAATTGCCGACTATCCCTTTACGACACTCGAACCGAACCTCGGAGTTGTTCGAGTGGGCCAGCGCCCGGCGCGCCCCGACGACGCGACCGAGTTCGTCGTCGCCGATATCCCCGGACTCATTGAGGGCGCCGCCGAAGGTCGCGGACTCGGCCACGACTTCCTGCGCCACGTCGAGCGCGCGCGCGTACTGTGCGTGCTGCTCGATCTCTCCGAGAGTGCGCCGCGCCCACCCGAAGAACAGATGACCGTTCTCCTTAAGGAGCTCGGCGACTACCGAAGCGACCTGCTCGATCGACCGCGGGTGGTGGTCGGCTCCAAGGGGGACGTCGCCGCTCACCACGACGTCGGTCACGCCGTAATCTCCGCGGTGACTGGCGAGGGAATCGGCGCGCTAGTGGCCCGGCTCGCGGAACTGGTCAGTGAATCACGTCGGGCACAAGTAGTCGAAGTCGAAAGGGCGGTCGTCGTACACCGACCGGTGTCGGCCGAAGTTACGTTGGAGCGCGAGGGCCTCCACCAGTGGGTCGTTCTCGGTCGGGCCGCGCGCCGAGCCGCGAGGTTTCACGACGTGACCGACGACGGGGCTCTCGACGAGATCGTTCGCCGCCTGCGCGACCTGGGGGTCGACCGGCTGCTCACGCGAGCGGGCGTGCGCGACGGTGACCTGGTGCGCGTTGGCGACCTCGCCTTCGAGTGGTGGCGAGATGATTCGGGTATTGGACTCGATCGCGAAGGGGCGCACCGGGCCACTCGCCGAGAGCGGCTAGCCCGCCACGGCCGACTGGATCCCTCGGAAGATGAGTAGCGCCAGCGTCGTGGTGAAGGTCGGTACCTCGTCGGTGACCGACGAACGCGGCGAGGTGGCGTACGCCGTTTTGGTCGACGTGGCGGCGGACGTCGTAGCCCTTCGCGGTGAGGGGTGGCGCGTGGTGGTTGTGACT
>JAKBAB010000065.1 GCA_021815645.1 Actinomycetes bacterium
AGGGGATCGTTGGCCACGATAATGGGCATATTGGTTTCAAACTCAAGGCGAGCGGCCAGACCGGCCAGAAGCGCTCCCCCACCGGTCAGCACAATCCCCTGCTCCATCAGGTCCGACGACAGCTCCGGGGGCGTACGGTCCAAAGTAACTTTGACCGCGTCGACGATGGCCTGCACGGGCTCCTCGATCGCCTGACGAATCTGCTCGGTCGAGATAATGACCGTTTTGGGCAGTCCGGTCACGAGGTCTCGCCCACGAATTTCGGCGCGCAGCTCCTCCTCGAGGGGGTATGCCGAACCGAGTTGAATCTTGATCTCCTCCGCCGTGCGCTCACCGAGCGCCAACTGAAACTCCTTTTTGACGAAAGCGACTAACGCCTCGTCGAGTTCGTCGCCACCGATGCGAATCGATTGACTGGTAACGATGCCACCGAGAGAGATGACCGCGACCTCAGTCGTACCACCGCCAATGTCCACCACCATGTTGCCCGTCGGTTCGTGGATAGGTAGGCCGGCGCCAATCGCCGCGGCCATCGGCTCTTCAATGATGTACGCCTTACGCGCGCCGGCGAACTCCGCGGCTTCCATGACCGCGCGCTGCTCTACCCCGGTGATGCCCGACGGAACGCATATCACCATGCGTGGCTTCGCGAACCGCCGTTGGTGAACGCGGTGGATAAAGTATCGCAACATCTTTTCGCAGATTTCGAAGTCGGCGATCACCCCGTCCTTGAGTGGACGGATGGCCTGAATATTGCTCGGCGTACGACCAATCATCCGCTTGGCTTCGGCCCCCACGGCTAGGGGCTTTCCGTCCTTGACGTCGACTGCGACTACCGACGGCTCATTCAAGATGATTCCACGACCGCGAACGTAAACCAACGTGTTCGCCGTGCCGAGGTCGACCGCCATATCGCGGCCCAGAAGTGAGAATCGACTATCAACCATTGAGTCCCTTTTTTGGTGGAGCACCCCGCGCTATACCACAAGGCTAGGCCAAAGTCGCCGCCCGCAACCAGTTCGGGCCGTTACACCAGGTCCGGGAAGAAGATTGCGATCTCTCGGGCGGCCGAGGCGGCGGAGTCGGAACCGTGAATTACGTTCTTCGCCATTTCGGTAGCGAGGTCGCCCCGAATGGTTCCCGGCGGAGCGTCGGCGGGATCAGTCGGTCCCATCATCGTTCGCACAATGCGCCACGTGTCGCTCGGACCCTCGACCACCACAATGAGAGAGGGGCCGCTCGTGATGAAGCGCAGTAGGCGCTCGTAGAAGGGCCGGCCCTGGTGCTCGCTGTAGTGGCGCGACGCCGTCGCTTCGTCAATCGTGCGCAGCTCCACGGCAACGAATCTAAATCCGCGGCCCTCGAGCCGCCCGAGCACGTCGCCCGCCAATCCGCGCTCGACGGCGTCAGGCTTAATGATGACTAGGGATCGGTTCACGCCTGGCAATCTAACAGTCTCACGGTGAGTGCTGATTCTCGACTTTTAGGATCAGTCCCCTCACTTCTCCGACGAGGTAGAGACTGCCCGTCACCACGATCAGATCGTCTTCACTGGACATCTCTCTCGCGTGCGCGAGCGCCGAACGGGCGTTGGGGTGCGCGTACGCCACCGCGTCGAGTCGCCGCAGGACCGAAACGAGTTCTTCCACGGGAACGGCCCTCGGGGAGTTAGGGGGGCAGCAGTGGAACTCACGAAACCCAGCACTCACTAGCGGTGCGACCATATCTTCGAGTTCGCGCCCACTGAGTAGACCCACCACCGCGCGACGCACGCCGGCTACGTCAAAGGCGCCGTCCAACGTCGCCACTAGAGCGCGTACGCCGGCTGGGTTATGAGCACCGTCCACCACAATCATCGGGTGTCGCGCGAGTATCTCGCTGCGCCCGGGCATCGCCACGTGCGCCAACGTTTCGCTGACCACCGACTCACCCAACGCCCGGCCCAAAAACAGTTCGACGGCCACTACGGCGGTCGACGCGTTAACGCCCTGGTGCATGCCGTGCAAACTCACCAGGACGTCGTCGTAACGGCCGAAGGGAGTCACGAGACGCAACGACCGGCCCCCCAACGCGAGGTCGTTTTCTTCAATAATAAACTCCTGATCAAGGCGGTATAACGGACAACCCAACCGTTCGGCCGCCCCCCCCGCTATCTCCACCACTTCCGGATTTGTCGTACCTAGGACCGCGGCTCCGTCGGCGCGAAAGATACCCACCTTGTCGCGCGCGATGGCGCCGACGGTCGCCCCGAGGACCTGCGTGTGGTCGAGGTCAACGTTAGTGAGAACCGCGACTCGTGAGTCGATGACGTTCGTCGAGTCCCAAGTACCACCCATTCCCACCTCCACCACGGCGACGTCCACGCCTTCGTCCGAGAAGAACAGCAGGGCGGCCACCGTAAGCAGTTCGAATCGCGTGAGTACCGTGGCGCTGGCTGTCTCGACGTCCGAGAGCCGACCGAGCAGGCCCGTTAGCACCTCGTCGTCAATCGGGACTCCATTGAGCGCTATGCGTTCGTTGACCCGGTGGAGATCAGGACTGGTGAAGGTGCCCACGCGCAGCCCGGTGTTACGCAGCAATTCGCTCGCGACGGTCGTCGTCGTGCCCTTCCCGTTCGTGCCCGTGACGTGAATGCTCGGGTAGTCGTGGTGGGGGTCGCCCAGTTGCGCTAAGACGTCACGAACGGGTTGGAGAGTGGGTACTCGTTGGCGATTAGGGGCGACCCGTTCGAAGTCGACGTGTGACTCCAACCACTCGAGCGCCGCCGCGTACGACTTAAATCGCACGCGTTAGCTCGCGCGACGGGTTCGCGTCGCCTTTCGCATCTCATACACGGGCGCCTCCTGGCGGCGCACCGTCGCCTCACTGACGACGCACCGCACGACGTCGCTACGACCGGGAACGTCGTACATTGGCTCGAGCAAGACGTGTTCCAAAATAGACCGCAGGCCCCGGGCGCCCGTCCCCCGTTCCAGTGCCAACTCGGCAATCGCTTCCAACGCGGCTGGCTCGATAACCAGTTCCACGCCATCGAGCGCGAGGACCTGCTGAAACTGGCGCACCAGTGAGTTCTTCGGCTCGGTCAAGACGCTGATTAACATGCGCCGGTCCAGTTGTTGCACGGCACCCACGATGGGGAGCCGTCCGATGAACTCCGGTATCAGCCCAAACTTCACCATATCTTCGGGTAGCACGTGGCGAAAGAGCTCGATGTCGCCACGGCGCTTGGACTCGACGGGCTGATTGAAACCCATCGACTTTTTGCCCAGGCGGCGCTCGATTATCTCCTCGAGTCCGGAGAAGGCCCCGCCGCAAATGAACAAAACGTTCGACGTGTCGATATTTATGAACTCTTGATGTGGATGCTTCCGTCCGCCCTGGGGAGGCACGCTCGCCACGGTGCCTTCGAGAATTTTGAGCAGAGCCTGCTGAACCCCTTCTCCCGACACGTCTCGAGTGATCGAGGGGTTCTCCGCCTTACGCGCAATTTTGTCAATCTCGTCGATGTAGATAATGCCCCGCTCAGCGCGCTTAACGTCGAAATCGGCGGCGGAGAGCAACTTAAGCAGAATATTCTCGACGTCTTCTCCCACGTAGCCAGCCTCGGTGAGCGCGGTGGCGTCAGCGATTGCGAAGGGCACGTTGAGCATTCGCGCCAGGGTCTGGGCGAGAAAGGTCTTGCCGCACCCGGTGGGTCCAAGTAGGAGAACGTTCGATTTGGCGACTTCGACGTCCTCGTCGTGCAGCGGTGCGCTTTGAATCCTCTTGTAGTGGTTATATACGGCCACCGCCAGAATCTTCTTCGCGTCTCCTTGACCCACGACGAATTCGTCTAGAAAAGCCGAGATCTCCCGGGGGGTCGGCAACTCGTCGAGGACAAATTCGGGGCGATCACCGAACTCGTCGGCGATGATGTCGTTGCACTGGTCAATGCACTCGTCGCAGATATACACGCTCGGCCCGGCGATCAATTTCTTCACCTGTTTTTGCCCCTTAGCGCAAAAACTGCACTTTATGAGGTCACCCTCTTCACCGAACTTTGCCACGCGCCCTCCGACACACTCTTCGCCGGGACTATCCTACGAGGCACGAGTCGCTCAACGGGGAACCTACGGTCGGGCCGAAATAACCTCATCAATTAGGCCATATTCAACGGCCTCCGACGCGCTGATGATGAAGTCGCGGTCGGTGTCTTTCGTAATTCGCTCGACCGACTGGCCCGTGTCGTCGGCCAACATGGAGTTCAACATGTCCTTCATGCGCAGAATCTCTCGGGCCTGAATTTCGATGTCGGACGCCTGGCCGCCCACCCCGCCCCAGGGCTGGTGGAGCAGAACACGCGCGTGCGGCAACGCGTATCGCTTGCCCTTGGCCCCCGCCCCCAATAGGACCGCGGCGGCCGAGGCCGCCTGGCCGAAACAGAACGTTGACACGTGCGGCTTGATGTACTTCATCGTGTCGTAGACCGCTAGGAGACCCGTAATGTCACCACCGGGTGAGTTGATGTAGAGGTTGATGTCCTTGTCGGGGTCTTCGGACTCCAGAAAGAGCATCTGGGCGCACACGAGATTCGCGATCGTATCGTCAATCGGAGTGCCGAGGAAGATAATGCGCTCGCGCAGGAGGCGACTGTAGAGGTCGTAGGCGCGTTCGCCGCGGTTCGATGATTCCACGACGGTCGGTACGAGATAGTTCTGGGCTCGATGAGTGCTGTTCACGTCCCCACCTTAGGCGTCGGCCGCCTCAGTCTCGTCGGAAGATAGCAAACGGCGGTCGATCTCGACGCCCTCTGCGTCGACGTAGATGACGTTATCCAGTAGCCACTTAGACGCTTTAAGCTTGGCCACCTCGGCCCGAAAGGTGACGACCCGGCCGGTGTCTCGAAGGTTGTCCCGCAGCACGTCGGGCGCGACGCTCATGGCGCCGGCGGTGTTGTCGAGTTCCGCCGCAATCTCCTCGTCGGACGGTTCTAAGCCCTCGGCTCGCACGAGGGCCCGTAGGGCGAGATCGATTCGCACGGCCCGACGCGCGTCGGCGCGGAGTGTCTCGATCAATTGATCCGGAGTCTGGTTGGTCACTTGGAGGAAGGTCTCCACTTTCAGATTTTGTTGTTCTAGACGATGAACAAAATCGCGAAGTCGCTCGTTGGTCTCTTCGTCGAGCAACGACTCGGGAACGACGTCTTCGCTGACGAGCTGTCCGAGGGCCACGAGGGTAGCGTCCCTCTGAGAGACCCGCGCTTCGGCGATCCGCCGGCGACGCATCTGATCGAAGATCGCGTCGCGCATCTCGTCCTCTGAGGTCCACTCCGTGTTCTCTCGGACCCACTCGTCACTGATTTCGGGCAGCACCCTTTCTTGCACTTTCTTCAGCGTCAAAGTGTAGGTGGCCACGACGCCGTCACCGACGTTGCCGTTGAGAGTGAGGACCTCACCGGCCCGCATACCAACGATGAGGTCGTCGACCCCCTCGGTAATTACTCCGGAACCCACCGTGTACATGTAGTCACTCATATCGAGCGGCTCCTCTTCGGTGGCTATCTGTTGAACGTGCGCGTCCATCGTGACGAGATCTCCGGTCGCGATTGGTCGCTCAACGTCTTTCAGCGTCGCGTCCGTCTCGCGCACGCGATCCACCTGCGCGTCGACTTCGAGGTCGGTCACGACGGGCGACGCAATGGTAACGCGAAGCGACGTGTAGTCGCCCAGCTCAACCTCGGGGCGAACCTCAACTTCCGCATCAAAAATAAGTACTCCACCCTCCTCGCCGTCGGTGACCGAAATGGCGGGCTGGGAAATGGGGTCAACCAAAGTGTCCGATACCGCGTGTGCGTAAAAGTCGGGAATCGCGTCTCGGATGGCTTCACCGCGCAACGCGCTGGGCCCACCGAGGTGGGCGACTAGGACACTCTTGGGTACTTTGCCTTTGCGAAAACCCTTAATCGAAACCTGTTTCGATAGTTTCTGGGCCGCCCGGTCAATTGCCCCGTCCATCTCCACCTCGTCTACTTCAACGGTGAGGCGAACGCGGCCGTCGTTCAAAGTTGTAGTCGTGGCCCGCATAAGGAAGAACAGCCTACCGGGTCGCGCCGAGAACGTTAAATCATCGTCGTAAGACCGGAAACGAGTCGCTCGCCCATCACCAGGTCTCCACGTATTTCGGTCGCGTCGGCGCGGAGAAACTCTTCGACTCCCACCCGCCCGGCCGCGCGACGCCAAAAGAGCGCGCTCGACGTCGTGACCTCGAGCGCCACCGACGTCCTCTCCGGTTCGACGAACGACGCCCGACCTCCCACGTATTCCACTACGACTCGCCGCTGGCGGGGTCCGACAACCGTGACCGCAACGAGCGTGCCCTCCCGAGCGCCCGAGCGTTTCGCGACGACGTAGGGCAGTGTCGACAGAAAACGGCCAACTACCACTTCCTCTCCCCGCCCGTGATCGCGGTCGGGTTCGCTTAGCGCGTCGAAGATGTCGTTTAAGTGGATCCAACTGTCGACAATCCGCGTCTCTTGAAACCGGTGGTAGGGTCGTTCCCCCTCGGGACTCCATCCGACTCGCTCCCACTCACCATCGGACAACGACACGAGAGCGTCGAGTGACCGGGCCGTAGCGTCGCGAAAGAGGGCTAGGACTTCTCGACCCGACTTCGTACGAAGATCAGCCACGAAGGCTTCGTTGAATTCACCGATGGGGTTGCGCACATAACTGGGCCACGGCCGGTCGTAGAGCGGCACCGGCGCACCGCGGATCATTAATTCGAAACCGGCGAGGTGACTGAGCACATCCTTAACGGACCAGCCGGGGCACGGTGTGGCTAGTTCGTAGTCAGCCTCACTCGCGGAGTCGAGACGGCCCGCAATCGTCGCCCAGGTTTCACCAAGTACTTCTTCAATCCAGCGATACTTCAACACGCAACCCCCGACGCGCCGAGCCTAGATGACTTCCCCGTAGGCGTAGAAGATCATGAGTAACGTGGGTTACTCGGGAAGTAGCGCAGCTTGGTTAGCGCGCCTGGTTTGGGACCAGGAGGCCGCGGGTTCGAATCCCGCCTTCCCGACCACTGTGATGAGTCACGTCATCGTGGAAAATTGAACCCAAAGACTAGCACTCGCCTGGTGGATTCATTGCCTGGTAACGCTTCGTAGGGTCGATCGTGAACTCGGCCAACAGTTCGCCGTCTTCGTCAACCACGCGCACGACGTCATCGACGATGTAGAGGCGCACGCGCGTGCCGCGGTGCGCGTAGCCAACGTAGAGGTGGCGAAACTCGCCCAGGTAGCGCAAGGTGACCTTGCCCCGCGAGTCGAGCACGTCGTGGCGGATTCGGTAGTGCGGCTCGTTGATCAACGTGTGGGGCTGGGCCTTGTCACGCGCCTCGAACGCCTGACGCGGCGTGAGCCGGTCGCGGCTGCGGTGCGGTCGCTGCTCGTTGTAGTAGCGAACGACGTCGTCGAGCACGCCCTGTAACTCTTCGATCGACTCGCAGGGGTGCTTCGCGAGGAAGCCCTTCAGGGTCTGGTGCCAACGCTCGATCTTGCCGCAGGTCTGAGGATGGTAGGGACGCGAGTGTTTATAGAGCACACCGGCGTCGGCGAGGTCGCTCTCGAAACCAGTGCGACCTTGACGACTGCGCGCGTTGAAGATTGCCCCATTGTCCGTGAGCACCGACGCGGGCGTCCCCCAAGTAGCGCACGCTTTTTGGAAGACCCCGCGCACGTCGTGAGCGCGCCGTGGGACGAACCTCGCACGCGACGATCAGCCGGCTGTGGTCGTCGATGAAGTTGAGGATCTCCACTTCGGTGCCGTTCGAGAGCTGCCAGTGGGTCATGTCACCCTGCCAGCACTCGTTAGGTAGGTCGGCCTCGAAGCGCACGTAGGAGGCCCGGGGTCGCTTGCGTGGCTCGGGCGTGACAAAACCACGACGCCGAAGCAGTCGGTAGATCGAACTGACCGAAGGGACGGGCCCACTTCGTTGGCTGAGGTGCCAGTGCAGGGTCTGGGCCCCGGCGTCGGCGCCCAGGTCGACGAGCTCTTTTCGCAGGCGCACGATCTTCTCTTCGCGCTCGGCGCTCATCTGGCGCGGGTTAGAGCGGTGCGCCTTGGAACGCTCCTCGAGGGCCGCGTCGCCACCCTCTCGGTAGCGACGGACCAGTTCGTAAACCCAGGACTTGGAGACCCCGTAGGAACGGGCGACTTCTCGGATCGAGCGACCCTCGAGAACCACCGCGTCGACGACCATTTGGCGCAACACCATAGGAAACACCCCTCAGGAGAGTGTCCACTATGACGCGACACATCGTGTCCTTTTTCTCGTGAACTCACACACCGCCTTCCCGACCACCGCTTTCCCGACCACAGGGGATGTCGTACCGCGAGACCACTCGGACTGCGTGCCCCCGGCAGGAGTCGAACCCGCAACCTGACGGGTAGAAACCGTCTGCTCTATCCAGTTGAGCTACAGGGGCGCGTCGCTAAGCGTAGTGACCTCTCAGTCCTACGGGAGTGAAGTTAGACAACTGTGGCATACTAGAGAGTCTTGGTGGGCGTAGCTCAGTTGGTTAGAGCGCCAGGTTGTGGTCCTGGAGGCCGCGGGTTCGACCCCCGTCGCTCACCCCATTGCGGCGCGCGATCCGCCAAAACCGGACCTTCCGCCTCTGGGTGAGACGACTCTGGTGCGCCATCGTGCCCCGTAAATTCGCCCCCTATTAGGGTCCTCCCTACGGTGCCAGCTTTTCGCTTAGCACCGCTCCAACTACCAGCTCATTGACGCACGTAGCCGGTGTTTTCTCTAGCGATACCCGATGAACTTGAGGGTCACCGGAAATGTCTACTCGACAACGGGAACCGAGCGACACGTCTTGCAGTTGACTGTACCGGTGTAGACTCCGTGCGCGCCGGTAGCTCAATTGGCAGAGCATTTGACTCTTAATCAACAGGTTCCGGGTTCAAGTCCCGGCCGGCGCACTGAGAACAAGTACTGATAGGAAACAGTTTTCAGGGTCTGGTTTTGTTCGGCGGTTTCAATTGGTGAGCGCATCGCTCATTTCTCAGCTATCACGTTCCTATTTAATCCATCTCCAGATCCACGCGAGCGAAATCGCCCCTCATCTGGGCCTACATTGTTAAACGACTCCTACATCGAGGATGTCAATCCTCCTCCATTTGTTCAAGTCAAGTGCCAGTTCTCGAAGTACCCCGCCACGTGCCGACTCACACTTCTCCCCTTTTCTCGCCGAAATCTCCCATTATTGGCGACGTTCGTAGAACCCGGGAAAACCCTCATTTCCCTAGCGCGCCAAGACTAGAGAGCAGGCAAGGGAGGCGGTACTTGAATCGCTGGCCGCGAGGGGTCTCCGCCGAGTCGATCGAAGGAAACGAGCCCGACGCCGCGCACACTCGTTCACGGGTATAGCGCTACGAATTGACCGTATGGGCTCGCCCCATTTACCTGCCAGACACGTCCGAATGGGCAAC
>JAKBAB010000007.1 GCA_021815645.1 Actinomycetes bacterium
CCTCCCCGAGTGCTCGCCAGAGTAAGGGACCCGGTACTTAAAGTGCGCGGTGATGCAGCCAACGGACCCTTCTTTCCACGCAAGAATCTTGTCGATATCCGCCCCGGTGTCGAGAAGTTCGCCCCCGGACTGGGCCTCACCCATGAACATTCGAAGATAGGCCGAGATCGTCTCGAAACCCTCGTACCACTCCGCATCGTCCGTGCCAATCAAGATCGAATTCTGGTCCTTGGCTACGGCATCGATGATCGCGTTCGCGTCGCCAGCTTGAAAGTTTCTGATGAACCGTTCGGCAAAAGGGATGAGTTCAGGAGCTGGTTCCACTTCACGAAGAAACATGGAGAAATAGCAATGGGTACCTCAAAGGGCAACGGGCGATCTCGTTGGCTTCAGTGAAGCCTTCCTCTGGAACACCCATCCACCGCTTCGTGGAGTCACCAATGCCAGGTTGCGGAACTGTCACGTCGGGCATCCGACACCAGTCAGGTGGTAATTACCCTAAGCCGCCAATGCAGGGTTGCGGAACTGTCGCGTTGGGCCCCGGAGGGATTCGCTTATTCAATGCTGATCGAGCCCGCTGATGTCACTAGGAAAGGGGAACGATAAGTCAGTTTGGTCGTTTGTCCTGCAGGAACATCAATCTCGACTTCATCCTCACCCAAGCTCTTGGCCCACATGTAGTGGAATCCAGCACGAACGGAGTGACGGCCCGGCGCAAGTTCATGGAAGCGTGTTCCCCAAGGCAGAATCATCGTCTCTCCGTCAATCGACACATTGGTCTTGAACGTCCAGAACAGCCATGCGAGTGGGAATCTTCTCGTGGTGATTAGGACACCGGTTTGACCGGCGTGCGAGTCCGTCACAAGACTCCTAACGCAGTAGGCAATAAGAGGCGGGTTTCTGCTACCTCTATTTCAAGAATGATATCCAAATCCCACCAAGAATCAGGTCTCCCAAGCGCCGAGTCTCCAGTCGTAGATTGTTGACGTCGGCCCTGCGACATAAGGTTGGGATTGATGGACTTTGAGCCTTCAGCGACAGGCAGACTACTGCCGAATCACTCGCGGGAACTGCCTTGGGCAATACGGTATCGCTATCCGAAAAATCGACTCCTGCGGCGACTTTCTTGGATTTGGAGCAACCCGATCACGATTGCGATACCAAGTCAGATTCACAATCGTCGAGATGACTTTCGCCGACTAGTCGGGCGCCTAAGCCGACGTTCCTGACAGGCTCCAGTGCAAGGTTGCAGAACTGTCACGTCGGGCCCGCGACGCCGACACTGTTCGACTCCAAGACTGTCGGACTTAGAGGATCAATAATCAATGGATGTTCTGGCTTAGGAGTCAGCTGCGCGAGTCGGGCCGACGGAAGATCTCAATGAGAAGTTTGATCGCGCGACCTTTGATTGGATCGTCCCTATAGAAGTGTTCGAAGTGGGCAACGGCGTCTTCGTAGTTTCCGATCCCCACCTCCGCGAGCAAGAACCGCAGGTCATCGATATCCTGGCGTCCGCGACTCGTGTGAATCTTCATGGCCAACAGCATCTCGGCCGACGCGATTGAAATCTGCACTTTTTCGGTCGAGATGATGATTCGTGGACTCGGGTCATCTGGCCAGGGTGGTACGTACATAGCCGCCGCTGAATTCAGCCAGTCGTCCGTGAGGTCTCTTCGACGAGCAACTTCAGCCACGATCTGCAAAATCTCAGAACGAGGGATGATGACGGCGTCGATGTCTCTTGTGGCGTCACGAGCACCAAAACCCAGCATGAGTGCGGCTCCGCCAACGATGTAGATTCTTGACTTGTGTCCGCGATTCTCAAGCTCAGCGACGAGTTCTTGCAAGGCCGCTTAGGCTTCTTCTCGAGTGAGCATTAGGCGCGGGACAACTCGTCTTCAAGAATGAAGACACCGTGTCGCCGGTATATAGGGGGTGTCTCACGATCGGCCTCCCCGTGGAGGGATTCAATGTCGGTGAGGTACCACTTCTCGACTGATCGAGTGGTCTCGTAGACCCACGGTGGTGTAGGAGCACCGTTGCAGACACAAGCATTCTCCACGACGGCTGCGATCAAGGCGTCGTAGCGAGAGTCACCCGTAAAAGGCGGTGCGTCTCTGGTAAGTTGTTCCAGGCGGTAGGGCGTGACTGCATTCAAGTCATCGATCAGTTCGAGACAATTTCGAAAAGCAACCTCCTCCTTGTTGCCCCGAATCGCGTCAGCCACTCGACTTGACCTTTCGGCCGCACTTTCCCGAGCGTCGTTCCAACGGCCGTTGATGGTAGCTGGGATGATTTCCACTAAGAGTTTTGAGCCGCTCGCTTCCACTAGACGTTCCAGGGTTGAGAGGCGAGGCTCCTTAATTCCAAGTTCGTAATTTGAAAGAGTCGCCGACGACGTTCCAGCGCGCTCTGCGAAAGAACGCAGGGTGAATCCGTTCGCCTTACGAATTTTGAGGACTAGAGAGCTGGCCGTAGTCATATTGCTATCTTAACAGATAGCAAACGTGGTTCTGGCGCCATTTGAAGCGGACCTGAGCGGTCTCCGTTCAAACTTTTCGGAACCGCTGGTCAAACTGGTCGAATTAATCGACCGTGCCGGTCACGTTTTTGCACCGGTGTAAAAGCGCTCCGGTAGCACCTTTGAGCGAAGTCTCGGACAACACCCTTGCGTACCGTCGGAACCGTCGCGTCGAGCCTCCGACACTCGGTGAATCGTCACTGGGTCTTATCTCGTGAGTCTGAAGTCGCTCACCAGTCGGGGATGGCGCAAGTGCAACAGACCGAGCCAGCCTAAGCGAAGGTGGACGGCGGGTGGTGCTGTTCTTTTCGCACAGTGACTTTAGCGAGGAGCATTTCGGTTACCACGTGCAGGCGCCTGGTGCAGATTATGACTAAAGGCTTTGGCTCGCCGAAGTACTCGCTGCGGGGGCACTCCAGCGAATCATGCGCAACATCGATGCGATGGCCGAAGCCGTTGAGATCATTTGGCTATGACTCAATGGACAACTGCCACGCGCTGCTCGCCTCGTCTGAGGCGAGGCGACGGCTCCACCATTACCAACAAGGGTCACGCCGCGCATGGTCAACCAAGACGCCATTGACTGACAGCACAACTATTACGTGGGGCCCCCGAAACCAGTTCAGGCGCAATTGCTTTAGACCGCCATTGCATGGTTGCCGCACTGGTAGGTCGGACTCCGGACAACCGCGATCCTCGGCTCGCTCGATACAATCGCTGCGGGAGGAAAGTTGAAGTTACTTCTCACTTCGGGTGGCGTCACGAACGCGAGCATCCACGAGGCGCTCATCGACCTCCTGGGAAAGCCGATCGCCGAGTCGACTGCTCTCATCATCCCCACCGCGAGTTACGCCTACCCGGGCGGCGCGTACGGAGCGTGGCGGATCATCAGTGGACGAGCGGCGTCGCCCCTTTGCGAGTTGGGCTGGAAGTCCTTAGGAGTACTCGAGCTCACGGCGCTGCCGAGCATCGACGAAGCGAACTGGATTCCCATGGTGAACGAAACGGACGCCCTGCTGGTCGGTGGGGGCGATCCGACGTACCTGTGCCACTGGATGCGCCAGTCCGGTCTCGCGGATCTGTTCTCGTCGTTGCGTGACCTCGTCTACGTGGGCGTGAGTGCGGGAAGTCTCGTATTGGGCCCGTACGTCGGGCACGTCGACGGCAAGGCGACCACCGACGGTGACCGGATGCTCGGTCTCGTTGATTTTTCCATGTTCCCGCACCTCGATCACGTAGACATGCCGGACCGTTCCATGGCCAGCGCAGAGAAGTGGGCCGCGAGCGTCTCCGTCGCGACGTACGCCACGGACGATCAGACCGCGATCAGAGTGACTGACGGCACCGTGGACGTCGTCTCGGAGGGACACTGGAAGCACTTCACTCGTTAGAACCGGTTACGTCCTACCTCCAACTCCAACCGGGGCCAACCGGGTTTGCGTCGCCAACGCGAGGCTGCAGAACTGTCACGTTGAGCCGCAGAACAAAACCCGCACGATCTAGGGCGAGCGCCAGTGCGTAGGTGCATTTCGGTCGCGTCGGGCCCGCGACGCAATCCTCCCGCGGGAGTAGTGCCCGCTAATGCGTGGGTCGCCGGTCCCCAAAGAGCGGACCTGGTAGGGAGTTGAGGGGCGGCGCCGTTAGTGGCCCGACAACGACGAACTGAGTTCACGAGTCCTCGCGCTCGCCGCCCGGCGAGAACTACCGATGCCTGAGGAACGCCCAATAAAACACCGTGAACACCAGAACGATTCCCACGTTCGCGATGAGCCGTTCGCCGACTCGGTGGCGAAAAAACAATAAGTCCGCGCCGACCACAACGGCCACCATCACTATCAAGTACGAGACGGTGATGGCTCTAGCTCCCACCACTGCACCCTACCTAGGACCAAGCCGTCCCCGACTCCCGGCGCGTCGTGACTCCCGAGGGGAGCCGCTACGCCCAGAGATCGTCGTACGCTCGTTTGATGGTCCGCCCGCCGTTTCGCCGAGAGTGGGACGTGACTGTGCGCGGCCGAATCGAACACGTTACCGACCACGCCTCGTTCCCTGAGTTGTTCGAGGCGGCACTCGCCGCCGCAGATCCACCCTCCGTCGTACGAAGCCCGCACCCCGCGATACCCCACACGACTTCGGCGATCATTCGAATCTCCGCGTTCCGAAAGCGCAGCGCGGAGCGTCGGGCCCGCGACGTCGCGGTGCGCGCCTTCGCCGCGGCGGCCCACTCGATACGTGGGGCGGGCCCGTTCGGCTGGACGATTTCCACCAATGCGGCGCGTGCGTCCCACTCGAATTCGTGACGGCTCCGCGAGACCGGACCACCCTCCCCAGAACCGAGCGACGCCACGCTCGCGACGACAAGTTCCCCATACGCCCGTAGGGGTTACGCTCACGCGCGACACCCACGGCTCTACGCGGACTAGAGCAACGCGTACGAAACACCCGTGCCGGGACCTCTACCGAGGGGCGCCCGCTACGACACGGGCCCGCGAGACCGGATCCACCGAAGTGGCGTCACGGTCCGTCGACGGCGGAGGTCCGACGACCAAGAAGTACCGGTGAGGTGGCGCTTAACGGTCCACCGACGCGCCGTGCGGGCCGTTCCCATCCCCCGGGCCCGATACCCTCGGGCGGCCGCGGACTCTAAATGTCTCGCGCGTCGGCGACGTTGTCGAAGCGGGCGAACTCGCCTCGCCACGTAAGGTGGGCCGTCCGAGTGGGCCCGTTGCGATTCTTGCCCACGATGACTTCAGCGTCGGCCCGCACGTCGTTGGTGACCTCTCCGTAAATCTCGGGTCGAAAGAGAAAGAGCACGACGTCGGCGTCCTGCTCGAGCGAACCCGACTCGCGCAAGTCCGACATCATCGGTCGTTTGTCGGCGCGCTCTTCGAGCTTTCGCGATAGTTGCGACAACGCCACGACCGGACACTCCAGCTCCCTCGCCAGTATCTTGAGGGATCGACTCATCTCGGACACCTCGACCTGACGATTCTCCGCGCGACCACGCGAGCTCATCAACTGCAGGTAGTCGATGATCACGACGCCGAGGTCACCGTTTTGCTGCTTCACCCGTCGAGCCCGTGCGCGCACGTCCATGATCGTGAGACTGGGGTTGTCGTCGATGAAGACCTTGGCCGACTGCAGGTAGCCGAAGGCGTCGTGGGCGCGGTTCCAGTCGGCCTCGCTGAGGTCACCGGTACGCAGTCGTGACGAGTCGATTCTCGCGGTCGAAGCGAGGATTCGTTCGGCCAGCTCCTGACGACTCATCTCGAGGGAGAAGAAGAGGGCGGGCCGTTGGACGACGGCCCCCACGTGAATCAAGATACCGAGCGCGAAGGCGGTCTTACCCGTCGCCGGGCGGGCGCCCACGATAGTCATTGAACTCGGTTGCAGCCCCTGGAGGATACCGTCGAGCGTCCGGTAGCCCGTCTCGAGGCCGTTCAGCTGGCCGCGCGTCTCACCGCGTTGCTCCAAAATATCGGCCTCGGCGAGCAAAAGCCGCTGCAGGGGGGAGACCGAGTCAATCTTGCGGTCGTCACCAATGGCGTTGATCTTTCGCTCGGCTTCGTCGATGAGACCGACGACGTCGTCGGTGGCGACGTAGGCGTCGTCGACGATCTCGCCGGCGACGGCGATGAGGCGACGTTGCTGCGCCTTCTCCCGAACGAGGTCGGCGTAGTGCTGCGCGTTAGCCGCCGAGGGGGTATTCAGTTGTAAAGACGACAACACCGCCAACTCAATCGCCACCGCGCCGCGCTCTTGGAGCTTCGCCTGCACGGTGACGTAGTCGACCGGCTCACCAGCGTGCGCCAACGCGATGATCGCGCTAAAGATCTGACCGTGGAGGGGCCGATAAAAATCCTCGGCGCGCACGCTCTCAAAGGCGACGCTGACCGCTTCGGGCGATAGCAACATCGCCCCGATTAACGACTCCTCCGCTTCGATCACGCTGGGCGGAACGCGCCCGGCGGAAGCGGTGCGAGAACGTTCGACGTCTACTTGTGTCATAAGACCTCAACGGTTGCCGAAATTGACTCTGTGTAACAAGAACAACAACGTGGGGAAAACGCTGTGGTTAACCCTCAAATATTGTGCGCTACGCCTGTCACACGAGAGCGCCGGGGCTGTCGCCCCGGCGCTCTTCGCGTGATTCGTTGCCGGTGCGACTACTTCGCCACGACCTCCACTCGTAGCGTGGCGCTCACTCCGTCGAAGAGGGTGGCGGTTGCCGTAGCGGCGCCCACAACCTTCAGGTGTTCGGCTAGCGCGATGGCGTGTCGGTCCAGGGAGATCCCCGTCGCACTTCGCACCGCGTTGACGATGTCGGCTTCGGTAACCGAACCGAAGAGTCGGCCGTTGGTGCCGGCCCGTGCGGAAATAGTCAACGTCGCCGCTTCGAGTAGCGCGCGCTGCGCCTCCGCGGCGTCGCGACTCTTCGCGTCGACGATGTCGCGAGCGCGACGCATGGCCTGCGCCTGGACCTCGCTCGACGCGCTAGCGACGAGCGCGGCGCCCGACGGTAGAAGAAAGTTTCGCGCGTAGCCCGACTTGACGGTAACGACGTCTCCGCGTCGACCGAGTCCGCGAACGTCGCTGCGTAGTAGGACCCTCATTCGTCCACCACCTCAGCGACCAACTCGCGCTCGGACTCCCTGGGGGCGTCCTCGCCAACGACGTCAGCCAAGGTCACCTCGGCGTCTCGCCCCGGTCGAGGTCCGCGCGGACCTCGGTCGTCGCGTCCCTCGCGTCCCTCGCGCCCCCGACCACCACGGCGCTCGGTCACGGTGCGTTGGGTGTAGGGCAGAAGGGCCAGTTCACGGGCGGTCTTGATGGCGTCGCCGACGTCTCGTTGGTGCTGCTGACAGTTGCCCGACACCTTTCGTCCGCGAATTTTGCCTCGTTCGGAGATGTACTTACGCAGTTGCGCCAGATCTTTGTAGTCGACTCGGTCGACGCCGTGCTGGCAAAAGGCGCAGGGCTTCTTCTTCACGCCACGACGAATATCAATCTTCGGCGCACGCTTCGGGGGCTTGGGATTATTGATGCGGGGCATTAGAAGGGCTCCTCGTCGAAGGGGTAGCTAGCGGCAGTACTGGCGCTGGGCGCGTTGCGCGGGCGGTCGCTGGGCGCAAAACCCGAGCCCTCCGCCCTGGGGATCTTCGTAACAACCGCCGTCGCGTAGCGAAGCGACGGGGCTATTTCGTCGGCGTTGATCTCGACGATCGAGCGCTTGTCGCCGTTTTCCGTCTCCCAACTACGCTGCTCGAGGCGACCGGTGACGAGAACGCGGGTGCCCTTGGTCAGTGAGTTGGCGGCGTTTTCGGCCATGGCGCCGTAACCGGTGACTTCGAAGTACGAGACGCGCTCCTCCCACTCCTGGGTCTGACGGTTCTGCCACCGGCGATTGACCGCGACCGAGAGGCGCACCGCGGCCTGACCGCTATTTAGAAACTTCAGTTCGGGGTCGCGGGTGATGTTCCCCACGACGGTGATGGTGTTTTCGGGCATCTCTCCTCTTTCTGCGTCGCCCTAGGCCGACGCCGGGGCCCGGCGCGATTTAGGTCGTTCCTGGCGGCGGAGAATCTTAAAGCGCAGCACCTCGTCCGACAGAGTCAAAATGCGGTCGAGCTCGTCCACGGTGGTCGACTCGCCGCTGAACTCTACGAGGACGTAGTAACCCTCTTTGCGCTTGTTGATCTCGTACGCCAGTGGACGCTTGCCCCAACGGTCGATGCTTCCGGGGTTTCCGCCACTGGTGCGCACCGTCTCGAGCGCCCGGTCTAGGGCGATCTGAATCGCCTGGGCGTCGACCGCCGTGTCGAAGACGATCATGGTTTCGTAGGGCCTCATGGCCGTTTTCCTTTCCCTCTGGACCGCCGCGGCGGGCTCTTTGGAAGAGAGCAGGGCTGTAGTTGCACTTCTCCCACACGCGTGGGACGACCAGTCTACTACGGCGCCAAGGTACTAGCCGACGAGACCCTCGGGGTTGGGGTAACTCTCGTTGGCGGTGGGGAACGACCCGTTTCGAACGTCGCGCGCGAACTCGGCCAAAGCCCCCGTGATCACCGGAGCCAAGTCGACGTATCGGCGAACGAACTTCGCCGGTTCGCCCCGACTCAGCCCTAAGAGATCGTGAAAGACGAGCACCTGACCGTCGGTGTTGGCCCCGGCGCCGATACCAATCGTGGGAATCTCGAGGGCCTCGGTAATCCCGGTGCCCACCACCGGCGGCACCCCCTCCACGACGAGAGCGAACACCCCCTCGTCTTCGAGGATCTTGGCGTCTAGGTGAAGCTGTTGAACCGCGTCTGGGCTCTTCGCCTGCACGCGGTAGCCCCCCATCGCCATGACGCTTTGGGGCGTCAGTCCGAGGTGTCCCATGACGGGTATCTCCGCGTCGAGGATCGCGCGCACGACGTCGCGGCGGACCCGGCCCCCTTCGAGCTTGACGCTGTCGGCGCCGGCGCGCACCAGCCGAGCCGCGTTGGCGACCGCGTCGACGACGCCCAGGTGATAGCTCATCCAGGGCAGGTCGGCGACCACGTGCACGTCGGGACGCGCCGAGGTCACCGCACGAACGTGGTGACAGATCTCCTCCACGGTGACGTGCAGGGTGTCGTCGTGGCCCAAAACGACGTTAGCCAGCGAATCGCCCACGAGAATGATGTCGACCCCGGCCGACGCGGCGAACCGAGCGCCCGGTTCGTCGTAGGCGGTCACCATCACCAGGGGAGCACCACCGCGACGGCGCTTGCGCGAGCGAATCGCGGGTGCGCTCAGCTTCACTGGTTGACCTTCGTCACCGCCACGGCGGGCCGTCGGGCGCGCCTAGCCCCCGCGGACCACTTACGGGCCAAGTGGTGAAAGGAGCACCCCACACAGACCTCGACGGCGTAGCACTGAACGGCGTCCTCGCGCGTTTCGAGTTTGAGCAGCTCTCCGCGCGTACTCGGACACGTTCCCCCAGGCGGGAGGCGCGCACCGAAGACGTAAGTCACTTCCACCAGTTCGACGTCCCCGCACACCGGGCAGGTCTCGCCCGAGTGACGACCGACGTTTCGCGCGGCGCGCAGCAGCTCGGGGTGCGCGTCGCACACGTCCTCGCTTCGCAGTTGACCGGCGGCCAGGCGGGCCAGCAGGGCGTGGCGTACGAGCCCGAACTCCACCACCGCTCCGTCGGCCGTGCTGGATCGGAATCGCTTATCCACTAGCCGTGACAATACCCCCGGCCCTGCGGTGGCCTCGCTCACGGGCCGGAACCTCTCGTTCGATATATCGATGTGATATGATGGTTCGCGTGTTGGACATCGCCATTTTGGGACTGCTGATGGACCGCGACCACCACGGCTACGAAATTCGCTCGCGCCTACGCGACCGATTGGGGCTGTGGGCCAACGTCTCGTTCGGCGCGATCTACCCCGCGCTCGCGCGCCTCGAGCGGCTCGGACTGGTCGAGGTCGTCGCGACCACCGCGCGCGCGACGGCGCTCTCCACCGGCTCCCTCTCGGGCGAACGGGCCTCCCTGCGCTCGCGTCGTGCTACCAACGGCCTCGGTCGAAGGTCGCGCAAGGTCTACCGCATTACCGACACGGGCCGCCAGGAGTTCCTCGTGCTACTCGCCGATCCGGCGACCCTCGACGACTCTAAAAACTTTTCGCTCCGCGTAGCTCTCGCCAAATATCTCACCCCAACTCGGCGCGTTTCGCTGCTCGAGCGACGGCGCCGTGACCTAGTTGAACGCCTCGCCGAAGTTAACGCCGGGGCTGACAATTACGAGCTCGACGACTACGCCCGTTCGGTAATGGCCCACGCGGCCAAGGGCGTGGAGTTGGACCTCGCGTGGATAGACGACCTGCTATCGACCGAACGCAGTAAGCAACAGACCTTCGCCCGAGAGGCGAAGTAAGACACGGAGAAAGGAAGCGCCATGAGAAAGATTCGCGTGGCCATCGCCGGCGTAGGAAACTGCGCCAGTTCACTCATTCAGGGCGTCACGTACTACCGCGACGCCAAGCCCGACGACCACGTGCCGGGGCTCATGAACGTGGTGCTCGGCGGGTACCACGTCAGTGACTTAGAGTTCGTCGCCGCCTTCGACGTCGACGCGTCCAAAGTGGGCAACGACCTCGGCAAGGCGATCGACGGGGGCCAGAACAACACCCTGAAGTTCGCCGACGTTCCCTCACTGGGCGTCACCGTGCAACGAGGTCCGACCCTCGACGGACTAAACGCCTACTACCGCGCGGCCATCGAGGAGTCACCCCTCGAACCGGTCGACGTCGCGGCCGCGATGCGCGACGCGGGCGCCGAAGTGCTCGTCTCCTACCTCCCCGTGGGCTCGGAGGAAGCCCAGCGCTTCTACGCTCAGGCGGCTATCGACGCGGGCGTCGCCTTCGTCAACGCCATCCCCGTTTTCATCGCGTCGGACCCGAAGTGGGCTAAAAAGTTCGCCGACGCCAATCTGCCCATCATCGGTGACGACATCAAGAGTCAAGTCGGGGCCACCATTGTGCACCGCGTCTTAAGTCGCTTGTTCGAGGACCGCGGTCTCGCCCTCGACCACACCTACCAGCTCAACGTGGGGGGCAACATGGACTTTAAAAACATGCTCGACCGCGGTCGGTTAGAGTCCAAAAAAGTCTCCAAGACCCAAGCGGTCACGTCCCAACTCGAGTACAACGACCTCGACTCCGACGACGTTCACATCGGGCCCAGTGATCACATTCCGTGGCTAAAGGACCGAAAGTGGGCCTACATCCGTATGGAGGGCCGCAACTTCGGCGACGCGCCCCTCAACGTCGAGCTCAAGCTCGAGGTGTGGGACTCCCCCAACTCCGCCGGCGTCATCATCGACGCGGTGCGCTGCGCCAAAGTGGCGCTCGACCGCGGCGTGGGCGGTCCACTCCTCGGACCGTCGGCGTACTTCATGAAGTCCCCGCCCGTGCAGTACCACGACGACGTGGCCCACGAGATGATTCACGCCTTCGCCAACGACGGGGCCGACAACCCGCCGTGGCCGTAGTCGACTAGGAAGACTCTTGCGCACCTCGACCGAACTCGTTTAGGGGGTGCGTTCGCCGCCGGAAGGTGCGCGCGGCGTCGTAGTGTCCGCCCGCTCGGCCCACCACTCCCGCAGCCGTCTCTCGGCCTCGGCGACGGGTATATCGCCTTCGTCGAGACGAATCTCCATGAGGAAGTCGAGCGCGCGACCGACCTCGCGCGACGGGGAGATGTTGAGTACCTTCATCACCGCCACGCCGTCGAGGGCGGGGCGGAGGCGACCGAGGTCTTCACGTTCGCGAAGTTCGGCGATGCGCACCTCGAGTTCGTCCATACGCTGGGCCAACGTCGCCGCCTTGCGAGCGTTTCGCGTCGTGCAGTCACAACGGGTGAGTTCGTTTAGTTCGTCGAGCAGCTCCCCCGCGTCGCGCACGTAGCGGCGAACGGCCCGGTCACTCCAGCCCAATTTGTACGTGTGAAAACGGAGGTGAAGTTCGACCAGGCTCGCGACGTCGTCGATGGTTTCCTGAGAGTACTTAAGGGCCGCCATACGCTGACGCGTCAGGCGAGCGCCCACGACGTCGTGGAACCGAAAGCTCACTCCCTCCGGTCCGATCGAGCGCGTCAGTGGTTTACCGACGTCGTGAAAAAGCGCGGCCAGCCGTAACACCAAGGTGGGCGACGTTCGATCGACCACCGCCCAGGTGTGAGCGAGGACGTCCTTGTGGCGATGAACGGGATCTTGTTCGAGTTGCAGGAGGGGTAGTTCCGGTGCGAACTGGTGCGCGAGACCAGTTCGCACGATGAAGTCCAGTCCGATCGAGGGGCGGTGACTGACCATCAATAGGTCCAGCTCGCCCCGTATACGTTCGGCCGACACTTTGCTCAACTCCGACGCGTTCGCGCGAGCCGCCTCTTCCACTTCGGGGTCGATCGACATATCGAATCGGGCGGCGAAGCGGGCGGCGCGAAGCATTCGTAGTGGGTCGTCGCGAAAGAGCGTCGCCGCGTCTATGGGCGTGCGCAGTCGGCGATCTAATAGGTCCGACACGCCGTGGTGGAAATCGAAGAGCGTTCTCACCCCGGTTTCCTCCTTCGCGAGGGCGACCACGTCTAGGGCGACGGCGTTGATAGTGAAGTCGCGCCGACTCAGGTCACCCTCGAGCGAGTCACCCCACGTCACCGCGGGCTTACGGGAGTGGTCGACGTAAGACTCGGAACGAAAGGTCGTGATCTCAACCTTCGTCCCGTCGCGCAGGGCGCCGCCGATGGTCCCGAAGGCGCGGCCCTGGTGCCACAGGGCCGTGCAGAGCGGGGTCAGGATGCGCTCGATGTCCGCCGGTCGGGCGTTCGTCGTGAGGTCCACGTCGAGGTCAAGGTCAAACGACTCCTCTAAGAAGGCGTCGCGCACCGCCCCGCCCACCGCGTAGAGAGCGAAGCCGGCCTCGTCGAACGCGAGGGCCAGCGCTCGGGTCCGCAGCGCGAGGGCGCGAAGTCGTTGGTCGGATTGAGCGAAGGTAGCCACGGCGAAGGTAAGGTTACGGGGCCCAAATGGCCGTAGCGACGACGGTAGCCTGTAGGGGCATGTCCCACCGATTTTCGACCTGGTGGCGGGCGCTCGGCGTCGTACTACTCAGCCTCGCGACGGTGACGTGGCCCTCGGCCGCGCGGGCCACGACGTCAACGGTCACGCTGCTCGCCCAGAGCGCCGTCACGTCCCTGACGAGTTCGGGGGTGGGCCAGTTCACGGCGACCGTCGCGGCCCCCCGCTCGGCGCGCGTATCGGTTTCGATCTACCCCGCGCTCGTTACCCGAAGTGAGCTCGAATCGGTCATCTCCGGCGGGGGCGACCCCGTCGCCCCGTGGTCGACCAGTGCGCCGCTGGCGCTGGGCTGCGCGCGAAGGGGCGTCGCCTCCTTCGCGCTCACCCTCTACGAACGGGCCGCCGGACCGGCCCGGCTCACCTGCGGCCACGTCGCGCCCCGGCTCAAACTGCGTTGTCTCGCCGCGCGCTGCGACGGCGTATTCCCCCTTCGCTACCTCGTCACCACGGGCGCGGCGACCACCACGGCGTGGTCACTCGTCGCGATCCAGAGTTCCCCAGTGCGCACGCCGGTTCGCGTCGCGCTCGTCGAGACCCTGACGCCCCGCTCCCTCAAACACCCCCGCCGTTCAGCGGCTGCGCTGCGCGCCATCGCGCACTTTCCCCACTCCCCCGTCACGCTCGGCGCGAACTACGAAACCTTGGCTCGCGTCTTGGTGAACCCAACCTTCGACCGTCCGTGGGTACGCGCGCTCGTCGGGGCGCTGACCGGTTCCGCGCACCACGCGGTGAGCGCCCCGCCGAGCGCCGTCGACTTCGCCGGACTGGCGCAAAATGGTCTAACCACCCAGGTCGCCCAGCAGGTCAACCTCGGCACCGACCTCCTCGCGCGAGTATCCGGTCACGCGAGCCAATCGCCCGTGGTCCTGGGTGGCCCCCAGTCACCGCGCGCGCTCGCGGCCCTGGCGGCCTCGGGGGTCAGCGACGCGGTCGTGCCCGAAAGCGATCTCTCGGTCGCGCCGTCGAACACACTGTTGTGGGGTGCTCCCTTCCACGTGCCCGGCGCCGGTGCGCTCACCGTTCTCAGCACCGACGGTCCGCTGTCGACGTTGGTCAGTGACCAGGCCATCTCCCCCGGACTACGCGCGACCCTAGCGGTGGCGACCCTGGCCTTTTTGCACTTCGAAGAGCCCAACGCGCCCACGAGCCGAAGCGTGGTGGTCGACGTGGCGCTCTCGGCGACGCCGCCCAGCTTTCTCTACGACTTCCTCGGCGCCCTCGCCCACGACCCCTTCAGCCAACTGACGTCCCTGCCGGCCCTATTTGATCCCTCCCTCATCGCCACCGACGGAGCGCCGCGCGAGCGCGCGGTGAGTAGCGCGGCCCACTCCGCGTGGTCGCGACGTAACGTCGCGACGCTGCTCACTTTGATCGGCCAAGCCAACTCCTTCGCGCAGGGCGTCCAGTCCACGCCGGAACGCTCGGCGCTACGCGTAGCGGTAGCGCAGAGCGAAGTTCGCGGGAGCGCCACGACGCGCCAGAGCGCCCTCGACGCGGCCACGGCCGCTCTCGCGGCCCAGCTGCGCGCCTTCTCAATTAACTCGAGCGCCATCACCCTGGCCGGGCAGGGCAGTTCCCTACCGATCACCGTTCTCTCGAGCGCCCCGTACCGGGTGGACGCCGTGGTTCACCTCACCACACCCGGGCTCAGCTTTCCGAAGGGCTCGACCGTTCCGGTCACGCTGAGTTCGCCAACTCAGTCGCTGCGCGTAGCGGTTTCGAGCCCCCAGGGCAGTTCCTTCACGTTGCAAGTCACCCTCACGACACCGAACGGCGACCTCGTGCTCGCGCGCAGCGCCCTTCAGGTGCGCGTCGCGGGCACCTCGGTCGTCGGGTACCTCATCACCCTGGTGTCCCTCGCCGTGCTCGCCGTGTGGTGGTGGCGCACGAACCGCCGACGACCGCGGGGACGTCACGCCCGATGAGCGTCACCTCGACCCACTCGTCCCGGGTCGCCTCCATGGCTGGGGGGACCCTGGTCTCGCGCCTCACCGGGCTGCTGCGCGTGCTAGTGCTCGCGTGGGTCCTCGGCTTTACGCCACTATCGGACTCGTTCAACCTCGCCAACACGGTGCCGAACATGCTCTACGACGTGGTGCTCGGCGGCGTCGCGACCGCCACTTTTATTCCCGTCTTCGTCGAGCGATTAGCCATCGACGGCGAGCGGCGGGCCTGGCGATCGATTTCCAGCGTCATCACCGGCTCGATCATCGTGCTCGCGGTCGCCTCGGTACTCGCCTGGGTAGGCGCGCCGTGGATCATCGACTCCCTAACCTTCCTCCAACGTTCCTCCTCGGCCCACTCCCTAGCCCTGGTGACCCAGCAGCGCGCCGTGGCGACGACGTTGCTGCGGTGGTTCGTCCCCCAGATCTTCTTCTACGGGGTCATCGCCATCGCCACCTCCCTGCTCAACATTCGCCGCCGTTTCGCCGTGGCGACTTGGGTGCCCATCGCCAACAACGCCGTGGCTATCGCGGTCCTGGTCTGGTTTCACCTCGTGGACCCAACCCCCAACCTCGCCACCTTGAGTGGAACGCGAGATCTGCTCTGGCTCGGACTGGGCACCACGGCCGGCGTCATCGTGCAGTTCCTCTGCCTCCTGCCCTCCCTGGCGCGTAGCGACCTCTGGCGACTCTCACCGCGCCTCGAATTACGCGACCCCGCGGTGCGTTCCGTTCGACGCATCGGTAGTTGGACGTTGCTCGTCGTGCTCACCAACCAACTTTCGCTCTTCGTCGTTCTGGCCTACGCCTTCGGCATCGGCGGAAACGGACCGGTCAGCGCCTACACCTACGGCTTCTCCTTCATGTTGATGCCCTACGCCGTGGTCGTGGTGTCGGTACTCGCCGCGGTCACCCCCCAACTGGCCGCCTTCGCTACCGGCCAGGACTACGGCGCCCTACGGGAGCGTCTCGGCTTCGCGCTACGCCAATCCCTGGTCATCATCGTGCCGTGCACGTTCGCGCTGGTGGTACTCTCCCAGCCCCTAGCCGCGATTCTGCTCAAACACCTAAACGCCCGCCACGCCTGGAGCGTCGGCACCGTCATCGCGATTTTGGCCGTCGGTCTTCCCGGTTTCACGGTCTTCCAACTGTGCGTTCGCGGCCTTCAGGCGATGCAGCGCGCCCGGATGGTCTTCGCGCTCTACGTGCTGGAGAACGGACTCACCGTTGCGCTGTGCGTGGCGTTCGGGCGCCACTCGCTCAGCGCACTATGCGCCGCCGTGTCGGCCGGCTACTTCGCCGGCGCGGCGGCGGCCCTCGTGGCCCTAGCGCGGCGGCGGGTCAACATCATCTCGGGAGTGTGGGGCCTGCACGTGCGTCGCTCGCTCTACGCGACGACGGTCGCCAGCGCGGTCATGGCGCTCGCCTACGCCGCGCCCAGCTGGAATCACGGCGTGGCCCTCGTGGTGCGATTCGCCGGCGCGGCGCTCGCCGGCGCGGCCACCTACGGGGCGGTCGTAACCCAGATGCGAAGACGCGAACGACACCGCCACGTGAAAGGTGCAAGGCTGGGTCAGTTCTAGGGGGACTCGTGGCCCGTATCAAAGTGGTGACCGACAGCGCTTGCGACCTACCGACCGCGTTGGCCGAACGGGCCGGCATCGAAGTGGTGCCGCTCACCATTCGTTTCGGTGAAGACGAGTTCGACGACCTATCCCCCGAATCTTTCTGGGCCAAGTGCCGGGCGTCCAAAACGTTGCCCGAAACGGCCGCCCCCTCACCGGGAGCGTTTCAGCGGGCCTACGAAGCGGCCCACGACGACGGCTACGACGGCGTCGTAGTGGTGACCCTCTCTTCACTACTCTCAGCGACCCACCAGTCGGCGACCGTGGCCGCCGAGGCCGTCGCGGGAACCATCGAGGTACAGGTCATCGACACGCTCAACGTTTCGATGGGGCTCGGCCTCATCGCCCTGGAACTGGCCGACGCGGCCGCCGGGGGCGCCGGGCTCAGCGAACTGGCCACCCACGGAGCCTCGTTGGTACAACGTTCGGGCGTAGTCGCCACTCTCGACACCCTGGAGCACCTCGTAAAGGGGGGACGAATCGGGGGCGCGCGAGCCCTGCTCGGCCAGGTCCTCGCCATCAAACCGCTGGTCGAATTAAAAGGTGGGGTCGTCGCCGAAGCGGGCCGCCAGCGCACCCGCGCGAAAGCCCTCGCCGCGGTCAGCGCAGCCGCGCGCGCGAAGGCGCCCCTGCGACGATTCGCCCTATTCCACGGAGCTTGCCACGACGTCCCCGCACTAGAGAAGCTGGTAGCCGACATCGAAAGTGAGATACCCCTAGTCGTCGCCGACGTCGGGCCCGTGGTGGGTACCCACGGCGGTCCGGGCATCATCGGGCTGTGCTGGATAGAGCGCTGAGTCCCTTCCACTAAGTTCGTGAAATGAGCGAGAGCGAAACCGAGCCCGAAAAGGACTTCGTTGATCGAGCACTGGGCGCCGTCGATCACCTCCTCGACGTCGTGCACGACCGGGTCCTGCGCCCAATCATCGTGGCGGCGCGGGTCGTGGTGTTCGGCCTCATTATCGCGATCGCCGCCGTCGTGGCCCTGGCCGCAGTAATCATCGGCGCTCTGCGACTGCTTAACGTCTACGCCTTCAACGGGCGAGAGTGGCTCAGTTACGCCGTCATCGGAGTGCTCTCGCTGGGTGCGGGACTCATCATCTGGCGGCGCCGACGACCCGTCCGCTTGAGAAAGCCGTGAGCGAGCACACCCGAGTCCTCATCATCGGGTCGGGGCCGGCGGGGCTCACCGCCGCCATCTACAGCGCCCGAGCCCAGCTCGCACCGCTCGTCATCGAGGGTGAACCCTCTTCCACGTCGGATCAACCCGGCGGACAGCTCATGCTGACCACGGACGTGGAGAACTTCCCCGGCTTTCCCGAAGCGATCAGCGGCCCCGAACTGATGGCCAAGATGCGCGAACAGGCCCTGCGCTTCGGGGCCGAACTGCGCGTCAACAAGGTCCATCGACTCGACGTCTCGTCGAGACCCTTTCGGGCCTGGCTCACCGGTGACGACGAACCGAGCGTGGAGGCGGACGCCGTCATCGTCGCCACCGGTGCGCAGTCGTTGATGCTCAACGTGCCGGGCGAGGAGCGCTTGCTCAGTCACGGCCTGTCAACCTGCGCGACGTGCGACGGGTTCTTCTTTCGCGGACAGGAGATCGCCGTCGTCGGCGGCGGCGACTCGGCACTCGAAGAGGCTCTTTTCCTCACGCGCTTCGCGACGCGGGTCACCGTAGTTCACCGTCGCGACGCGCTGCGCGCGTCTCGCATTATGCGCGACCGCGCCATCGCGCACGAGAAGATTCACTTCGCGTGGAACAGCCGGGTCGTGGAAGTACTCGGCGCCGACCGCGTCACGGGTCTTCGCTTGGCCGACACCCGAAGTGGCGAAGAACGCACCTTGGACGTCACGGGCGTCTTCGTCGCGATCGGCCACACGCCCAACACCACCATCGTGACCGGCCAAGTCGACCTTCACCCCAACGGCTACGTGCGCACGACCGAGGGATCGCGTACGAACGTCGAGGGACTGTTCGCGGCCGGCGACGTCCAAGACGACGTGTACCGCCAAGCGATTACGTCGGCGGCGTCGGGCTGCGTCGCGGCCATCGACGCCGAGCGGTGGCTCGAGTCTCAAGGAATCTAAAGGTCGCTAAGGTGGTTGCCGTCGCTAGGCGACGACCGAGGAGGCAGTTATGAGTGAGAACATTACGACTTTGACCGACGCCACGTTCGACGAGGTCATCGGCGCGTCGGATCGCCCCGTCCTCGTTGATTTCTGGGCCGAGTGGTGCGGGCCCTGTAAGACGATTGCGCCGATTCTCGAGGAGTTGGCCGTCGAGCAATCGGACAAATTCGCCATCGGCAAACTCGACGTCGACAACAACGTCGCCACCGCGACCAAGTTCTCCGTCATGAGCATTCCGACCCTTCTGTTGTTCAAAAACGGGAAGGTCGTGGCCCGCCTAGTGGGCGCCAAGCCCAAAGGGGCCCTGCTCCAAGAGATAACCCAGAGCCTGTAGTCACCTGAGTTTCGAACCACTTCGTCCGGGCGACTTTGGAGCGCGCGTGGGCGCCCTCCACGAGCGGCTGCGAACCCTCGGCTACGACGTAGACCCCTCTCACCTGGACTTTGACGGCTCGACCCTCGCCGTCGTCGAGGCTTTTCAGCGGTCGCGCGGTCTACCGTTGACCGGAGTGGTCGACGCCACGACGTGGGAACGACTCGACGAGGCTCGTTGGCAGTTGGGCGATCGCCTCCTCTTTTTCTCTTCGCACCCTCAACGCGGCGACGACGTCGCGGAGCTTCAGGTGAGACTGGCGAAATTGGGTTTCGATCCCGGTCGAATTGACGGTATCTTCGGACCTCTCCTCTACGACGCGCTACGAGAGTTTCAACGCAATCGAGACCTCGACGCGTCCGGCGCTCTCACCAAGGCCACGTTGCAGGAACTCTCGCGCGTTCGCGGCGCTCACGAACCCTCGAGCCTCGTCACCGACGCACGAGACCTCGCGGGCTTTACCGTAACCACGGGCGCCGTAGTAATCAGCGGCGTCGGTCCCCTCTACGACGAACTCGCCGCCGCGCTCACGAACCGCCGGGAAGTCCACCTCCTCGCCGACGGCCCCCACGAAGAGACCGCGGCGTTCGCCAATCACCACGACGTTGCTCTCGTGTTATCCGTGCGGCCCCTCGACGGCGTCGACGGCGTACACCTGCACTACTGGGCGAGCTACCGATCGCACTCGCGACGAGGGGAACTCATCGCCAGTTCCCTGGCGTCGCGCGTCGCGCGCTTCGCCGACGGCCCCCGGGTTGAGGTAACCGGTATGGCGCTGCCCATCCTGCGCGAGACCAAGATGACTACGGTGCACCTAGAACACGGAAACCTCTCTCAACAGGGACGTCACCAACTCGTCACGGTCACCGAGGGTCTCGTGGACGAGGTTATCCACAGAACCGAGACTAAATACCCCTCCGAAAGTCAGTAATTCAGGGGCAGAAACGGCTAAAAATAGCCACTTCCCGAGTAACCCACAACTTCATCCACAACTTGGGGAAAACTTCAACGAGAGGGTTAGGTTGAGGGTTGAAGCTCACGTGACGTTCGCAATGGCGATGTAGAGTCGCTCGAGATCGTCGAGATCAGCGAAATCAATGATTATGCGACCGTTTCGTCCCTTGAGATCTACGTGGACCCGGGTGTTGAGGTAGCGCTCGAGTAACTCTTCGAGCTCCGCGACGCTGGCGTCGGGGACCGGTCGTAATCGGGGTCCCGCGTCGGGCAACTTAACGATTTCCGCGCTGGGCTCTGTTCTGGGCTCTAAGAACGCCTTGACCGCCTCTTCCGTGGCGCGAACGGAGAGTTCATTTTTTATGACCCTAGCGACCAAGGTCGCTTGAGCGCTCGATTCGCTCACCGCCAGCAACGCCCGGGCGTGACCCGCGGTGATCTGACTGGACGCGAGGGCGCTCTGCGCCGCTTCCCCGAGCTGAAGAAGTCGTAACGTATTCGTAACATAAGCCCGACTTTTTCCCACACGCTGAGCAACTTGCTCGTGCGTCAAATTGAAATCATCAACGAGTTGCTGGTAAGCGGCCGCTTCTTCGAGTGCGTGAAGGTCAACGCGGTGTAGATTCTCCACCACCGCCTGCTCCAGCGACAGCCGGTCATTTACCGCATCTTGGAGCAACACGGGAACCGCTGGAAGTTCGGCGATCATGGCGGCCCTCCATCGACGCTCCCCCGCTATGAGCTCGTATTGGTCAACCTCCCCTTCGACCGGCCGCACGATTATCGGTTGAAGCACCCCCAGCTCCGCCACCGAGGCCGCGAGCGTCTTGAGACTCTCGTCGTTAAAGACCTTCCGGGGCTGGAACTGATTAGGGCGGATGGATTCAACGGGCACCATTCGAAGAGGTCCCGCTGGAACTTCTTCGATCTTCTCTTCGACCGGTGCCTCCGGACTCTCGGGAATCAGCGCGCCTAATCCTTTACCCAAACCGGGTTTCCTAGCCATTTAGTATCTCCTCCGCTAGTGAACGATAAGCCTTAGCCCCTTTAGAGGACGGGTCGAAAACGGTAATGGGTTGACCGAACGACGGCGCTTCCGCTAGTCGCACCGTTCGGGGAATAACCGTTCGACACAACTCTTCTTCAAAGTGGCGCCGAACTTCGCGCGCGACGTCGGTGGACAGGGTATTTCGCGAGTCGTACATCGTGAGTACGACTCGCGAAATCCTCAAAGAAGGGTTAAGGTTCTTTTGAACCAAATCGACAATTCGTTGAAGTTGGGTCAACCCCTCCAGAGCGTAGAACTCCGTCTGGACCGGAACCATGATATCGGTGGCCGCCGCAAAAGCGTTGATCGTAATCAGTCCCAAAGACGGGGGACAGTCAATGAAAACGAAGTCAAAATCGCCATCCACCGAAGCGAGCGACCGTTTGAGCCGAAGTTCTCGGGAAATAACGGACGTTAATTCTTGCTCCACCCCCGCCAGATCAAGCGTCGCGGGGGCCACAAATAGGTTATTAAAGCCCGTCGGCTCCACGATATCCACCATTGGAACGTCGTTGAGCAACACGTCATAGACCGAGCGTTCAAACTTGCGCCCATCCACGCCGAGCCCGGTGGTCGCATTCCCCTGAGGGTCCAGGTCGACGACCAAGACCCTCTTACCTCGTTCCGCCAACGCGGCCCCGAGAGACGTAGTTGTGGTCGTCTTACCGACGCCACCCTTCTGATTCGCAACAGCAAAAACCTTCGTTGTGCTGGCGTCCGCCATGAATCTCTTTCCGACCAGATGTACGATGCGAAAGCGCGCCGCCCCAGATATTCAACTCGGTTTTGGCCATTCCGTCAAGTATCGATGTTTCACGTGAAACATGTACGCCGAAAGAGCGCTTAGGTTTCACGTGAAACATTATCCACCCTAGCGCCAGGCGTATACCGGAAATCAGCGGTTCTTCCTGAATGACACCACTCTCACTGCCATGTTTCACGTGAAACATTCAAACCGTGAGATCAGCGTATTCCGTCTGGCTCGGCTCGAAAAGTCCTCCGAGTGAAGCCGGGCGGTTGAGTCACGTTCCCCTCCGGTAGCCGGACGACCCTCTTCAACTTAACCCAATGGGAACCAACTGAGTAAAAGTGATTCGAAACGCTGCCTTGAGGTTGTCTACTCAAAGGGCTTTCCGCCCGGGGATTCGACCCCACCTCGGCGAGACCCCTACTTTTTAATCGCTATCTGACAATCACGACCTTGAGCGTGTCGGATTATGAAGCAGGAGTCAGGGGGGCGTACGGGGGATACGGGGATACGGAGCGTACGGACGCCTCGTCAGGCAGGATAGATCGGCGAGGGCGCGGTGGGCGATCGAGCCAATCTGATGTTTCACGTGAAACACTTAGTCAGTATTCCTACGTGACTCGAGATTTAGAAGGGTGAGCTTTTAGCCGCAATCTCTCACCAATGGATCTATCAGCCGGCCATCTGGCAGTAGGGGAGAGTTGAGTTTTTTTGTAGCCCCATCGCTCGCTTTGGCTAATTTCCTGGAAGCCGCCACTCAGATCACCATCGTTGGTCCAAAGAGATAAAGAGGCGAAGCGATGATACCGTGTGCCACCTGCTGCTAAAAAAGTGGCTTTTTCCGGGGAGTCCCCGTCGACCGAGGAAACTCTTCGGGCGTCGGTCGAGTTTTCACTATCACGGCGTATCCACTATCGAATCGCTCAATCTGTTCCAGCGCCAATCCGAGCCGCTCCAAGCCCGCTGACACCCAGCGCTCGGAGTGCTTCTCCGGCGGTGGCTCGGAAACAACAAGGGTGGCGCCAACTTTCAAAAACCGTGCGGCGCACTCGGCCGTAACGGCTGGGGAGCCGAAGGATCGAGCGGTGACGAGGTCAAAACTCTCTAAATACTCTGGTCGACGTGCCGCATCTTCCGCCCGGCCGTGAAAAACTTCCGCACGGGCCGCGCCGCCGTTCAGCGCCACCACTTCTCGCAGGAATTCACAGCGCTTCTCCATGGAATCCAGCAACAGGGTTCGACAGTTCCACCGCTCGATCAGTACCAAACCGGGTAACCCTCCACCCGAACCTAGATCCAAGAATCCAGTGGGTGGCGAACTATGACGCGACTCCCAGCACTGGGCGAATCCTTCGGCGTGGCGCACCTGAGTGTCCACCGACTGCGGTCCCAGGAACCCTCGAGCCCTCGACTCGGCTAGGGCGCGCGCCAGCCACTCGTTCACCACGGTGAACTACGCCGGGGCAACAACCACGAAACGCCGTGGCTCTTCGCCTTCCGAACGCGTCACCACCGTCGCTACGTCCGTGAGGGCGTCGTGTACCGCTTTGCGGTCCGCAGCGGACATCGGCTCGAGCGCCCGCTCTTCTCCCGACGCGACAACGTCTTCGGCGACTTGGCGGGCGAAACGGCCGAGCGCGGCCACTCGCCGTTCGCGGTACTGCGCCACGTCCACGAGAATGCGATCCGTACGACCGGGACTTTTGGACTGGACTACCGTTCGAGTTACCTCCTGGAGGGCGTGCAGCGTCGTCCCCCTAGGTCCCACCAAAATGCCCAGTTCGGTAGGCGGATTGGCGTTGACAGAAAGTTCGACCGTTTCCTGGTCCAGCTCCCTAACCTCAACTTCGGCGACGAGCTCCATTGACGCGAGTAGCCCCGAAAGGAACTCTTTCGCGATAGCACCCTGCTCGCTCAGGGATATTCCCTCGGCCATACTGTCCTCCTTAATCGGACTGTTTTCAACTGCTTTGGTCTTTACCGTTCGTGGCGCGCGAGCGGCTCCGGCGTCTTTGTTTCTTCCCGCCTCACGCGTACCACCACTTGACTTCTTTTGCGCACTCGGTCGTTCGGCGCGTTCGCTGGGTCGACTCCGGCCCGCGCCGTGGCGCGTTCGCTTCGGTCGCGGCCCACTGGGACGAACGCGCGCCCGCACCCGGGCCTCACCGCGTACGCGGCCAAAGAGTCCCGCTTTCGGCTCTTCGAGTACTTCGACCTCCGCGTCGTCTCTGTGCACCCCGAGGTGCCCCAGCGCCCGACTCGTCGCTTCATCTACCGTCTTACCGGTCGTCTCTACCCACTCCATCTACTAACGGGCCTTTCTCTTTCGTTTCGCTTTAGCGCGCGGTTGGGCCGGTGGTTGCGGGACCGGTCGTGCTGGACTTTGGGGCCGACTGCTAGAGCGTGGTTTCTTCGCCGGCGCAGAAGTTGAAGGTTTAGTCTTAGTACTTTCCGACTCCGCCGGAAGCTCCTCGACGGCGGCGGCCGCGGCGGCCGGAAGTGCGCGCCCATTTTTGTGGGGATTCGAGACCCCGGCTCGAAACATCAGGTCTTGAGTAATTATGCGAATTACTGTAGAAATAATCATATAAAGTACGACCGCGGCCGGTATGACCATATAGAAATACGCAAACACGATCGGCAGAATTCGTTGCATCGTCTGCTGCTGACTCGGCAGGCTCTGGCCGGTCTTGCGGTTGCGATTGTTCATCTGCGCCATTTGGAAGTACTGAAGCGCCACCGCGACGGCCACGAAAACGAAGAAGGGTATCGCGGCGGCCACCGACCCATGGCTGCTGAAGGGCTTGAGGCTTAGGTCCATCCCGAAGACGTTGAGGTGGCCCCCCGAGTGCACTAGGTTCTCGTACATCTTCGACGTATGGGGGATGTAGCGCGGTTGAGCGGACACGACCCCCTTTTTGGAAGTGACAGTGAACGCCAGGCCCTTGATGACGCTGTAGAGAATGAACAGGAACGGCGCCTGGAGGAGCAAAGGTAGGCAGCCCCCGATGGGGTTCACCCCCTCCTCTCGGTAGAGCTTCATCAGTTCGTCGTTTAAGAGCTGGCGGTTTTCGGGGCCCTTGTACTTCTGTTGTAGCTTTTTGATCTCCGGCTGAAGTTTCTGCATCGCCATCATCGATTTGGTGCTCTTGATGGTGAAGGGCGTGAGGGCGCCCATAATGACGATCGTGAGCAGGATGATGGCGACCGCGTAGTTGGGGATGACCCCGTAGAAGAAGGCCAGGAGGAAGCCGAAGAGGCGGAAAATCGGCTGGAAGATCCCACCAAAGAAGTGGGTAATGGAACTCATAGCTCGGGGCTCCTCGTTCTAGTCGGCTCGGGGACGAGATCTATTCCGTGCGGCCCAAAGGGGCGACAGCGCAGCACCCGGCGCAGCGCGTAACCCGTGCCGCGCAGCGCGCCGTGGCTCTCGAGTGCTTCGAGCGCGTACTGGGAGCAGGAGGGGTAAAAACGGCACGGCGCGATCCGCCCCACTCGCAGACGCTGGTAGAAAGTGACCAGTGCGATCAAAAAGCGGGCGGGCCTAGTGGCCACGGCATCTTTCCAAGGCCTGGTGGAGATGGTGTCGAAGTTCGTCATATGAAAGTTTGTCAGTAGTAGAACCGCATGTGATCAGGTATAATCCAGGCAACTGGGTTGACCCGATCTCGTCGAACAGCGTTCGCAGTCGCCGACGAAGGAGGTTTCGGCCCACCGCGTTGGTGACCCGTCGACCGATGGAAAAAGCGACGTTTCGGTCCTCGCCGTCGGCCACGAAACTAACTCGCAGCGGCCCACTTTGCCCTCGTCCCGTCGGTGTTCGAAACAGCGCGAACTGCCGGCGGGTGCGAACCCGACCGGGCACTCGAACTAAACCGTCAACTTGTGGCGACCCTTGTTACGGCGGGCCTTGAGAACAGCTCGCCCGGCACGGGTGCGCATACGTGCGCGAAATCCGTGTGTTTTAGCTCTCTTTCTCTGGTTTGGCTGATACGTACGCTTCACGAAAACCTCTCTTCAAAATACCTAACGGTCTAACGGCCAACCCCCGGGGGGCGGGCGGCGACCACAGCGAGGAATCTTAGCCCACCGGGTCGAGGGCCTCGGGCGCGACGGGGTAATTGGGTGTAGGGTGACTTTCCTTGTCGCGCGGTTGGCGAATTTGATTCGCGGCGCCCTGTGGATAAGGTACCAAACGAGTTGTGGAGGAGCACTGTGCAAGACGGGGAAGAACTGTGGTCCTCTCTTCGAGAATCACTACGTGGTAACGCTTCTGACGCAATTTGGGCGGCGGGCCTCAGCACGCTGCGTCTTGTGGATTACCACGACGACCAACTCGTCATCGCCGCACCGAATCAGATACAACTCCTGCGCGTTCAACAGCGCTACCTTCCCTTCATCACCGAACAGGCGCAACAAATCGCTGGTCGAGACGTTCGCGTGTCATTAACGGTCAGTGACACCTCGGTGACGAATCGGGTCGAAGAAGTTCCCGACAGTGCCCCATCAACCGTCGCCTTCGCCCCGAGTGTTGATCAACCGGCCCGTCTGGACCCGCGCATGACGTTCGATCTCTTCGTTCCCGGACCTTCCAATCGACTGGCGTTCGCCGCCGCCCAGTCCGTTGCGGAGACCCCCGGGCGCGCCTACAACCCCCTGATGATCTACGGTAATTCGGGACTGGGCAAAACCCACCTGCTGCACGCGATTGGCAACTACGTGCAGGAAAACTATCGGGGACGTAAGGTCCTGTACGTTTCGACCGAGACGTTCCTCAACGACTTCATTCGCGCGATTCAAACTCGCACTCAACTCTCTCTGCACGAACGGTATCGAGAGAACGACGTTCTACTCATCGACGACATTCAGTTCATGGAAACGCGCGGCGAGACGTTTCACGAAGAGATCTTTCACACTTACAACGCACTACACGGCGAGGGAAAGCAGATCGTTCTCACGTCGGATAGATCCCCGCGAGACCTCGCGGGTCTTCAAGAACGATTCCGGAGCCGTCTCCTCCAAGGACTCGTCACCGAAATTGACCAACCGGACCTCGAAACGAGAGTAGCGATTCTCCGTTCCAAGGCGGAGCGCGAGGGAGTAGCTCTACCCGACGAAGTCGCCGACTGGATTGCGCAAAGGGTTCGCGACAACATTCGTGAACTAGAAGGATCGATCACGATGTTAAGGGCGTTCGCAAACTTACGCCAAGAGCCGATAACCCTAGAGTTGGCTAAATCTCATCTGACAAATCTCGGGCACGATCAGGTAGTACTAAAACCAGAGACAATTTTATCGGTGGTGGCTGAGTTTTACGGGCTTTCGGTGGACGAAGTTCGCGGTTCGAAACGACTGCGGCCCCTCGTCCACGCGCGTCACGTCGCTATGTACTTAATTCGCGATCTTCTTCACAACTACTCCTACCCAATGATCGCGCGAATATTTGACGGACGTAATCACACCACCGTGATTAGTGCCGTTGACAAAATATCCAAGCAGTTGACCGCGAACTCGGAACTACTGACGCAGATAAACCTTTTGAAGAAGCGACTGTTGGGTGAAAGTTAGTTCACGTCGTGTTCACAAAGTGGGGCTCGAGCTGTTGATTTTTCGTTGTAAACGTCGTTCTAGACACATGAAGAACGACTTGAAAGATGAGAGTTAAAAGAGTTAGCCACAGGGGTGTGGGGTTCTGATTTTTTAGAAATAACGCTTTACCAAGAGTTTTATCAAAGAATCCACATACGCACAGCACTACTACTACTAACACCCTCTAACTATTAAATACACACCGTATTCTCAGTAGTAACGAAAGGTTGGCCCATGAAGTTCAGATCCGAGCGAGACATTCTCGTTGAGGCACTCACGGCGCCCAGTCGGGTGGTAGCGACGCGACTCATCGGCGCGTCTTCTGGAGTTCTTCTAACCCTGCGGGGTAATCAACTCGTAGTAACGGGAACGGACCTCGATATCACCGCTCGTACGACGATTGAGGTTATTGGACTCGAAGACGGCTCGACGGTCGTTCCCGCTCGCCTAATCGTAGACGCGGTGAGGTCTCTGGAGGCGGGGGCCGTTACGGTGGCGAGTAACGACGACACCGTAGATATTTCACTAGCTCGAGCGAAGTTCTCTTTGCGAACCTACGCCGTCGTAGATTTTCCAAAACTGCCACCGGTGAGTGGGGCCCTTACGTCGATCGCGGCCGCCGAACTTCTGCACGGGTTAAGTCAAGTCGTTCGAGCGGCCGCAAACGACGACGCCCGCCCGTTACTCACGGGGGTTCTCTTTACGACGCAAGACAACGCGCTACGTCTGATCGCTACTGACTCTTATCGTCTCGCGGTGCGTGACGTTACCAGCGTGGCCCAACTTAACGGGGCTCAAGATCTCCTCGTACCCGCGCGGGCTCTCCAGGAACTACAACGAGTGGCCGGGGCGCTAAGTGACGACGCGGAGATTGGGGTTGCGCTAAGTGACGCGGAGGTCTGTTTCGTCGCCGGCAACACCAGTGTCGCGTCACGACTCATTGACGGAAACTACCCCTCGGTCTTGCAACTCATTCCCGACAGCTACCCCAACCAGTTAAGAGTCGCGAAGGACACCCTTCTGACCTCCCTGAAGCGGGCCAAGCTCTTGGCCAAGGACTCCACGTCGTCGGTTCGACTAACGATGTTGGAACGCAACGTTGAAATTAGAACCCAGAGTCACGACGCGGGGGACATTGAGGACAACGTGGACGCCGACTACAACGGCGAAACGATGACGATCGCCTTCAACCCCAGTTTTCTAATTGACGGGATCGAGGCCATCGCCGGAGACGAAGTCATTCTCGAAATGTCTGACTCCGTTCGCCCCGCCATGGTTCACGGTGTTGACGACAGCCGCTTTCGATATCTCCTTATGCCCGTTCGAGTTCAGTAGGCCGGGTCATCGTGGGTGTCCACGAACTTACCCTTCGCAACTTTCGCCTCTTTAGCGAGTTCGTCTTCGTTCCCGATCCCCACGCGGTGACGGTTCTGATATCACCCAACGGCACGGGCAAAACCTCCGTGCTCGAGGCCATCTACGCCCTCGCGACAGCCGCTTCCTTTCGAACGAGCGTCGCGAGTGACATGATTCGTATTCACGAACCGATAGCCGATATACACGGGGTACTTTTTCATTTCGAACGTCGAGTTCAAGTGGATTTGACGTTAACCCGTGGTGCGCGGGGTACGACGAAGCGGATGTTGGTTAATGGTCAGCGGCCCGGTTCGCGCGCGGAGCTGTCCGAGGTACTGCCCCTAACGGTCTTCACCCCCGAGGGGGTCGACCTTGTGCGAGGCGGCCCGGAACACCGCCGTCAGTTCCTCACCACTTTGCTCACCGACGTCGACCCGAGCGCGGCCGATTCCGTGGAGCGATTTCATCGCGTCCTCGCTCAACGAAACGCCCTCCTACGTTCACTCGACGCAACCCGGTCTTCGCCGGGCGAAGAGGGTGAACTCGAGCTGTGGTCGCACGAACTGGCCGAGGCGGGCGAATTATTAGTTATGCGACGCGAGGCGTTGCTCAGCCAACTAACACCACTCGTCGCGCAGTTCTACGAACAACTGGCGCGCGGCGAGGATCGCGTCGAATTGACATACGAAAAGTCGTGGACTGGCCCGCTCGCCGGAGCGCTTAACGGCGCGCTGCGCGACGACCGCTACCGCGGGTACACGAGCGTCGGGCCCCACCGTGACGACGTTCGCGTCCTCCTCTCGGGGCGCGACGCCCGACGCCAGTCCTCCCAGGGGGAGCAGCGATCACTGGCGCTGGCCTGGCGACTGGCCGGGCACGAATTGGTAAAACGCTCTCGTGGAGTCGATCCCCTGTTACTGCTCGACGACGTATTTAGTGAACTCGACCCCCAGCGGGCCGACCGGTTGATGGAACTACTGCCCGTCGGTCAAACCTTCGTAACCACCGCCACGGCGCTCCCGGCGAAACTTTCGCCGGCCGTCGTGGTCGACCTCACCGCGGTTACGGCGTGAGTCGCGACCACGAACCGGTCGCCTCGTTGGGCGAGCTGCTCGACTCATTGGCGGGGCGACTACGACACGTGGATTTGCGCCGTATCGATCAGGCGCGTCAACTATGGCCCCGGGTCGTAGACCCCGTGCTCGCCGAACACTGCCGGGTCGAACTAATTAAGGATCACGTGCTGGTGGTCCGTGTTCCCTCGGGAGCGTTCGCCCATCGCGTCACCCTCGACGCACCCACGATCTTGGCTGGCTTTTCTGCGCTCGGCGAGGACGCACCAACTTCATTGAGGACCGTTATCGACTAATCGTTGGCTGCCCAACGGGTTGGTCGTCACAGTGGGTCGGGTAGGATGGGTCCGTCAAATTGGCGACGCGCGGGCACGTTGGTGCCGCACAATTCAAAGCGGAAAGGACTCCTTCGTGGCGGAGAAGACCAGAGGATCTTCCACCTACGGCGCCAGTGATATTACGGTTCTCCAGGGACTCGAACCGGTGCGTGTTCGACCGGGAATGTACATCGGCTCCACCGGTCCGGCGGGCCTGCACCACCTGGTCACCGAGATAGTTGATAACGCCGTCGACGAGGCCATGGCCGGTTTTTGCACGAGAATTGACGTCACGCTCCGGGCCGACGGGAGCTGTCGAGTCGTGGACGACGGGCGGGGAATTCCCGTTGACGAACACCCCCAATACCCCGGCCGGTCGGCCGCCGAAATCGCGCTGACCATGCTGCACGCGGGGGGCAAGTTCGGGGGAGCGGGCTACAAAGTCTCCGGCGGCCTTCACGGCGTAGGGGTTTCGGTGGTGAACGCCCTGTCGACCGAACTTCACCTGGAGGTCGATCACGGTGGTCAGCACTACGAGATGACGTTCAAAGACGGTGGCAAGCCCCAGGGCTCACTCGAGGTGACGGGTCCCGCCCCGCGCGGCCGCACCGGAACCACGGTCACCTTTACACCCGACCCGAGCATCTTCGAGGACGTTGAGTTCCGCGCCCAGACGGTGTTGGAGCGACTCCAGATCATGGCCTTTTTGAATCGCGGGTTAGAGATTCGCTTCGTCGACGAAAGGGTCGGTCGTCAGACGAAAGAGATTTTCAAATACAACGGTGGAATCGTCGACTACGTTCGCCACCTCAATAACTCAAAGGAGTCTCTCTTTCGCCGGGTTGGTTCCTACGATCAGGTCGAGGAGCGCCAGGAAGTCGAAGTGGCCTTCCAGTGGAACACCGGTTACTACGAAAGCATTTATTCGTTCGCTAACGGAATCTCCACGATTGAGGGCGGCATGCACGAGGAGGGTTTCCGCAAGGCCCTGACGAACGTAGTCAACCGTTACGCGCGTAAACGAAACCTACTCAAGGAGAAGGAAGACAACCTCAAGGGGGAGGACATTCGCGAGGGACTCACCGCCATCGTGTCGGTGCGTCTCCACGAGCCCCAGTTCGAAGGTCAGACCAAGAGCAAACTGGGCAACGTCTCCATTAGGTCTCTGGTGGAAAGAGCGACTAACGACAAGCTCGCGGAGTGGCTCGAAGAGAACCCCCGCGAGGGGGGACAGGTCGTCGCGAAGGCGATCCAGGCTTCGCGCGCGCGCATGGCCGCCCAGGGAGCGCGGGACCTGACTCGACGAAAGAACGCACTCGACGGAGCCGGACTGCCGGGCAAGCTGGTCGACTGCTCGTCCAACGAACCGCGAGAGTGTGAACTGTTCATCGTCGAAGGCAATTCGGCCGGTGGCTCCGCTAAAGACGCCCGCAATCCCCGGTATCAGGCAATTTTGCCGATTCGCGGCAAGATCTTGAACGTCGAAAAGGCCCGTTCGGACAAGATTCTCAAGAACACCGAGATTCAGGCCCTGGTGTCGGCCATCGGGGCGGGGGTCGAAGCGGAGTTCGACCTGGCCAAGATTCGCTACGACAAAATCATTCTCCTAGCCGACGCGGACGTCGACGGTAGCCACATCCGCACCCTGCTGTTGACCTTCTTCTTTCGACAGATGACCGAGTTGGTCAATAACGGTCACGTGTACGTCGCGCAGCCACCGCTGTACTCGACGTTGGTCGGTAAGGAGAAGGTCTACTTGCGCGACGACGCGGCGAAGGCGTCGTTTCTCTTCGACCACCCTGACCACAAAAACGATTTTCAGCGACTGAAGGGTCTGGGCGAGATGGACTTCGACGAACTTCGCGATACCACCATGGACGCCACCAAGCGCGCCCTTCTCCAAATTACCGTGGAGCAGGCGGCCCTGGCCGACGAAGTCTGTTCCATTTTGATGGGTGACGACGTGCCCCAACGGCGTCACTTCATTCAGACCAACGCGAAAGACGTTCGTTTCCTAGATATTTAGGACCGAGGGAGCCATGGCACGTAACAAAAAGGGATCGGGCGACGACGGATCGGGCGACGACGTCGTGGGTTACGTCGAGCCCATCGAGATCAACTTGGAGATGGAACGCTCGTTCCTCGAGTACTCGATGTCGGTCATCGTGTCGCGCGCGCTGCCCGACGCGCGCGACGGGCTAAAGCCGGTGCACCGGCGGATTCTCTACTCCATGTTCGACCAGGGACTTCGCCCCGACCGACCGTTCGCCAAGTGCGCGAAAGTCGTCGGAGAGGTGATGGGTACGTACCACCCCCACGGCGACAGCGCCATTTACGACGCCCTCGTTCGAATGGTTCAAGACTTCTCCATGCGCCACCCCCTCATCAGTGGTCACGGTAATTTCGGCGGCACCGGACCCGACGAGGGCGCCGCGGCGATGCGCTACACCGAGTGTCGTCTCGCGCCCCTCGCGCTCGAGATGCTCGACTCGATCGACGAAGAGACCGTGGACTTCGAGTCGAACTACGATAACTCGACCCAGCAGCCCGTCGTTCTCCCCTCGAGGTTCCCCAACCTGCTGGTGAACGGCTCTCAGGGTATCGCCGTCGGCATGGCGACGAAGATCCCTCCGCACAACTTGGGTGAGGTGATCAACGCCACGTTGCACCTCCTGAACGACCCCGCGGCCACGCCGGACGATTTGATGAAGTTCGTCAAGGGACCGGACTTTCCCACGCGGGCCCAGATTTTGGGACGTCAGGGAATCCTCGACGCCTACCGGACCGGACGGGGCTCGATCAAACTTCGGGCCGTCGCCGAGATCGAAGAAGGTCCCCGGGAGAGCCGGATCGTTGTCACCGAATTCCCCTACGAGGTGTCGGTCGAGTCAGTCGAGGAGAAGATCTACGACCTCGTGAAAAGCGGCGAGCTCGACGGGATCAGTGGCGTGCAGAACGACTCGGCCGGCCGTCAGGCCCGGTTGGTCATTCGCCTTAAGCGCGACGCCAACGCCAACGTGGTGCTCAACAAGCTCTACAAGAACACCTCGCTGCAGACCACCTTCGCCGTCAATATGTTGGCCCTGGTCGACGGCGTCCCGCGGACGCTGAACCTGGCCCAAGCGCTGACGCACTACATCGCTCACCAGGTCGACGTCGTTACTCGGCGAACCCAGTTCCGACTGCGAAAGGCCGAGGCGCGCGCGCACATCGTCGAGGGACTGCTGCGCGCCATTGACATGTTGGATCAAGTCATCGCGGCTATTCGCGCCTCGGCCGACCGATCGGCGGCGCGGACGTCGCTGATGGCGGCCCCCTTTAATTTCAGCGAGGAACAGGCCAACCACATCTTGGACATGACGCTCGGTCGACTTACTCGACTCGGGCGCAGCGAACTCGAAGAGGAGATGGCGAAACTGCTCGCGACCATCGAAGAGTTGCGCGCCATTTTGGCCAGTGACGCCAAGCTACGCGCGGTGATCGCCGAGGAGATCACCGCTATCCGTGACAAGTACGCCGACGACCGGGCCACCCAGATCGTCAACGACCCCGGTGAACTGGGCGTCGAGGACCTGATAGACGACGAGGAGATCGTACTGACTTTGACGCGGGCGGGGTACGTAAAGTCGGTGGCGGCTGACGCCTTTCGCACTCAAGGTCGGGGGGGGCGCGGTGTGCAGGGGGCCAAGCTCAAAGACGAGGACTTCGTCGAGCAGATGGTCCATACGACGTCGCTGGCCCACCTGCTTTTGTTCTCAAATCGAGGGAGAGTTTTCCGCCTGCGCGGTCACGAGGTACCGATGAAGGAGCGCACGGCTAAGGGCACGGCCGTCGTTAACCTGTTGAACCTTCAACCCGGTGAGTCAATTCAGGCCATCATCGCCACCGACGACTTTCCCGCCGATCGCTTTCTCGTCTTTCTGACCGCGAACGGAACCGTTAAAAAGACCGCCCTTAGTGAGTACGACAAGTCCCGTCGCGAGGGGTGGATCGCTATTAACCTGCGCGACGGGGACGAAGTGGTGCGGGTCGTACCCACGGGCGGCCAAGACGACCTGATGGTCGTGACGTACCGGGGAATGGCAATTCGATTTACCGAGTCCGAAGTGCGCGACGTCGGTCGCGACGCGACGGGGGTACGGGGAATACGACTGCGCGAAGACGATCGGGCCATCTCCCTGGACGTGGTTCGTCCCGACGCCGATCTCTTCGTCGTCACCGACACCGGTTTCGGTAAACGCGTCAAAGTGGAGCGATTCAACCGCCAGGGGCGCGGTGGTCAGGGAGTGCGGGCGATACGACTGACCGCCGTTCGGGGCTTCGTCGTCGCGGCCTTCATGGTCCACCTCGACGACGAAGTACTCCTGGCGTCCACCGGGGGGGTGCTGATTCGAACTCCGGTACGCGAGGTCTCGTCCCAGGGCCGAGACGCCACCGGGGTGCGCGTAATGAACCTCGACGAGGGCCACGCCGTGGCGGCCGTGGCCGCCGTACCGGCCGAGGGAACGGATTAGGCCACCCGGCGGGCAGGCGAGCGGCGCCGTACTCTACGCGGCGCCCTTCGCCGAGCGTCACCACACCGTCGGGCCCCCATCGTCGCGCCCGGTAAGGTTACCGACGCGCGCAGCGCAGTTAGGCGGGGAGTTCCGCCACCTAGAACGAGGGACATGGACCACCGGCGACCAAACTACCGTGCACTGGCGGGGTCCCTCGACGGCCCGGTGACGTCCCTAGTGGATCCCTCCTCGCCCTCACCGCAGGGACCCATCGGCTTCCGGCGGCGCTAGTGCTTATCGTCAGGGAGTTGGGTATTGAGATTGGCGCGCGCCGCCTACTGACCCCCGTGTCCTTTACCGTGGGCGACGGCGAAAAGGTCGGCTTGGTCGGACGCAACGGGGCCGGTAAGTCGACGTTGCTCTCGGTGCTGCTCGGCGAACACCCCGAGCACCTTCGCATAACTGGATCGGTGGCGCGACAGGGCACGCTGGCCCACCTGCCCCAGGAACCCGTCGCGGGGGGACTGGGCGTCGAGCCCATCGGGCTCTCTCACGTCCTGTCCGCGCGCGGAATCGACCAGATCGACGCCGACATGCAGCACGCCCGCCACGCGCTCGCCGCCCAAGCGACCGACGAGACTATCGCGCGCTTCACCTCGCTCGAAGCCGAGTTCCGCGAACGCGGCGGCTACGAGGCGGAGTCCGAAGTGGCGCGACTGGCGGACGGACTCGGGCTCAAGCAGGACCTGCTGCTCGAAGAGTTGAGTTCGCTGTCGGGTGGCCAGCGGCGGCGCGTCGACCTCATGCGCGTGCTCTACGAACAGCCCGCGACGATGGTCCTCGACGAACCGACCAACCACCTCGACAAGGCGGCCAAGCGGTGGTTGTTCGACGAGTTGGAGCAGTTTCGCGGCGCGGTGCTCGTCATCAGCCACGACCTGGTTCTGCTCGATCGATCCATTAGTCGGGTACTGGCGCTGCGCGAGGGTCAGCTGCGTGAGTACCGGGGGAATTACACGAAATTCCTCGCGCTCGAAGAGGAGCGACGTCTCAGTGAAGAGAAGATCGCTCTGCACCAGGACGCCAAGATCGATCAGTTCTCGAAGCTCGCCGACTCGATGCGTGGTCAGACGGAGAAGCGGGCGCGCCTGGCCAAGGTGTTGGACCGACGCGTCGAGAAGCTGCGAAGTGAGCGAATCGAAGTGACCAAGGTGGAGAAAAAGGTCACGTTTCGTCTCCCGGTTCCACCGCGCAGCGGCGACGTGCCGATGAGCGTCACCGCGCTGTCGGTGAACTACGGCGCCAAAGACGTCTTGCGTGACGTAAATTTCATCACCCGGCGCGGCGACCGCATCGTTATCGTTGGACGTAACGGCGCTGGTAAGTCATCGCTCCTGCGCTGTCTGGCCGGCTCCCAGGTGGCCAACAGTGGGGAGGTGCGTTTCGGGGCCAACGTGACGGTGGGTTACTTCGCCCAGGAGAACGAGCAACTCGACTTTGCGCGCACGGTACTGGAAAACCTCGCAGACTCGACGGTCGTCTCGGACAGCCAGCGCCGCTCGATGCTCGGCGCCTTCGGCCTCAAGGGCTCGGCGGCCCACCAGATGCCCGAAACGTTGTCGGGCGGCGAGCGGGCCAAATTGGCCCTGGCCGTTCTGGCGTCGTCGCGGGCCAACCTGCTGGTGCTCGACGAGCCCACTAATAATCTCGACCCGGCGAGCGTGGCGGCGCTCGGTGAGATGATGCGCCAGTGGCGCGGCACCATCGTGGCGGTCAGTCACGAGCGGGGCTTCGTCGAAGCGCTAGAGCCGACGCACGCGGTTCTGCTCCCCGAGGAGTACTTCGATCTTTGGGACGAGCGCTACATGGATCTCATTGAACAGCGCTAGTTCACAGGAGGTGGCGCTCCGACGCCCAACGGCTCAGTTGGTGGCGGTTGGTGAGCTGTAGTTTGCGCAGCACCGACGAGACGTGACTCTCCACGGTTTTCGGTGAGATGGCCAGTTCGACCGCGACGTCGCGGTAGGTGTAACCGCGAGCGATGAAGCGCAGCACTTGCCGTTCCCGAGTGGTGAGCTGGTCCAGTTCGGGGTCGACGTCTCCGGCTTCGAGGTGGCGCCCCTCGAGGGAGAAGGCGTCCAGTACGAACCCGGCGAGCCGCGGTGAAAAGACTGCGTCGCCGGCGGCCACGCGATAGATCGCGTCGGCTAGCTCCGCGCCCGAGATGTTCTTGGTCACGTAGCCGCGCGCTCCGGCGCGAATGACCGCGATGACGTCATCCGCGGCGTCGGAGACCGACAGGGCGAGAAACCGTACGGACGGTCGAGCGTCACCCACCGCGCGCAGCACGGCGACCCCGCCCCCGCCGGGCATGTGCACGTCGAGTAATACGACGTCGGGGGAGCGCTCGATGATCATGTCGATGGCCGCGGCGACCTCGTCGGCTTCGCCGACTAATTCCACCACGCCGGCGAGTTCACTGCGGATACCGGTGCGAATAAGTTCGTGGTCGTCGACGAGAAATACGCGCGGTTGATTCACGAGGACGCTCGCGCGAGGGTGAGGACCACTTCCGTGCCTTCGCCGAGGACGCTGCGGATCGTCGCGGTGCCCCCGAGGTGGGTCGTGCGCTGGCGGATCGACAGGGCGATTCCCTGACGGTCGGCCGGCACCGCGTCGAGATCGAATCCGCAGCCTCGATCTCGCACGAAGATAGACAGTTCTGCCGGCTCAACCTCGGCGAAGATCGAAAGAGTGCTCGCGCCCGACCAGCGCGCGGCGTTGATGGCGGCTTCGCGCGCGGCCGAGACGAGGGCGCACACTGAGTCGCTCGTAGCGCACTCTCCGACGACCACGAGCTCGACCGTTACGCCGTAATCGTTCTCGATCTCCGTCTCCAGGGCGCGCAGCGCCGCACTCAGGGTGTTCGTAGTTGCGTCGCGCCCTCGATCCGGTTCGAAGAGCCACTGGCGTAGTTCGCGCTCTTGGGTGCGCGCGAGGCGCACGACCGCGGTTTCGTCGCCGGCGGCCCGCTCGATCAAGGTGAGGGTCTGGAGAACCGAGTCGTGTAAATGGGCCGCCACGTGGGCCCGCTCCTCGACGCGGATTCGGGCCCGCCGTTCCCCGGTCAGTTCGTTAAGAGTGCTTAGCCACCACGGCGCGAGCAAGATGAGTACTCCCGCGATGAGCACGAAGGTGCCAATAATGGCCGGCGTGGCGCCCACTAAAATTCCGTGCAGGTGGTTGAGTATTCGTAGTCCTCCGACCACGAACGCGATACCGAGCACAACGCGTAGCCAGACGTGGGTCCGTCGCGGGGGGGCGCCGGCTCCGAGGAATGGCGCGGACTTCACTAATTCGCTGAGGTGGCTGCGTTCGTCGGGCGAGGCGCCGCGCCACAGTGCGCCGACGGCGGCCAGCGCGATGAGCACGGGCCACGCGTAGACGCCGAAGATCGAAGAGCCTATGGGGTCGAGCAAGAAGAGGGCCACGATCGTAGCGAAGAGGGCTACCACTAAGGCGGGGGTGTTGACCCGTCGGCGAAAGAGACGCTGGGCGGCGGACTCCTCTTCGCCCGAGCGCGTTAACGTCAGCCACAACAGCGCGTAGAGAATGAGGCCGGCGCCCGCGACGAAGGCGAGAATACAGAACACGACGCGCACCGAGCGTTCCCTAACCCCGAGGCGGACCGCGAACCCGGCGCAGACGCCACCGAGCAGCGCGGTCACCGCGCTGCGCCGGTAGGGGCGCTGCGGGGTACCGATAACCGGGTGCGGCGCCGTTGTCAGAGCCATCTACGTCCTCACTTCATTCGGCTGGCCCTATTCTTTCACCGCCGCTTCGCCCACGCAGTAGGGGAGAACCCCGAGAAGAGCGCGGCGCCTTCGCCGTCACGAGGGTTCCCCCTGATGGTCGCCGGGCCGGCTCCGCCGTACATTGGGGGCGTGAACGACCTAGTCCCCCCATTCGACCACCACGACCCATCACCCCCGTCGGGCGATCACGAGCCCCCACCCGTCGATCGCCCGCCGGGGGCGTCGAACCTGCGACGCACTCGTGACTCGAAGATCTTCGGGGGCGTCGCCGGTGGGGTGGCCCGGCGATTCGACGTCGACGTCAGTATCGTGCGCGTCGCCTTCGTGGTTCTCGCCCTTCTCTACGGTCTCGGTGCGGCGATCTACTTAGCGATGTGGGTTCTCGTTCCCCGAGACCCGGCCGACGAGTCGTCCCCCCCGGCCCGTGAAGAGGTGAGCGGCGCGCGGCGCATTCGGTGGCTGCGCGTCGCCCTCCCGGCGGCGGTCGCCGTTTTGGTCGTGGCCGTCGTGGCCGCGCGCCACGACGCGCTTCGTTTCGCGTCGGGCGTGAGTGTGCTGTGGCTCATTTTCCTAATTGTTCTCGCCGTCGTGTCGCTAACTTCGCCGGCGCGCCGCTTGACCTTTCGCCGACTCCTGGCGCTGGCCTTTTTGGGCTTCATCAGCCTCGTCATATTGGCGCTCGGTTCGTTGTTCGGTACGCTCCAGTTCACGGGCGTCCCCTTAAGTGGCGGTAGTGGGTACACGGTCTGGCGTCCGCGGACGGTGGCCGAAGTTCGACACAACTACCGTGGGGCGATCGGGGAGACCATCGTGGACCTGTCGGGTGTCGCTTTCGGTCCGAGCCCCTTCACCTTGCGCGCGTCGCAGGGTATCGGTGAGTTGATCGTCGACCTGCCGGCGAACACCAGGGTGAACCTGCGAACGCACGTGGGGGTCGGAGGTGTCGTGAATACCTACTACCTCGTATCGCACAGTAGCGCGCGGTCCGCCGCGGCGAATGGCACACTCACCCTCGAACTGAGCGTTGGTGTGGGGTCACTCGAGGTGGCGCGCCCCGTGACGGTCACCGCCGCGACGCCCTAGGGTGCGGGCGCACTCCCCGAAGTGGTCGTGACGTAACGCGGTTGCAGCGCTACGACGTTCCACGAGCCCGCGGCCGCGACGACGTGAAAGGTCGGCAGTAACCACGTCGCACCGCTTCGCAGTCGGTAGGTCGACAAAGTGAGCGCGAGCGCGGGCGTCGGTGCGCTAGGTAGAGCCAGGGCCCTTCGCTCGCGCGCTAGAGCGCGCAGCGCGTCGCGCGGACTCTCCAGTGGGTACGTGACGGGGGCGCCGACCGCGAAGGCCGGTCCCGAG
>JAKBAB010000066.1 GCA_021815645.1 Actinomycetes bacterium
TCTGCTTGATGGGCCACAACAGCCGCCGCGCCTTGTCGAGGTTGACGTTGTCGGGCCAGCTGTTAAGTGGCGCGAAACGCTGAGCACCCGATCCGGCGCCGCCCCGACCGTCGCCGATTCGGTAGGTGCCCGCGCTGTGCCAGGCCATGCGTATGAAGAAGGGTCCGTAGTGTCCGTAGTCCGCGGGCCACCACGACTGAGATGATGTCATCACGGCTTCGATGTCCTTTTTCACCGCGTCTAAGTCGAGTGTTCGAAAGGCGTCGGCGTACGAGCCCTCGCCGACGAGTGGGTTGGCCCTAGGGGAGTTCTGGTGGAGAATCCCGAGATTTAACTGATTGGGCCACCACTGTTCGTTGGTCGATCCGTGGGCTGCGTCGGTGTTGGCCCCAATAGATACCGGGCACTGGTTTTCGTTACTCATCGTTCGCTCCTTTGCTCGTATCTTAAGTGGTGTCGCCCGGCGCGTCCCCCTCGTGCCGGGGTCGACATCGCTCGCCAGGGGTCACGGGTGCGCGGGCCAACTGGGAATTCTTTTCGGCGACGGCGGGTGAGAGTTACCCACTCGAGAACTCTCCTCGCCGAGCGTCCCGAGCCCCGCGCGGCGACCAATTGGTCGCGTGACTCGCTGACCACCCGGCCAGGGGGTTTACCCAACGCTTTCGTCGCGGGCGTGGGCCAGGTTCACTCCGCGGAAGAAAGACTTTTGTGCCCGGTGACTTCGAGGGCCCCGGAGGGTCTCTCGAGTCCGACCCTCGCGAAGCGCTGGCGGGAGCTGAGTTGAGAGTTTTCAACTCCCTAGTGCTCGAGCGAGAGAGTGGTTAACGCCGCCTTTCGTCTCGTGAGGATTGCGTTCACCCTTTGGCCGCACGTGGGCCCGGGAAGAAACGCGGGCCCACGCCAACGGACGGCAAGCTCGCTACTTCGCGGAGCCTCCACCCCACGGTCAAGGTCGTTTTTGACGGGAAATAACGACTCCCTAGCGGCGAACCTTGAGGAAGTCGGACGCAGGATTCGCCGCGCTCGCGGCCGCTGGGTACGAAAACCGGGTAGATCGAATCAGGCCCAACTCTTCGACTGGTCCACCTAGTGGGATGAGTTGACTCGGATAATGCGCCACACTACTGTGTCGATGAATGACTGCGGGTGGCCGGCGCACGCCGGTGCCGCTCGGTCCAAGGGGGGATAATGAGTTCGAAGAAACGTACGGGACGTCGAAACTTTCGGGGCGGATTGGTCGGCGCAGGCGCCGTCGTGGGACTCGCCACCATCGTGGGGGTCGTTCCGGGTGTCGTTATGGGTGGCGCGTCGACGTCGAAGTCACCCGTGACCGAGGCCATCGTCATCGCCTACACCGGACCGACCTCTTTCGAGGGCGGCGCCGCGGACTCGGGGGTCTACCCGGCGGTTTATCAGATTAATAAGGCGGGGGGCATTCTCGGTCACCAGATGACCATCACCACCGAAGACACCCGGGGTGACCCCGCCGACGCGGTGCCGGTCGTCGACAAACTGCTCGCGACTACCTCCAACCTCGTCGGGGTGACGGGACCGGGAACGGCGTCGGCGCCGACCATCGTCCCGATTCTCAACGCCGCTCACATGACCGATATGACCTGGGGCGGAGAGGCCTCCTTCGATCGGTCTAATTACTCGTACATGTGGCGCCTGATTCCGCCGGACCCGGCCAACGGTCAAGCGATGGCCGTGTGGGCCAAGGAGCGCGGCTACCACCGGGTCGCCGCCGTCTTCGGCACCGACAGCGGATCCCAGGGAGACCTGCCGGGAGTTCTTAAGGGCGTCGCGGCCAGTCACGCCCAACTCGTCGCGAACATCAGCCTGACGCCCGATCAGCCCTCCTACCGGGCCGAGGTCGAGCGAGTCCTCGCCTCTCACCCCCAGGTCATCATGACCGAGTCCGACGGTACGACAGCGGCCACGTTCTTCGCCGAGATGAAGCAGTTAGGACACATTGTGCCCATCATCGGCACCACGGCGACCGCGATCAGCACGTGGATTAATCCCGTGCGCAGCGCGATTGGTTCGAGCGACTTCGCGAAATACTTCACCGCCGTCGCCGACGGTACGCCCAAGCCCAGCGCGGCGACCGTCGCCTACGCGGCGGGCCTCAAGGCCGAGGCGTCCAAGGTGCCGGCCCCGGCCGCGCAGTGGGTGACGAATCCGTACTCGGGCGCCGGCTACGACGGCGTTATTGTCCAGGCGCTCGCGATGGACGCCGCTCACAGCACGTCTCCGCAGACCTACAACAAGTTCATCAACGCGGTGACCGCCAAGGGCGCGGGCAAGACGGTCGTCTACACCTACGCCCAAGGCAAGGCGGCGCTCGCCAAGGGCAAGCACATTCAGTACATCGGGGTGACGGGACCCGTGCTGTTCGATAAGTACCGAAACGCCTTCGGGAACGAAGCGGCCGAACAGATTACGGCCAGTGACCAGATAAAAGTCGTGCGGGTTATTACCGAGCAACAGATTCAAGCCCTTGGCTGAGTCGGTTCGGTCGTTAGGGCCCTCCCGGTGGTCGGACTCGGAACGAGTCACGAGGGGCGGGCGGGGTGCGTCACGGGACGGACCGCGCTCGCCCGCGCCCTCGACGGCACCGCGTTACGCCCGCTAGAGGACCCGATGAATCTACTCATCCAGACCTTGGGTTTTGGCGTCGTCACGGCCTCGATCATTGCCATTGGGGCGATTGGGTTCACGGTTCAGTTCGGATTAACGAACGTCTTGAACCTGAGCTACGGGAGCATTATGACCGTTGGCGCCTTCGTGGCGTATCTGACCGAGACGGCGCACATCAACATCTGGCTGGGCGTCGTCCTCGGCGGAGTGGCCGGAGCCGTCCTCACGCTGCTGATCGGCAAGACGGTCTTTAAGTACTACGCGTCGCGCGGTACGGGACTGTTCGAGATGGTGATGGTAACTCTCGCGCTCGCGCTCGTTATTGAGTACGCGGTGGACGCACTTTCGCGGGACCAGATCTACTCGATCGTCTTCCCCCAGGGCGGCACCGTCACGATGGGCCCCCTGATTTTCACCGTGAGTCAGCTGGTGCTCGTGGGAATCTGTGCGGTGGTCTTTGTGCTGGTTGAGGGAATGTTGAAGTTGACGCGATTGGGCAAGGCGCTTCGCGCGATGGCCGTCGATCCGCGGCTCGCGCGCTCGTGCGGTATACCGACCAACCGGATCGTCAACGCCACGTGGGTCCTCAGTGGATTCCTCTGCGGTGCGGCTGGGGTGGTCTACGTCATCAACTCTTTGAGTGTCAGCTTTTCTACCGGTTACGACTTTTTGCCCACCGTACTGGCCGCGGCCATTTTGGGCGGCGTGGGTTCGCCCGGGGGCGCCTTACTGGCCTCACTGCTGCTGGGGATAGTTACCGAACTCGTGGCCGCTTTGGGTGGCTCGTCTTACAGCACGGTGGCGGCCTTCGGAGTGCTCGTCGTGGTGCTGTTGAGCAAGCCCTCGGGGGTGCTCAACGCCGCCTCGCGTAAGGTCGAGTTGACCGTTTAGGGGCCACGAACAACCAGATACCACCGGTCTCTTGGAGGGGCCACTTTTGGGTGCTTACAGTTTTTACGTTTCTACACTTCTCGTGTACTTCGCTATTGACTTGCTCTGCGCGTGGTCGCTCAATCTTCAGTACGGGTACGCGGGCGTCATCAATTTCGCCTTCATCGTCTTTCAGGCGGCGGGCGCTTACGCGGCGTCGGTCGTCGTATTGGGATCCGACACGGGCATCAACTCCTACCAGACCTACATCCTGGGGGCGCAGGTACCCTTCCCGCTACCGCTCGTAGCCGCGGCGTTGGCGGGCGCCTTCCTCTCGGGGGTCATCGGCCTTTTCGCGCTGCGTCGGATACGACGGGACTACCAGGCCGCCGTGATGCTCATCGTGTCGCTGATCTTGTACCAGGTCGTATCGGCCGATATTCACCTGTTCAACGGTTCGAACGGACTAACGGGCGTCGCGCACCCGCTCCAGGGATTCCTCAACGTGTCGCTCAGCACGTACCAGTGGTACTACGCCGCGTGGGTGCTCGCCATCTGCGTCGTTATGTACTTCGTCGTCCAAGCGCTCTGTAGATCGTCGTGGGGACGGGCCCTGCGGGCGATTCGTGACCAGGAGGATGCGGCGGCGTCCCTCGGCCTCAACGGAACAGTCCTGCGGATGCAGGTGTTCATCATCGGCGGGGCCATCGCCGGCCTCTCGGGCGGCCTACTAGTCGAGTTCATTGGCGCGTGGTCACCGGGTGCCTGGGGGTACGCGGAGACTTTCGTCATTTTCACCGCCCTGCTCGTCGGGGGGGTGGGTAACAATCGCGGTATGTTGCTCGGCACGTTGATAGTGCCGATCCTCGTGCTGCAACTGCCGACCTTTCTCCCGTCCTTCGGCTACCCCGGCCTCGTCGACGCGATTCAGTGGATGGTCATCGGCTTGTTGTGGATGCTCTTTCTCCTCGTAAGACCGCGGGGGCTACTGCCCGAGCGTCGCTTCGTCGCCCCGAGACTCGACGCGTTGGAGCGAAGCCGGGGCTGGGTGGTGCGGTTGTTGACCCTCGGCCGCGGAGACGACGTCGCACAGAACTCCTACGTGCGAACGGTTGGCGCCGTCGACCCTTCAACGGCGAGGGCCGCCGCACTTTCCCGTGCGGAGGCCACCGCGACTCTCGAACCGCGCGGGGAGAGTGGGCTCAGTCCGGCCAACACCCGCCGGCCCGTCATGGTCGCGCGAAAGTTGGCCGTGCGCTACGGGGGTGTCGCGGCCGTCCAGGACGTCTCCCTCGAGGTCTACCCCGGCGAGATAGTCGGTCTGATTGGACCCAACGGCGCCGGTAAGTCGTCGGTACTGGCGACGCTCGCCGGTCAACTGCGCGCCAAAAGTGGCACGATTGAAATCAACGGACGTGACGTGACGAGGCGATCGGCCTACGCGCGCGCGCGACTGGGTGTCGCTCGTACGTTCCAGACGACGAGTGAGTTTCCCGGAATGACGGTCTTCGAAAACCTACTCGTGTCGTCGCGGGGGTCAGCGGGCGCCTCGCTGTGGCACGCTACCGCGCGTTACCGGACGAACCGGGCCGAGGACCGGGCCGCGGAGGTACGGGCGTGGGCGGTGCTCGAACGTTTCGAGATGACCGAGACGGCCGACGCCTACGGCGCGGAGTTGAGTGGTGGGCAGCGACGACTAGTTGAAATAATGCGCTGCCTCATGCGTGACCCCACCGTGCTCCTACTCGACGAACCAATGGTTGGAGTAGCGCCCCACCTCGTGAGAAAAATTACCACCGACCTTCGCTCGGTGGCGGACGAGGGAATCGCGATGGTGCTCGTCGAGCACGCCCTCGAAGTGGTCGGCACCTTGTGCGACCGGGTGGTCGTGATGGCCCTCGGGCGGGTCATCGCCGAAGGAACTTACGCCGAAGTGGTGACCGATCGGGGGGTCCGTGACGCCTACCTCGGCTGAGAGCGCGCGCGATGGGTCGCCGGACGCGGCCGCCCCTACGCCGCGCGTGGAGGGTTATCTCGTCGCCGACGCCGTCACCGCCGGGTACCACCGATTGCCGATTATTCACGACGTATCGGTACAAGTGGGTCGCGGCGAGATCGTTTTAGTCATGGGCCCTAACGGCGCCGGCAAGAGCACGCTCGTCAAGGCCCTCGTGGGACAGCTGCCGCTAATGAGTGGTCGCCTCTACCTCGACACCGAGGAGATCTCGCGGTTAAAGGACGACGCGCGCGCGGCGCGCGGGGTCGGTTACGTCCCTCAGAGTGGCGACGTCTTTTCGACGCTCACCGTCAACGACAATCTCGAAATGGGCGGTTACCGCTTGCCCGCCAAGAGTGTTAAGGCGCGCCTGGACGAGATCTTCGACCTCTTCCCAATGCTGGTTCCACTGCGGCGGCGCCGGGCCGGCGCGCTCAGCGGAGGGGAGCGCAAGACGCTCGGCATCGCGCGCGCGTTGGTGCCACGTCCGACGTTGCTCATTTTGGACGAACCGACGTCGAACTTGGCGCCGCTCGTAGCGAAGAACGTACTAGAGACCGTGGTCAGTCGTCTCGCCCACGACAGTTGCGCGGTGTTGTTGATCGAGCAGCGCGTGTCGCTCGGACTCGAAGTCGCGACTTGGGGCTACGTACTCGTCGAGGGTCGGGTGCGACGTAGCGCGAGCGGCGAGCAACTGGGCAACACCGAGGACTTGGTGGCACTCTTTCTCAACGCCGGCGGAACCGACGGCGTTGAGGTACCGCCTCCGGCGCCCTAGGGTCGGCGCCTCACAGCGAGAAGAGGCGAACGGAGTTGTCTCGGCCCACCTTGTGGCGCAACGTCTCGTCGATGTCGGCGTTGTCAAACCACTGCGACCCCTCCTCCATCTCCTCGAAGGGGTAGTCCACCGAGTAGAGCACCCGGTCGCTGCCCATGACCGCTACGGTCGCGAGGAAGCTCGGAGTGTAGAAGTGGCCCGCGGTGGTGATGTAGAAGTTGTCGCACAGGTACGACGTCAGGGAACGATTCAGTTCGACGCGATCGAACGCCTTACGCATGCGACTCTCGATTCGCCACACGTTAAAGGGCAGTGACTCCCCGAGGTGGCCCAATATCACTTGCGCCTTCGGGTGGCGGTCGAACAGTCCGCTCGTGATGAGTCGCAGCGCGGCCACCGACGTTTCCGTGGCGAACTCCCACACCGGTCCGGCCATCTCGGGCCACTTGGTGACGGCTCCGCGCTGATCGGCCGGAAGAATCTGGGGGTGGAGGTAGAGCGGCACCCCCAGCTCCTCGAGGGCGCTCCAGAACGGGTCGAAGCGCTCCTCGTCGAGGTGCGCGGGCGTTCCGTCGGGCGTGGCGGTGTAGCTATTGACGAGCACCCCCTTAAAACCTAGATCGCTCACCGCTCGGTGCAGTTCGGCCACCGCCTGGTCGACGTCTTGGAGCGCCACCGCGGCGAAGCCGGCGAAGCGCCGAGGGTGCTCGGCGACCCTCTCGGCCAGGGCGTCGTTGGCGGCGCGGGCTCCCTCGACGGCTTCGCGCGCGTCGCGCTCGCCCTGAACACCGGGGCTCGTGAGCGAGATGATGGCGAGCTCGACGCCCGTAGCGTCCATGCGCTCTAGGCGTAGTTCCGTAAAATCCGCGAGGCGACGCTCTACGTCGCGCCACGCGTCCGCGGCTAAGAATTGGGGTCGCCGGTTGTAGCGCGCAATGGCGAAGTGTTCCTCGAGGGCAATCTTTCCGTTCACTGTCGTCTCCCATGGCGGCGGCGGGCCTCCGCCGCTCGTCGACGGGAACTCCGAAAACGCCACCGTACTACCTCCCGGGCGCCGCTCCGCAGATCGTTCGCGCTATCGCTTCGCCACCGAAGTCGAGCCGTGCGTCCTCAACCCCCGGCGGGCACCTTCGGCTGGAAGTGACGCAACGCGTCTCCGCGTTGGGCCGCGAACTCGTCACCGGGTGAGCGTAGCGAATAGTGTCGTAAAATACGTGAGTCGCCGGGACGGTGCGTGAGGTACGAGGAGGAGTCTTGGGGTCAGCGTCAGTGGCCAGGGACTTTCGCGCCGACCCCGACCGCGTCTGGGCGGTCGTCGGTGACTTTTCGAACCCCGGCCCCTATATCACCGACTTAGAGTCGATCGAGGTCGAGGGTGACGACCGAGTGTTGACTCTGCCCAATCTTAAGTTGCGTGAGACCCTCCTCGAACGCGACGACGCGGGTCGGCGACTCGTCTACTCGGTGGTCTCGGGGCTCCCCATCGACGCACACCGTGGGGAGATTACCGTTACCGCGAGCGGGACGGGGTCCACGGTGACCTGGGCTTTTGAAGTGTCGCCCGACAACATGGAGGGGCCCTTGCGCGGGGTCTACGAGGGAGCTCTCGCCGCCCTGAAGCGTCACTTCGGCGAATGAGTACCGCGGTGCCGGTGCTCGTCGTGCGGGCTCGAGTTCGAGTGGTGGAGGGTACGTGACGGGCAAGATTGCGGTGGAAGAGCACGTCGTCTTTCCCGAGTACGAGAAGTACGTGTCGCGGGCGTGGATGAGTCCCGAGATGCACCAACGAATGATCGCTCGACTGTCGGATATCGGGGGCACTCGCCTCGAGCTGATGGCGGCCAGTGGGATCGACGTGGCGGTGCTCTCACTAGTGACCGAGGGCGTTCAGGGTGAACTCGACCCCGCGCACGCCGTGCTTCAGGCGTCGAGGGCGAACGACTTGATGGCCGAGATCGTCGAGCAGTACCCGGGCCGCTTCGTCGGGTTGGCTACCGTGGCGCTACAAGATCCCGACGCCGCGATAGCCGAGCTCCAGCGAGCCGTGCGCGATCTCGCGATGAGGGGCGTCTGCGTGAACGGATTTACCTCCTCGCCCGCGGGCGGAGAGTACTACGACCACGAAAAGTTTCTGCCCTTCTGGCAGTGCCTCGCCGAGCTCGACGTCCCGTTGTACCTGCACCCGCGATACCCCCTTGAATCCCAGCGAGGAATTTACGTCGGTCGAGAGGAACTACTCGGTTCGACGTGGGGCTTCGGCGTCGAAACCGCGACGCACGCTCTGCGGCTCATCACGAGCGGACTGTTCGATCGCGTGCCCGGGGCTCAGGTGATTCTCGGTCACCTGGGCGAGACTCTCCCCTTCGCGCTCTACCGAATGCAGGGACGGATGAAGGCGCTGCGGGGATCCGCCCTGACGAAACCGGTAACCGAGTACCTTCACGAGAACTTCTACGTCGCGACCAGCGGCAACTTCCACACCCCCACCCTGCTCGGAGCGTTGATGGAGATGGGCGTCGATCGAGTCCTCTTCGCGGTTGATTACCCCTTCGAGGAGATGAGTGAGGCGGCGCGGTGGTTCGACGGCGTTCCCGTCGCCGTGCACGATCGGGCCAAGATTTCACGCGGTAACGCCGCCACCCTTTTCGCTATCGACGTTCGCCAAGATGGGTGACACGCGCGGTGGGCCCGGCGGACCGGTTATGGGCGGGTCGTGACTGAGCGCGGTGCGGGTGGTTCGACGCCCACGACGGGCGTCCAGGTTATTCGACGCGTCGCGACCATACTTCGCGCGGTGAGGGACGCACCGACGGGCCTGAGCCTCGCCGAACTCGGTCGGGCGGTGGGACTCCCGCGCTCGACCGTGCACCGAATTGTCAAGACGTTGGCCGAGGACGGGTTCTTGACCGTCGGTCCGAACCACGGTGGCGTCCGGC
>JAKBAB010000067.1 GCA_021815645.1 Actinomycetes bacterium
GGCGTAGTTTAACGCCCGGGCCACCTCCTAAGAGTCGGCGCCTAGCCGTTAAACGGTGGCGAAGGCCGCTAAATCACGAGCCGCGTCGCGGGTGATGTCGGGACAGGTTTCAACGAAAACTTCCGTAGCGTGCGAAGTGCCCAAAACGACACGTCCCCGAGCGGCGACCCCCGCCTCCAGCAGTAGCCGGTAAAACGCGACGCCCTCGTCCCGCAGCGGGTCACACTCATTGACGCTCACCACCGTCGGGGGGAAGCCCCGAACGTCGTCGAGCGTCGCGAAGCCGGGCCACGCCCGGGGGTCGCGCGCGTCGAAGGCGTCGATCCCGTAGGCGATGGCCCCGCCGTTGCCGCGCACGTCTATGAAGATTCCGTTGTTTTCGACGGTGGAGGGATACTCATTCACGGGGTACTCCCCCACGAGGTAGGGGCAGAACAAGTAGAGCCCTTTGATGAGGTCGAGTTCACCGAGTTGCTTGAGGGTGAGGCCAACGGCGACGCTCAAGTTGCCCCCACCGCTCTCACCGGCGACGACCACCCGAGACGGGTCGACTCCCAAATCCCGCGCGCGCTCGTGAACCCATTTGAGTCCCGCGACGCAGTCGTTAAGCCCACTCGGAAATGGCGCGACGTCGGGAACCGACGACGGAGCGACGCAGTTACGAAAGTCGACCATGACGACGACGACTCCTTCGGCGGCCACCAGTCGGGCCCAAGCCCGATAGTTGCCGTCGAAGCACGACAAGGTCGCCATGGCGCCACCGTGTATGTAGTACACGCAGGCGCGAACCTCGTCGTCGTCCGGTCGCACCACGCGAACGTTGATCGTGTTGCCGTCCGGAGCGGAGGTAACTTCGTAGTCCGTCGTCACCAGTCCCCGAAAAGACGCGACCTCCTCGCGGTCAACTCCGTCGACCATAGAGCGATACAGTTCGCGCATCGCGCGCGCGGTCGGTGACGCCGCCCGCTCGACCATCTCCTCACGCGTCGCGATTACTTCCTCCGGTGACGGGGGAATCACTTTCAATATGGCTTTCATCCGCGGATCGATTCGGGGATCCGCATCGTAGTCGTAAAGCATCGGGTTCCTCTCGTCGGTGACGCGAAAATCGTAACTTAGCGCGGTAGTCCACCCGTAGTACTTACTTCGAGCTAATTGAGTTTCCTAAGGACTCTCACCTCCTGCGAAACGCTCCCCCGCTCGCGAACGCTCTCGCTAGTGGTGAACCACGAAAAAGAGGCGCGAGCGGCGGCCCGCCGTGCTCACTCGCGCACCCCCTTAAGGGGCATCGATACTTCATTGGTCGCGACGTCGTGAATCACCGAATCGTCGCGCCCGACTTCGAGCACCGCGTTGACTTCCCCCCCGACGAAAATCGCTAGCCCCGTCAAGTAGAGCCAGAAGATGAGAATGGCCACCCCGGCGAAGGCGCCGTAAGTTTTGGAATAGGTGGCGAAATCGGACGTATAGAGCGAGAAACCGAGTGAGACGACGGCCCATACGAAGGTCGCAACGCCCGCACCGACACTCGTCCAACGCCACCGACCCCGAGGACGATTCGGCGCGACGTAGTAGACGACCGTGAAAAGTAAATTCACCAACGCGAGGGCGCACACCCAGCGAAACGCGTCCCACGCGGCGGTGAAGGCCACCCCACCCAGTGGTACGACGTGGCGAACTTCCCCGCCGAGTGCGGAACCAAACACCGCCAGCGCCGAAGCCGCTCCGCCGAGAACGAGACCGCTCACCAGGAGCGGTATCGCGACCACCCTTTTCGCGACGAACGAACGATCTAGCGCGATGTCGTAGGCCATATCGAGACCCTCCTCGACGATGACCATGCCCGATAGCGCGCTCCAAAGCGCCACAATCGACGCCAATATCGTCGCGACGAGATTCTCCCCCGGCCGTGCCGTCGCGTGAGACAGCGCGCTCGTTACGACCTGCGCCGCGCCCGAGGGCAACGCGGTTGTTACGCCGTGGATCAGACTGATCACCACGTGGCGCGGCAACGCCACCAGCGACGCTACGCCCAACAGCGCGATAATCGTAGGGAAGATGGAGAGAAACCACCGGTAGGCGAAGGCGCCCGCGGCGACGTTTACCCGGTCTAGCCGAAGTTGGCGTTGCGTCGCCGCCGCGACGGCGCGCCACTCTCGGCCGGTTCGAAGCGCGGTCGAGCGCGACGCATTATTCACGAGTTACCGGCCCCAAAGGTGTGCAACTGCGGCTGGGCAGCGAGGCGGCGCGAGGAGCGGGTCTACGACGGAGGGGTCCGGCGACCTCCGCGAATCGCCCTTACCGCGAAAATATGATCCGGCGCGGCGCTCCATGACTGACAGACTAAAGCGTGAGGCTCTACGGGTGATGCGCCAGTGAATCGAGTCGATTACGACGCAGAAGGGTCCCGCGACGCCCCGCCATCACCCCGGGGCCCGGTGACGAAGTGGTCGCGTAACTCGCCATGGGTAATCATCTGGGGCGTCGGCGCGCTCAGTCTAGGGATTTCCCTGTGGCAGCTCTCCGTGCCCGAGGTGCTCTCCCTCTACAACTCGGGGGTGTACTTCGGCGCCGCGGTCCGCTTCGTTTCCGGCGCGTGGCCGTACCGAGCCTTCACGTTCGTCCAACCGCCGGGAATCGTCGTCCTACTGAGCCCCATTGCGCTACTAGCGCGCGTCGTCGGCACCCACGACGGTTTTATCGTGGCGCGCGTCGTTGATTCGATAGCCACCGCCGCTAACGCGAGCCTCCTCGCTCGCCTGGTGCGCCACCGCGGCCGCATCGCTATGTTGATCGCCGGCGGTGGGCTCGCCCTCATACCGGTCAGTGCGTGGGTCAGCTCCGCGGTCATGCTCGAGCCATTCTGTCTGATGTTCGCGTTGGCGGGGGCCGTCGTAGTCTTTTCGAACTCGCGCGCGAGTGGCCCGGCGACGCGTTCCCTCCTCTGGGGCGGCGTCCTCTTCGGGCTCGCCGCCGAAGTAAAACTTTGGGCCTTCTTCCCATTCGTCGCCGCCGTGGCCGTTCTAGCGGTGCCGCTGGGACGTCGAGTGTGGTTTTTCGTCGCGGCCGCCGGTGGCGCATTCGCGTTGAGTGCCCTGCCCTTCTTCATCGCGGCGCCGCGGGCCTTTCTCTCCGAAGTTCTCGTCGAGCAGATTGCCCGCCACGGGAACTTCCTCAATAGTCCCGGGTTCGGTGCGCGGCTCGTGAACCTGTCGGGCTTCGCCACGACCCTCGAGCACCCCACGGCTCTCGAGGCCATCGTTGCGTTCGCGATCCTCACCGTAGTCGTCGCCGTCGCGATGTGGCGCCGCGCCGGCGCGCACCCCGTCGACTCATTTGTCGTTGTCGCGACCGCGCTCGTCGTCGGGGCACTCCTAACGGCTCCCGAGTTCTACAGCTACTACGCGTACTTCAGTGCCCCCTTTTTATTGGCCACCGTCGCAATCTCGCTAGCTCGCTTGGCCCCGGTGCTCTGGCGGCCCACGTGGGGCTCTCACGTCACGGCCCGCATACGTAAGCTCGTGGCGGTCACCGCGCCACTAGGGGGAGCCATATTTCTCGTGGCGGCGATTCTCTGGGTGACGACCGCCTATTCGGTTTACGCCTGGGCCTACGGTGAATACGAACCGTGGATAGGAGCACTAGCGCGCTACGTGCCCGCTGGATCTTGCGTGGTCTACAGCGACGTCTCCTTCGGGATCTTGACCAATCGGATGACGTCGACCAACCCCCACTGTCCCACGGTGGTTGACCCAGACGGTATGTGGATGGCCTGGGGCTACCAGCGCGTCCCCGCCGCGGCACCGTTCGTGGCGCAGTGGCGGTCCTACTTCGCGGCCGCCCAGTACGTCGTACTCCTTTACCCGAGAGTTTCGCGTATCCCGTGGAATCACGGCCTAAACCACTGGTTCACCCTGCACTACCACCGGCTCTACGGTCGCCACTACGTATACGTATACGCGAACGACGCCAACCCGTCGCCGTCGTAACCGGGGCCCTACGATGGATTCGGGCGAGGTCACGGGCCCGCGTCGTGACCGGTGTCGTTACGAAAGGTCGAGGTAGCGAGATGGCCGCACACTCTAGGGGGGATTTACGCGTCACCGGGGCCAAGCGGACCTCGGTCGGCGTTCCGGCCATTCGTCACGCGATGGGTTACGCGATGACGGAGATGGGCGCGCGCCGCGCTTTAGAGACACTGCGCGCGCTAAACCAAAGTGAAGGTTTCGACTGCCCCGGTTGCGCGTGGCCCGACCCCGCACCCAATAAGCGAAGCTTCGCGGAGTTCTGCGAGAACGGCGCGAAAGCCGCCGCGTGGGAGGCGACCCGCGCCCGAGTCGACCGAGAGTTTTTTGCGGCGCACTCCGTCGAGGAGCTTCGTCGCGAAGAGGGCCACGCGCTCGAGGGTTACGGTCGACTGAGCGAGCCGATGTACTTAGCACCGGACGCCACGCACTACCAGGCGATTACCTGGACCGACGCACTTAATCTCGTGGCCGATCGACTTCGCGCTATGGATAACCCCAATCGAGCGGCCTTTTACACGAGTGGTCGCGCGAGCAACGAAGCGGCCTTCGTCTACCAACTCCTGGCGCGCCGACTGGGCACGAACAATCTGCCGGACTGCTCCAATATGTGCCACGAGTCCAGCGGCGCGGCCCTCAACGAGACAATTGGCGTCGGTAAAGGTGTCGTGAGTCTCGACGACATCACCGACCACGCCGAGCTAATAGTCGTCGTCGGTCAAAATCCCGGTACCAACCACCCCCGAATGCTCTCGGCCCTCGAAACGGCCAAGCGGCGCGGTGCGCGCCTGGTCACCATCAATCCCCTACCCGAAGCCGGCCTCGTACGCTTTAGGAACCCCCAAACGCTTCGGGGACTGGTCGGCGGGGGGACGAAACTCACCGACCGTTACCTACCCGTTCGGGTTAACGGTGACCTAGCGCTCTTCGCGGCCGTCAACAAGGCCCTGATCGAGCGGGAGGACGCAGTCGCGGGTTCGACGCTCGACGGAGAGTTCATCGACGCCTACTGTGACGGTTTCGAGGCCGCGCGCGACGCGTGGCGGGCACTGTCGTGGCCCACGCTCGAGGCCCAGTGCGGGCTCGGCCGCGCCGAGATCGAAGGCTTCGTCTCCGACGTCGTGGACGCGAAGAGTGTCGTCGTGTGTTGGGCGATGGGCCTCACGCAGCACCGCAACGCGGTCGCCACTATTCGCGAGATTGTCAACTTCCTCCTGTTGCGCGGCAACATCGGACGGCCCGGTGCGGGACCGTCGCCCATTCGGGGCCACAGCAACGTCCAAGGTGATCGGACGATGGGCATCTGGGAGAAGGCTCCGGATCGATTTCTCGACCGACTGCGCGACGAGTTCGGATTCGACCCTCCCCGCGAGCACGGCTACGACACGGTGGGAACGATCCGCGCCCTTCGCGACGGGAAGATCGACGTCTTCTTCGCCCTAGGGGGCAACTTCGTCGCCGCGACGCCCGACTCGGCTCTTACCGAAGCGGCGATGACTAACTGTGCCCTGAGCGTGCACGTGGCGACGAAGCTCAACCGTTCCCACCTCTGTCACGGTCGAGAAGCTCTGCTCCTGCCCTGTCTGGGCCGCAGCGAAAAGGACCGAACCGCCGGTCGAGAACAGTTCGTAACCGTCGAGGACTCGATGAGCGTCGTACACGCGTCGCGCGGGACACTCGAACCGGGGTCGACACAGTTACGCAGCGAAGTCGACATCGTGACGTCCCTCGGCCACGCTCTCTTCGGGGACGACTTAGGTTGGCGACGTATGGGCGCGGACTACAGCGAAATTCGTCGCCACATCGAGAGCGTCGTAGACGGTTTCGACGACTTCGACCAACGAGTACGCGAACCGGGCGGGTTCACTCTCCCGAGGGGACCTCGAGACTCAAGGACCTTCAATACCGCCACCGGTCGAGCTCGCATCACGGTTAATCCCCCCGACACGGTCGAGGTGCCCCCGGGTCATCTCTTACTGCAAACCGTCCGGTCCCACGACCAGTTCAACACGACGGTCTACGGGCTGAACGATCGCTACCGCGGTATATCGGGGGGCCGTCGCGTGATCTTCGTCAACGAGGCCGACCTGGCCGAGCGCGACTTGCGCGACGGGGAACTCGTGGACCTCGTGAGTGTGTGGAGTGACGGCGAGCGAGTCGCTCCCTCGTTTCGCGTCGTCGCCTACGCCACTCCGCGCGGGTGCGCCGCCACCTACTTTCCCGAGGCCAACGTTCTGGTGCCCCTGGACTCAACGGCGCTGATCTCCAACACGCCCACGTCTAAATCGATCGTTATACGACTCGTCAAGAGCCGGGGCCGCACGGACTCGGAACCTAGTGCAGCCGCGACGACAACGACTCACTCCCCGTCGGACGGGGCGAGGCTAGGTGGGGGCGCCGCTTAACTGGGGTCGTAACGACCGCCGTCTCCGCGAAGTCGCCTCTGCGCTCGCCCGATTGGCGCCGTTTCGCTCACCACTACACTGAGGGAATCTTCTAACCCCTCAACATTCTCGGGTTACGCGGCGACCAACGAAGCACGACTCACCCGGCGCCCAGCAGCGGCCCCACTGTGACGTGGGCCACGAAAGGAGCAGCCGTGGAACAGTCAGTTTTCGCTCGAAGAATGAGTCGCGTACTGCACGCGATCAGTGAACTTACTTCGCGCTCCGCGATGACGGTCGTCGTGGTGGTGCTCCTGTGCGTCTTCGGTGTCGCCCTCGCCGTCCAGGGCTTTCCCACACGTTGGGAGGCGATTTTCTCAACCGTCTCCGGAGCGGTGACCCTCGTTATGTTGTTCGTCGTCCAGCACACCCAGGGGAGAAACCAAAGAGTCTTGCAGCTGAAACTCGATGAGCTGATTCGCACGTCGCCCCAAGCCGACGACCACTTGGTTCACCTCGAAGTCGCCGACGACTCCGAGCTACTCAATCGCGAACAGGACCAACTCGCCCATCACGAAGCCGTGCGAGACGGGAGTGACGAGGTTTAATCGGCCCGAGATCCTTCGGGCCCGTCAGTGCTCGAGCTACGTCTTCGTCGGCAACGACAGCCAGCTACGGCGTTTCAACTTCGCCGCTCCCCGTATCGTCTCGGACGATACGCTGGGCGCCCGCGTAGACGTTCATCGACGACGCCCGCAGGAACCCCACCAACGTCATTCCCGACTCTTCGGCGAGCTCCACCGCAAGCGACGACGGTGCCGAGACGGCGCAGAGGGCGGCGACGCCCGCCATTAGGGCCTTTTGTACGAGCTCGAATGACGCGCGACCCGATACCACGAGGACTACTCCGCGGAGCGGTAGCCGGTCTTCGCGAAGCGCCCACCCGATAACTTTGTCGACGGCGTTGTGCCTTCCCACGTCTTCGCGCACGACCAGCACCTCGTTAGAGGGCCCGTCAACTAGCGCCGCGGCGTGCAACCCCCCCGTCAGCTCGAAGACCCGCTGGGCCGCCCGCAGCCTTTCGGGCAGCGACGCGAGGAACGCGGCCGTAAACGTCAAGGGGTCATCGCGAACTTCGAAGCGAGACCGCGTGCGCACGGCGTCGATCGACGCCTTTCCGCAAAGACCACAAGAACTCGTCGTGTAGAACGACCGCGCGACGCTGGGATCGAGTGGGGCGACGTCGTTCGCGAGCGTGAGGTCTAGCACGTTGAAAAGGTTGACGCCGGACTGTTCTCGGCCCGCGCAGTATCGCATCGCCACCAGTTCGTCTCGACGCGCGACTACCCCTTCGCTCACGAGAAAACCGGCCGCCAGGTCGAAGTCGCTGCCCGGAGTTCGCATTGTTACCACCAAAGACGAGCCGCCAACGCGAATCTCGAGCGGTTCCTCACCGGCCACCGTGTCGTGATCGGCTACCGGTTCCCCGCCCACCGTCAGACGAACAACGGGGCGCCGCGGGGCAACACGACTCACGGCACTCCAATCTTCTACGCGCAGTCCAAGTCGCGACCGGGCGAACGAACCGAGCCTAAACGCCCCGCGGACCCAAGTCGTATCTACCAACGGGACTCGCCCGTGAGTAGGCTGACGGCCGTGAGTACCTCCGCTCAGACGTGGCTCGCCGCGTTCGCAGAAGCCATTGGTGCCCCGCCGCTCGACGAAGCGTCACGTCTCGCAATTCTCGAACTGGCCGGAGAGGCGGCCCACGGCTCGGAAAGAACGGCGGCGCCGGTCGCGTGCTGGCTCGCGGCGAGCGCGGGCCTATCGCCCAGCGGCGCCCTAGACGCGGCGCGCGCGCTCGAAATAGCTAAAGACCCCGGCACGACCTAACCAAAGCCGTCGGCACCGCCGTTCACGTCGCGCGGCCGATAGGTCGAGCGGCGGCGCCAAGTGCGCGACTAGCCGGTCTCGCCGTTCGGCGCGCGCAGCCCCAGCAACGCTAAATCTTCGAGTGTGTCAATGTCCACGAAACACTCCAGGTCGGCCACGGTCGACCACTGCTCGGCCCGCAGCCAAGTGGCGTCGCGACCACGCGCGACGTGTCGCAGAGACCGTTCGCCGCGCGCCACGCGAACCACCGCCTCGTCCAAATCGCGCGACGACCATCGCGCGCACAGCGGTTGAACCCGTCCGTCGACGACGGGTACCACCGAAGTCGAAGACGGCCAGGACAGCAGCATCTCGAGGAGCGCCGACGAAAGAAAGGGCAGGTCACCGGCGACCACCAAGGCGCCCCCGCGGTAGCCGCCACGGCGCAGGTGCTCCACGCCGGCGGCGACCGCCGCCAGGGGTCCCGTCCCCGCGGGGTCCTCGCGCGTGGTGGGTAGCCCCGACGATCCCGGACCGACTTCGACGGGC
>JAKBAB010000068.1 GCA_021815645.1 Actinomycetes bacterium
CATCGTGCTGGTCTTACCGGCGCCGTTCGGACCCAAGAAACCAAAACTTTCGCCGCGCTCGATCGCGAAACTGACCCCCCGAACGGCTGCGACGTCGCCGAAGAGCTTGACGATGTCGGTCGCTTCGAGTACTGGGTTAGCCCTCACGCGTCACCGCCGCGTTCGACCTCGCGGCCGCGCCGTCGCGTCGTGTGCGTCATTGGCTGCCGCCTTTTGGTCGTGGTTGGTCTTTACTCCCGCAGTTCTTCTTAACCGCGGCACCGGCGCGCAACGAATCGCTCGACGGGCCTACTACCGTACCTCCTCGAGTGACGTCTGCATCGACACCGGATTGGTGACCCCTCGTCCAGGGACTCAGGCCGACGCCGTCGTCGGCGAGAACTGACTCGGGTGCGGCAGTTGGTGGCGTGGGCACCATTCAGCGGTGGTGCACCCGTTAGTGGGTAAGGGAAGGGGCGCGACGCGCCCATGATCGAGCCCGCCGACGCCGGGTCGCTCTTTAGCGGCAGGGTCGCCACGGTCGAGAAAAGAGGGCGAGACCCTTACCCACGACGTCGACGGCTCGCGGTGCGGACCGGCAAAAGACCGAGGGGCGTCCCACGTACTCGACGTCGTACACCGATTTGTGACGCGAGAAAAACGGACGAAGTGAGGCACAGAATTGATACTGAACGCACTGCTCCTCGATCGCGAAATTGAACCAGGGCTGTAGGACTGCGGCCTGGCTGGCGTCGTTCTTGAGTCCGGCGGCCAGGTGGTCGTGGTGGGCCAACGTGGCGAGCGCTTCGTTATAGGAGATCTGTTGGGGGGCGGTGATCGCGAATCCGGTGGCGTTGAGATAGCCGTCGACGTTGTCGAACTCGACGGCCTGAAATCCCGCACCCTGACAGAGCCGAACCCTGCGAGCCATTATTTTTAGTAACACCTTTAAGTGGCGCACGTCGAGCCACCTCTCCCCCGGCCAGCCATTGGGTCGCCCCAGTAGGGAAGGGGGAAATGCGCTCGCGTCGGGACGCCACGACTCCCACGTCCCGGCGTCCACGTAACAGATGGCGTAGCCCCCCGCCGCACGTATCGCCCGCACCGCCGGCGCATTCGCCGTGACGCCGTTCGCTTCGTAGAGGTCAATGTCGAAGACCGCGGCCCGCACGCACCGGCCCCCCAACACGGGGCGCACGCACAGGGGAACGTCGATGCCCCCACTGGCGGGGAACTGACCGGCGACGGTTTGGAGTTGGTACTGGAAAGGGGCCCCCGCCGGTGGCGAAGTGAAGGCGGGGACCACGGCGTTTACCGGTGAAAGCGAAGAGACGAGGGCGAAGACGCCTATCGCCGCGCCCGCGGCGAGCCAACTCCTGTAACGAGCCATGATAGTCAGTAGGTTACTCAGCTGGGGATGTCCGAGTAGCGGCGAAGTAGCGCCCTTCGCCGACCTCCCAGGCCGCGGCCCTTAACGGCAACGAGGCAATATGGGGTGTGCCGTTACCTACCCCAACACTTTCGACCGATCGCCTACGACTGCGGCCCTTCGGGTACGGCGACCGGGACGATCTCTTCGCACTGCACAGTAGCGCGGTCGTCCTTCGCTACTGGGATGGCCCGCCGTGGATCGAGCGGGCGCGGGCCGATCGCTTCATCGAAGCGTGCGAGCGCATGGCCGAAGAGGGCAGTGGTGCGCGCGTGGCGGTCGAGAGAACCTCCGACGGTTCTTTCATTGGATGGTGCTCGCTGAGCCGGTGGAACCGTGAGTACCGAAGTGCGTCACTGGGGTATTGCTACGTGCAGGAGGCGTGGGGTCAGGGTTTTGCGACCGAGGCCGCGCGCGCCCTTCTGGGGTGGGGGTTTGACGCGATGGACCTCAACCGGGTCCAGGCCGAAACCGACACGCGTAATGCGCCCTCGGCGCGAGTGTTGGAGAAGCTGGGATTCTTAAGGGAAGGGACCTTGCGTGAGGACTGCGTCGTAAACGGTGAGGTGTCCGATTCGTGGGTCTACGGACTGATTCGGCGGGAGTGGCCCCGGTTGTCGGACTGACTACGGCCACTAGAAACCCGTCGCCTTCGGGCTCGATATTTGCAACGAGCACCAGGGCGACGGGTTGGATTTCGTCCCCAACGCACCACGGGGGCGATGGGCCGACTCAACCGAGTACCAGTGACGAATCGGCCCGGTGGCTCTGGTGGCCACCGCATCTCGCCGAGGAGTCAACTGTTGGTCGCGTCTCGGCGCTTCAATCGTTGTCGCGGATTCACCGTCGGTCTACGGGATTGGGGCGATTCCTACGCCGTGAAGCCCCAGGGCCCTAACGGGAAACTGCGGCGCTCAGTACGTCGTCGAGTCGTTGAAGTAGTCGTGGGGCACCCATTACGGCGAAAGCCTTGCGGGCTTCCTGGGCCGCGGTCGCGTCCACAGACCGTGAGCCGAGCACCTTCACGCTGTCGAGTTGGCAGAGTGCGAGTTCGAAGCGACTACCGAGATCTCGCCAGCGGTCAGTGGCTTCACGGTAGATCTCGGCGGCGTCGTCGAGTCGCCCTTCGAGTCCCGCGATGGCGGCGTCGGCGGTTCGGCGGTTCGCGGTCATCATTCGGCCCCTTATCCGGTCCATCGCCCCGCGCGCCACTTTGAGGGCCTCGAGGTCACCGAGCCACAGAGCGGCCCGCGCGTCGACGCCGAGCGCGAAGGGTGTGTTGAACCCCGTGGGTTCTAACCGGACGACCTCGTGGGCGTCGCGGTGCGCTCGCGACCAATCACCCGTGACGAGAGCTATCACGGCGTTGCCAGTCAATTGGGTCGGCGCGATCTCTAATGACTCGTCGGATACCTCTACGTAGGGGGAGACTTGCTCGTCGTTGACGTCGCAGCGAAGGGCGCGCAGAACGCTCTCGAGAACCGTCAGCCAGTTCTCGTACCATTTCGATAGGGTGGTCGGCTTGAGCTCGGCGATCATGGAGTCGGCCTCGCTAAACAGTCCCAAATTGATCGCCGTTTCGACGTAGTTCAGCCGGTTCGTAAGTTCAACGTCGCGACGGCCGGCTTGGCGCGCCAACTCCTGGACCTCGAGCATGAGCACCATGGCGGCCCGGGGATCGTCGGGTAACATGAAGACCGATAGGCCCCCCTTGGCCCGGGCCAGTTCAATAATGGCGCCGCCCTCGTCGTAGCTCTCAATCATGCCCCGCATTAACACGACGGCCTCACGATGACGGCCCAGGTAGAAGAGAGCGTTCGCGCGAGCTTGTAGGGCCCGGTAGAAGCCGGTGTCGCCGTCGAGACGCTCGGCGAGGTCGAGGGCGACTTCGCTCCAGCGAATAACGTCGTCGACTCGTTCGCCGGAAAGGGAGTGGAAGGCGATAGCGCTAGCGAGCCGGGCGCGGGTCTCGACGGAGGTTTCGGGCAGCTTGGCGAACGCTCTTTCGCCCAGTGCCTGGGCCTCGTCCGCCGACTCTTCTCGAGAGACGTGCAGGATCATCTTGTCTACGACGAGCGCCGACTCGTCGAAGTCGCCCAGTGACTCAAAGAGATCGAGAGCGCGGCGGTAGCTCTTTAGCGCGTCAGGAATATTTAGCTGTCGATCGTACCCTTCGCCGGCTAGTGCGTGAAGCTCGCCGCTCGTGTGTGGGTCTCGACTGAGGTCGAGCGCGTCTGAAAAGAAGGTGACCGCTTGGGCGTGCGCTCCGAGGGTGAGGGATCGTTCGCCCGCGCGGCGGAGCCACTGGAGAGCTCGGTCGCGCAGCTCGTCCGACTGGTCGGCTTCGGCTAGCGAGCGACAGGCCTCGAGGTAGTGCGTCGCTACGACGCCGGACAACTCGTCGTCGTTGAGGCCCTCCGCGTAGTGGGCGACGCGCAGGTGCTTGGTCGAGCGGTCTCGGCGGGCCAGCGTGCCCACCGCGACCTCGCGCACGACCCCCTGAACGAATACGTACTGTCCACGTTCGGGTGACCGGGGGTCGGTGTTGGTAAAGAGGTACTCCTTGCGCACGAGATCACGGAGGTCGTCGTCTAGCGACGAGCGCGTCGCGTCGCTGACCGCCTCGAGCGACTCCATAGAGAAGGTCGACCCGACGACGCCCGCGTCTTGTAACAAGGTGCGCTGGGAAGCGGGGAGGGCGTCGAGCCGTGAGGCGACCAGGGCGTGCAGCGTCTCGGGCATCTCCAGAGTTTCGATCTCTCGGGCAACGCGGTAGTGGTCGCCGTCGGCGACTAGATGCCCCCGGTCGACCAACATGCGAATCGTCTCGACCGCGTAGAGCGGGACGCCTTCGGCACGCTGGAGGACCGAATCGGTGACTTGTGGGGGTAGACCTCTAACGAATCCCTCGAGGAGCGTGCGCATGGGAACTTCCCCGAGTGGATCGAGGTGTAGCGCGGAGAAGTTACGAAGTCCGGCCCCCCAAGACGGACGAGTGTCGCGCAGCTCCGGTCGAGCCAGGGTGATCACCAGCAGTGGAAAAGCGCGCGACCACTCGAGAAGGGATTCGACGAAGTCGACCAAGCCCGCGTCGGCCCACTGTAAGTCTTCGAAGATCATGACCGTGGGCCCGACGTCGGCCACGCGCTCGAAAAATCGGCGCCACGCCGAAAAAAGTTCCTCGCGGTCGGCGCTCGGAGTACCGCCCACGCCCAGCAGGTGGGCGAGGCGCGGCTCGACCCACTGGCGTTCGCTGGCGTCGGGTATGAACTCCTCTAGGCACGCGCGCAGCTTGGCAACGGCCGTCTCGATCTCTTCGGACTCCAGGATGCCCGCGCGCATGCGCACCATTTCACTCAGCGCACCGAAGGCGATGCCCTCGCCGTAGGCGCGCGAACGACCCTCGTGCCAGTAAACCGTATTGGCCATGCCGTCGACGTACTTTAAGAACTCCCAGGCCATGCGACTCTTGCCGATTCCCGGCATACCCATCACCGAGATGAGTCGGGCCCGCCCTTCTCTTTCGACGGCGTGCAGTGTCTCCTTGACGAAACGCAGCTCCTCGTCGCGTCCGACGAAGGGCGGCTCTAGCCCTTCGACGCGACCGAGACCTTTTCGTTGAGCGACGACGCGTAGCGCGCGCCAAGCGTTGACGGTTTCCGACTTTCCCTTGAGCTCGAGCGCGCCCACTTCCTCGAAGGCGATGGCGCCCGAGGCCGCGCGCCACGTCGCTTCGTCGACCAGTACCGTGCCGGGAGTCGCGACGCTCTGGACCCGCGACGCGGCGTTGACGGTGTCACCCAGGACCATTCCTTCGGTAACTTTGCCCACGGTGACCGCAACTTCACCGGTGACGACTCCGCCGCGGGCGCGAAGGCCCGGGAGGTTGCGAGACTCGCCGAGGACTTCCACCGAGGCGACGACGTCGAGGCCCGCCCGAACCGCTCGCTCGGCGTCATCTTCGTTGGCGAGCGGCGCCCCCCATACAGCCATGACCGCGTCGCCGATGAACTTCTCGACCGTTCCACCGTAGACCTCAATGATGTGCTGGGCGCGGTCGAAGTACTCGGACAGCAGTTCGCGAACCTGTTCGGGATCGAGGCCCTCGGCGAGTGGCGTGAAGCCCACCAGATCGACGAATAGCACGGAGCACAGTCTTCGTTCGGCGACACTCTCGATCGGCGTCGCGACGTGGGTCGTTGGTGCCGGAGTTGTCGCCTTACCGCAGTCGGCACAGAAGGGCTTGCCCGCTACTAGGTTCGCGCCGCACGCCGCGCACCGCGGGGTGAGCGAGGCACCGCAGTTGGCGCAAAACGGCTTATCGGCGGGCGTCTCGCCCTGGCAGGACCAACACGTCATGTAACTCCCCTGCGCGAAATCATACCTTGTCCTACCTGGGGACCCGGAGGGAGAGTGACCGCTCGACGCGAAGGGGGGCTCTGCGAGGAGCGTCAAAGCGCCCGTGACTTCGTCTTCGAGAAGGACCGGAGAGTGACGCGAGATTCGTTTCTCCCTCGCGTTCCAGTTACTCATTTGGCCGTGACGGCTCAAGCGCGCATCCCAGGGAGCCTACGTAGAAAGCGACGTTCGCGATGCTTCTTGGGATCGAGCGCTTGGGTCGAAATGACGATGACCGTCTCTCGAACGCGCGGGCGATTGGCGCTACGTTACCGTCGTCATCGGCGTGAAAATGAGATTCTTCGGACGCTCCTTGGTGTGGTCCCTCATTCCAGGGCGTAGCGGGTTCGTCTCGAACTAATCGCGAACGTGACCTCGACCGGCGGCGTAGAGTCGCCTCGGGAAACCGAAAACGGAGGTCGCGTGAGAAGTTCGACGAGTAAGTCGGAAGTGTTCACGCTGGCCGACCAGGTCGTCGAGCGGACGTGCGAACTTAGTCCGATCACCGCTACCGAATTTGGGGTGAGCGGTCACGATCGCGAACTGGACGACTTCTCGCCCGCGTCTCGCGCGAATCGCCTTTCGCTCTACGACGAGTCTCTGGCTGCGCTGAAGCGAATGTCGCCAAAGGACGGGGACGACTTGGTGGCACAGTCGGTCATGCGCGAACGCCTGGAGGCGAGCCGCGAACTAGATCTGGGCGGAGAGCTGGACCGCACCATCGGTGTCATATCTTCACCCGCGCTGGCGATACGCGAGGTTTTCGAGTTGATGGCGAGTTCGACTCCGTCTGACGCTAGGACATTGGCGGCGCGCCTGCGCGCGGTGGAGCACTCTCTCGCGACGTGGCGTGAAACGCTCGATGCCCTCGAGGGTGAGGGCGTCGCCCTAGCCCGGCGTCAAGTAGTGGCGGTGGCGGACCAATTGAGGGAGATCGCCGGCGGGGGCCTGTTGAGAATGGCCTCTCGCCTAGCCGCTTCTTGTGGGGTTGACGAACACGATTCGGGCCTGCGCGACGGGGCCTTGGCGGCGACGAAGGCCTTCGGGGAGACCTCGCAGTGGCTCGAGACGGTCTGTGCCCCGCGCAGCGTCGAGAACTCCTACGTGGGTCGTGATCGCTACGAGACGTGGTGCCGCTACGCGCTGGGCACGGAGGTCAACCTCGTTGAGACCTACGAGTGGGGCTGGGCCGAAATGGTTCGTATCAACGAGCGGATGTGGCAACTGGCCCACGTGCTCACGCCGGGCGCCGCCACGCTACGCGAAGTGGCCGATCGGCTCGACTCCGATCCACGACTCACGGTGCGCGGCGTTGACGCAATCATTGAGAGGCTCCGTACGTTCGTCGAAGGCGCCGTCGAGCGCTTAGACGGACGCGAGTTCACGATTGACCCGCGCATTCGCCACTGCGACGTGCGCGAGGCGCCCGAGGGTACGGCGGCCGCTCCCTACTATCGTCCGCCCAGCGAAGACCTTTCTCGTCCGGGCACCACGTGGTTTCCCACTCGCGGGCGTGAGGAGTTCGCCTGGTGGACCCTGCCCTCGATTTGGTATCACGAAGCCGTACCGGGCCACCATCTCCAACTGGGCTCGATAGTTATCAATTCCAGCCGGCTGAGCCGCTTCCAACGGCTCATGGGATTCACCAGCGCCTGGGCCGAGGGTTGGGCCCTCTACGCCGAGCGACTGGCCGCGGAACTCGGCTTCTTCGAAGAACCGGCGCTCGAGATGGGTTACCTCATGAGCCAGAGCCTGCGGGCGGCGCGCGTGGTGGTTGATATTGGGGCGCACTTGCAATTGAGGGCACCTCGCGACTTCGGCGAGTTGGAGGGGCTGGGGGACGTTTCGAGACGTCGGTGGGATCCGGAGATGATGACCGAAACTCTCGTCCAGCGGGCCCTGGTCTCGCGCGACATGGCGCAGTCCGAGGTCGAGCGATACCTCTCCCTGCCGGCCCAGGCGATTAGCTACAAAGTCGGTGAACGGGCGTGGCTCGCGGTGAGAGACGCTGAGCGGTCCCGGCAAGGGGAGAGCTTTTCTCTTCGCGACTTTCACGACCGCGCTCTGGCGCTCGGGCCAGTGAGCTTGGCCGATCTCGCGCCGTTGCTGGCGTCGAGATGACCAGCTGGGCGGTGGGCCACGCGGAGACGTCTACAGATTTAACCGAATCCAAGGTGTTCGATGGTTGACGTTCTTGTAGCGGGTTGTTCGCGAAACTCTCCTGACCTGAAACATTAGGCCGCCGAACCGTGACAATTCCTTCGCGATGGTCTAAAAATTCCTCTCGAAGTATCTGCAATCAGCCCTTTTACCCGGCGACCGCCGAGAGCGAAAAGTGCCTCTCTTCGTCAAATCAGTCTTCGAGTACGGCAAGGTCCTCATCACACGAGAATGAAATCAGAAGTGAACCTCCGAGTGCCTCGACGTACGCTTGCAGCGTCCTCACTGCTAGCGAACCAAAATCAACCTTCTCGATTCTCGCTACTTGAGGCTGTGAGCGCCCCCAACGTCGTGCGGCCTCAGCCTGAGTAAGACCAACTGCCCTTCGCCAGCCCGCGAGAGGATTCACGACTTTGGGCGTTTCCATCAATGCCCGGAGATCGGCGAGCCATCACGTCGACGTGAGGAAACCGAGGTCCCTAGTTGGCTACGGGACACTTCCTGAACACTAGGAAAATCACGTTCCCGAAACTCGTTCGCAATCTGTTCGACAATGTACCGAGAGCGAGGACGAAGCGATCCAACGGGGTACGCAGCCTCGACATAATCGAGGGCCTGGGACGAAGAGGCAAAGTGGCAAAGCGGCCAGAGGATTCGCAGATCGTCCTCGTCTGATTCTC
>JAKBAB010000069.1 GCA_021815645.1 Actinomycetes bacterium
ATGACCAAATGAGAACCCCCGCAGGAACGTGCCCAGCGTCGAGGGCGCCATCACCCGGTGCCCGAGCACCGACGACGTCGAACCAGAGCGCAGCACGTCGGCGTCATCGATGCAGGTCGCGCCCGCGACCAGCGCGTGCACCAGGGTCGCCACGCGTCGGCCGGGAAATGGAGCGATGTCGATGGTCTCCTCGGCCAGTTGTTGGAGACCGAGCTTTTCGCTGAGTACACCCACCAACGCGAGTCCCGCATTGGCGACGGCGTGGTCGTCGTCGAATGCCACCGACAAGCGCGAAGGGTTGTGTAGAGTTGTCATCGAAAAGGTGTCCTTCTTTTTGGTGAAATTTGTTGTCTAAGCAACTCAAATTCTACCTGATAGGGACACCTTTTTCGCGTATCGTCAGACCCTCAACTTCTCGCACCGGCGGTGGTTCCAGGATAAAAGACGGCTACGCCAGTTACCGACACCGTCGAATCAAAGTCAAAGAAACTGGCGAGTGCGATCCATCGGCCGTCACGAGTGCTGTTTCAAAAAGAAAAGTAGAACGTTCTGGCGTCACCATCGGGTGCTCACCGCCTCGTGTTATCTCAAGCTAGTTTGACTAATGAACCGCGATGGCAAGAGCGTCACCTGGCATCCGGCGCACGCACCACGTCGCATCGTGCGCCCACCCTGTGGTAACGGTATTACCTCGAAGTGCGAGTGAGGTCACCGATCGCTCGTCAAGCACCGCGAACGTCGTTCCTTGACGCCACCCCGGTCACCTCAGTTGCTCGGAGCCACGTCCTCGGTCGCCTCGACGGCGACGTGGGGAACGACGCGGTCGAGCCACGCGGGCATCCACCAGTTGGCCCGTCCGATGAAGTGCATCAGGGACGGAACCAGTACGGTGCGAATGACGAAGGCGTCGATGAGCACGGCCCCGCCAAGTCCGATCCCGAACTCGGCGATGACCCGCTGTCCCCCGAAGGCGAAGGAGAAAAAGACGCAGATCATCACCAGAGCGGCCGCGGTAATGACCCGTCCGGTGTTGGCTTGCCCCCGGATGATCGCCTCTTCGTTGTCGCTCGTGTTGAGCCACTCCTCGTGCATGCGCGAGACCAAAAAGACCTGATAGTCCATGGAGAGTCCAAAGAGAATAGCGATCATGATGATCGGTAGGAAGGCCTCGACCGGCCCGGAGCCGGCGTTGATGAGGGCCGATCCCCAGCCCCACTGAAAGACCGCCACCACGAGCCCGAAGGAGGCGCCCACGGCCAGCAGGTTCATCGCGGCCGCGATGGCCGGCACGAGGACGCTGCGAAAAGCGACCATCAGCAACAGGCAGCCCAGGAGCACGATGACCCCCAGGAAGAGGGGGAGCTTGCCCGTGAGCACCGAAGCGAAGTCCACGAAGATCGCCGTTAGGCCACCGACGTAGATCGCGCTGTGGGTCGCTTTGGTCGCCGCCGGAATGTAGCGCTCGCGCAGTTGGGCGATTAGGGCGGCCGTTTTGGTGTCCTGGGGGCTCGAAGAGGGCACCACGTTAAAAATCCCCACGGTGCCCGCCGGGTTGGTGATGAATGGCCCGACCGCGGCGACGTCGGGCTTACCGCGTAGCGACGCGGCGAGGTTAGCCAACGCCGCTCGGTCACCGGGGGTGTGAATAGCGCCCACCACCGTCAGCGGTCCGTTAAACCCCGGGCCGAAGCCCTGGGCCAATAGGTCGTAGGCCTGGCGCGTTGTCGAACCGGCCGGGTCCGAACCCTGGTCGGAACTGCCCAGGTGCAGTGAAAAGAACGGGACGGCCACCACAATCACCAGTGCGAGGGCGCCGGCCGATAGCGAGCGCGGATGACGCGAAACGAAGTGGGCCCACCGCTGCCAGGGGCCGCTAACCACGACGGGACCGGGGCCCTGGGCTTCGAGGGTGCGCCGTTCCCGTCGGCTAAGGACGTGGTGTCGTTGGAAGCCGAGTAGGGCGGGTAGCAACGTGACCGAGGCCATCATGGTGATGAGCACTGTGAGCGCCGCGGCGACGGCTACGCCGTTTAGAAAAGAGAGCCCGAGAACGAGCATCCCGAGGAGCGCGATGACGACCGTGGAGCCCGCGAAGAGGACGGCGCGGCCCGACGTGTTGAGCGCGCGCACCACGGCCTCTTCGACCGCGGCGCCGCGTTTAAGTTCCTGACGGGCGCGGGTGACAATAAACAGGGCGTAGTCGATGCCCACGCCCAGTCCGATTAGGGAGCCGAGTATCGGGGCGAACTGGGCGATCGCCAGCGCGTGGCTTAGTAGGGAACTCGCGGCCAGTGAGATGCCCAGGGCGAAGAGCGCGACGCCCAGGGGTAACAACATGGCGAAGAACGACCCGAAGGCTAGGACCAGTACGACGGCCGTGGCGATGAGACCGAAGACTTCGCCGGGACTGCCCTTGGGCGAGTTGAGTTGCCCGAAGGCGTTACCGCCGAACTGGACTTCGAGGGTCGAGGAACGCGCGAGCGAAGCTCGGGTGACGACGGCCTGGATTTCGGGGGTCGTTAGGTGAAAGGCCTGGGTCGTGAAGTGCACGACCGCGTAGGCGATTGTGCCGCTCTTCGAGACCTGGCTCGAGCCGAGACACAGGCCGTTGGCGAGAGTCTCCCTCGCGAAGGACCCGGTGCAAAACGGCGAGGTGACGACCCCGACTTTGGGCAGGCTTTCGAGCGCGCTCAGCATGGACTGAATTTGGGGCGCGTGGTCGCTAACCGGACCGTTTAGCGAGTGAAAGACGATCTGATCGACGTCGCCGGACTGAGTAGGAAAGCCCGCCGCGAGCAGTTGCTGAGCCTCGGTCGAGTTGGTGCCCGGTAGGGAGAAGGTGTTCGCGTAGGCGGAGCCGACTGAACGCGACACCAAGTTGATGACGAGAAAGAGCACGATCCACGCGACGAGTACGAACCAACGGCGACGCACGCTCAGACGGGCGAGGTTTTTCACGTTATCTCCAGAAGCGATGGGGGGTTGACCGGCCGCGACCGACCGGTCGCGCGGGCCACCACTACTCTAGGGTAATAACGCCTTCGCCAATTGGCCAGCCCACCGGGCGCTTCGACGGACACCACTACCCCCAAGTCATTCCCGTGCCCGACGCGGTGCGCCCGGGCGCGAGCGCGCCGTGGCTAGGGGCCCCCGGCGCGCGGCGATCGGGATTCACCTTGGAAGTAGTTGGGGCGCAACTGCGGGCCGCGAAACGCACTTTCGACGGTGACGGCGTTTCCATGGGGTACGAAAGCGCGGGCGATCTTGGGGCCACTTCTCCCAACGCGGCTCGACGCTCGGCCGTCCTCGTCGCGCTGTACGAAGTTGACGGGGAGGCGCACGTCGTGTTGACTCGCCGCGCGCGCGCGATGGCCCACCACGGGGGGGAGATCGCCTTTCCGGGGGGACGCAGTGAGCCGGGTGAGTCTCCTCTAGCCACGGCCCTACGAGAGGCCAGCGAAGAAGTAAACCTCGACCCGGCGAGCGCTACGGCGATCGCGTGGCTCACTCCGCTGGCGACGTTCGCGACTAAATCGGCGATCTACCCGATCGTCGTCACGCTGGGGAAAGCGCCGAACCTGGTGGCGAACCCGGCCGAGGTCGACGACGTTTTCGCGCTCGCCCTGCGCGACTTGGTGGCGGAGGGCAACTTCGTAGAGGAGAGGTGGCGCCACCGCGACCTGCGCCCGGGCGCCGACGGCGACGGCTTCGTCGCGATTCACTTTTACCGTGCCCCCCACGACCTGATTTGGGGCGCCACCGCGCGGGTGCTCAGTGAACTGCTCGGCTACGTCACCGGCGTCACTTGGCCGGCGGCGGAGGGCGTCGCGGCGAAGAGTCCCGAGTAGATTGGACGGCACAACCTCCCTCCCCGGGGCGGTAGTCAGCGGAGGATTTCATGGCGGAAGTGGAGATCGGCATCTTTAAGTCGGCGCGTCAGGCCTACGGCTTCGACGACATCGCGATTGTGCCGTCGCGACGGACCCGTGATCCCGAAGACGTCGACATCTCCTGGCAGATCGACGCTTACCGCTTCGAACTGCCCGTCCTCGGCTCGGCCATGGACGGGGCGATGTCCCCCGAGACGGTCGTAGCGCTCGGCCGTTTGGGTGGTCTCGGCGTGCTGAACCTCGAGGGACTGTGGACCCGCTACGAGGACCCTCGGCCCCTCTTCGAGGAGATTCGCGAACTGGACGACGATAAGGCGACGGCGCGAATGCAACAGATGTACCTAGAGCCCATCAAACTCGAGTTGGTCGCCGAGCGTATCGCCGAAATCAAGAAGGCCGGCGTGACGACCGCGGCGTCGGTGACGCCGGCGCGCACCGACTGGATGGCCCAGACCATTATCGACTCCGGACTCGACATTCTGGTAATTCAGGGGACCGTCGTATCGGCCGAGCACGTCTCGAAGACGGCCGAGCCCCTCAACCTAAAGAAGTTCATCCGCGAGTTCGAAGTACCGGTCATCGTCGGCGGGTGCGCTAGTTACCAAGCGGCGCTACACCTGATGCGTACCGGTGCGGCCGGCGTGCTGGTGGGGGTCGGCCCGGGTAACGCCTGCACGTCGCGCGCGGTACTCGGCATCGGCGTTCCCCAGGCGACCGCGATCGCCGACGTGGCCGGCGCGCGCATGCGCCACCTCGACGAGACCGGTGTCTACGTGCACGTCATCGCCGACGGGGGCATGAGTAAGGGCGGCGACATAGCTAAGGCGATCGCCTGCGGCGCCGACGCGGTGATGATCGGCTCACCGCTGACGAGCGCCACCGAGGCGCCCGCTCGCGGTTACCACTGGGGCATGGCGACCTTTCACCCAACGTTGCCGCGCGGGACGCGAGTGCGCACGCAGGTACGCGGCTCCCTGCGCGAAATCCTGCTCGGACCGGCCCACGAGAACGACGGCCGCCTCAACCTCTTCGGCGCGCTACGCACGTCGATGGCCACCTGCGGTTACGAGACGTTAAAGGAGTTCCAAAAGGCCGAGATCATGTTGGCCCCCTCCCTGCAGACCGAGGGTAAGGCGCTCCAGCGCTCCCAAGGCGTGGGCATGGGCCATTGAGCGAGACCGTTCTCGTCGTTGACTTCGGCGCGCAGTACGCCCAACTAATCGCGCGCCGCGTGCGCGAAGCGCGCGTCTACTCAGAAATCGTCCCGGCCACGATCACCGCCGCCGAGGTGCGGGCCCGCGCGCCGGGGGCCGTCATTCTCTCCGGCGGGCCGAAGTCGGTTTACGAAGTGCCCGCGCCGATTCTGGACCCCGAGATCTACCGCCTCGGCGTGCCCGTCTTGGGAATCTGCTACGGCGCGCAACTCATGGCGCAACAACTGGGAGGTCGCGTCGAGAACACCGGCTCGGGCGAGTACGGGCGGACCACCCTCACGCGCGTGGGCCCGAGCGCACTCGTGGGCGAGTGGGCGAGCGCTTCTAACGTCTGGATGAGTCACGGCGACGCGATCGCGGCCGCGCCGAAGGGTTTCGCCGTCACCGCGACGTCGCCGGGCGCCCCGATCGCGGCGATGGAGGACCCACTACGTCGCCTCTACGCGGTGCAGTTCCACCCGGAGGTGGCCCATACGCCGCGGGGACAGGAGCTGATCGCCACTTTCCTGCACGACGTGGCCGAAATCGGGGCTAACTGGACGAACTCGTCGATCATCGAAGACCAGGTCGCGTCGATTCGCGCCCGGGTGGGCGCGGAGCGGGTGCTTTGCGCTCTGTCGGGGGGCGTCGACTCCGCCGTCGCGGCGGCCCTCGTCACCAAGGCCGTCGGGACCCAACTGACCTGCGTCTTCGTTGATACCGGCCTCATGCGCAAAAACGAGGGCGAGCAGATCGAAGAGACCTTCACCCACCAGTTCGGGGTGGAACTCATCCACGTTAAGGCCGCCGATCGATTCTTCGAGGCTCTGGCGGGGGTGCGCGACCCCGAGGCCAAACGCAAGATCATCGGGGAGCTGTTCATTCGAGAGTTCGAGTCGGTGGCGCGCACCCTCGCCGCCGACGGGGACGGTCCGCGCTTCTTGGTCCAGGGCACCCTCTACCCCGACGTCATCGAGTCGGGATCGGGCCACGCGGCCAACATCAAGAGCCACCACAACGTCGGGGGGTTGCCCGACGATTTGGCCTTCTCCCTCGTCGAGCCGTTACGGGCCCTGTTTAAAGATGAGGTTCGCCGCGTCGGCGAGGAGTTGGGACTGCCCGACGAGATCGTGTGGCGTCAGCCCTTCCCCGGACCGGGGCTCGGGGTCCGGATCGTCGGGGAGGTAACGCGCGAACGGGCCGAGATCTTGCGTAACGCCGACGCCGTCGTGGTCGACGAGATAAGACGGGCCGGGCTCTACCGGGAACTGTGGCAGAGTTTCGCGGTGCTCCCGGCCGTGAGAACCGTCGGGGTGATGGGCGACGCGCGCACGTACGCCTACCCGATCGTTATTCGCGCCGTCACCAGTGACGACGCCATGACGGCCGACTGGGCCCGACTGCCCTACGACCTCGTTGAGCGAATCGCGAACCGTCTCATCCGAGAGGTTGACGGCGTGAACCGCGTGGCGCTCGACGTGACGAGTAAACCACCGGGCACCATTGAGTGGGAGTGAGCGATCTCGACGCCGGAGGGTACCGGCACCCGCGCGAGCAGGGCCGCGACGACGACTTCTCACCGGCGGCGCTGCTCGCTGACCTGACCGCGCCCCAGCGCGAGGCGGTGACCCAGCGCGGGGGCCCCCTGCTCGTGGTCGCCGGCGCCGGGTCCGGTAAGACGCGCGTGCTGACTAGGCGGATCGCGCACCTACTGGCCACCGGCGACGCCCGTCCCCACCAGATCATGGCGATCACCTTTACTAACAAGGCCGCCGACGAGATGCGCCGGCGCGTCGTGGAACTGGTGGGTCCTCAGTCGGCGGGCATGTGGGTCTCCACGTTTCACTCGGCCTGCCTGAGAATTCTGCGCGCTCACGCCGAGATCCTCGGCTACGAACGGGGTTTCACGATCTACGACGCCGGCGACGCGGAGACCGCCGTCGAACGAATCATGAAGGAACTCAACCTCGACCCTAAGCGCCTCTCGCCGCGCAGCGTGGCCGCGGCTATCTCCGGCGCGAAGAACGAGTCGCTAACGCCCGCGACGTACCGTGACTACTACGGCGACGACCCGCTACGGCGGAGAATCGCGGAGATCTTCACCCTCTACGCGCAGCGGCTGCGGCGGGCCAACGCCATGGATTTCGACGACCTACTGCTAAACGCGTTGGCGGTGCTGCGCGAAGACTCCGCCACGTTGGCTTCGTACCAGGAGCGCTTCACGTACCTACTCGTCGACGAGTTCCAAGACACCAACGGCGTCCAGAACGAACTGGTGATGACCCTGGCCGAGCGGCACCGCAATCTCTGCGTGGTGGGCGACTCCGATCAGTCCATCTACCGCTTTCGTGCGGCCGACGTGAGAAACATATTGCAGTTCGAGCGGCGTTTCCCCGACGCGCGCGTCATTATCCTCGAACAGAACTTCCGCTCTACCCAGAACATTCTCGACGCCGCCAACGCGGTCATCGCGAAAAACCTCTCTCGGCACGACAAGAACCTCTACACCGATCAGGGGCCCGGTGAGAAGATCCGTCTCTACCGCGCGGCCGACGAGTACGACGAGGGCCGCTTCGTGGCCAGTGAGCTTCGTCGACTGCGCAGCGCGTACGGTCTCACCTGGAGTGAGATGGCCGTCTTTTACCGCACGAACGCCCAAAGTCGCGTGCTCGAGGAGGAGATGCTGCGGGCCAACGTGCCCTACCGGGTCATCTCGGGGATGCGCTTCTACGACCGCAAGGAGATTAAGACCGCGCTGGCGTACGCGCGGCTCGTCGTCAACCCGCGCGATGAGGCCTCGGCGCGACGGGTCATCAATGAACCCAAAAGGGGCGTGGGCGACGGGGCCCAGGCCAAACTGGGCGCCTACGCGGCCGAGCACGGGCTCTCCTTCGCCGAGGCGACGCGTTTCGCCGCGGCGGCGGGGTTGAGCGGGCGCGCGCGCGCCGGGGTCGACGCATTTTGCGCGATACTCGACGACCTTCGCGCCATCGCCAACGACGCCACGCCGCGCGAGATGATCGACGCCATCGTGCGCGAGTCGAAGATGGGGGAGAATCTGCGCGCCGAGAACAGTGACGAGGCCTATTCGCGCCTCGAGAACCTGGGCGAACTGGCGTCGGCGGCCGCGCAGTACGACACGATTCTCGACTTCGTCGAACGAATGGCGCTGGTCGCCGACTCCGACCAGTTAAACAGCGGCGAGGGGGCGATATCGCTCATGACCCTGCACGTCGCCAAGGGGCTGGAGTACCCCGCCGTCGTGTTGACCGGACTCGAAGAGACCATCTTCCCCCACCGGCGCGCCCTCGGCGACGACGACGAGCTCGAAGAGGAGCGGCGGCTCTGTTACGTGGGCCTGACCCGCGCGATGCGACACCTCACCGTGACCCACGCGTGGAGCCGCACGATGTGGGGTCAGCGCGTCGACGCTCTGGCCAGTCGATTCGTCG
>JAKBAB010000070.1 GCA_021815645.1 Actinomycetes bacterium
TTCTCGAAGCGGTCACTGTCAACGCGCTCATCGGCAATGGAGACGCGCACGCCAAAAACTTCTCGTTGTTGCATACAGACAACGGAGCCCTAGCGCTAGCACCCCTCTACGACCTCATGTGCACGCAGCACTACGGCGACGATCGATTGGCGATGCACGTCGACAACATCCATCGAACACATCGTCTGACGGTTGCGCGAATCGTGAATGAAGCGGTGCGGTGGGGAATGTCGCGTGATCGTGTGACAGAGGTCGTCGTTAATCTTCTGGAGAAGGCTTCCGGTGCTCTTAGCCTCGCGCGCGAAGAGACCGAAGGTGTGCCAGCGAAGCTGGTTGCAACTGTCAAAGCTCAGCTCACACAGCTTCGGTCAGTCAAATGAGCGACGTCACTCGACCAGTGCTCCCAGATTCCGAGCCCGGCGACGACCTCGCCACAAACCGGCCCGGACAGGAGCTGCGGTAGAAGGCGGCGTAGCTCCGGCAGACTCATCCGGTTCTGACCCTCATCGGCTGGGTGTTCAACATCCACGACAACGAACGGGCGTGGAGTAAGGGCGCCGACGGAGCAGAGGAAGTCGCCCGGCGCCCTCGCAAACTTGGTGAGGGTTGGAGGGTCCTTCACGGTGTCCCCGTGGGATCTGGCTTTAGCGACTTTGACCACGTCGTCATCGAACCTGAGGGCGACTTCACGATCAACACGAAGAATCACCTTGGAAGCAGGGTAAGCGAAAGCAACAAAGCGATCTACGTGAACGGGACGTTCTCCAGCCTTACCTCCGCAACTTTCGCATCGAAGGGCAACGCGCATCAAAACTACTAATAGCTGTTTGCGGCTGCAGCGTGAACGCACGTGCTGTCGTCGTTGTCATGGCGGACAGTCTGACCTTCAAGGGACAACCTGACGGTGTGCACTTCGTCGCGCGCAAGAGGATTGCCCGGTGGTTGAGTCTTCAGCCCGTGGCTACGAGACCTGATTTCGTGGAGGCGATCTACGCCGTTGCTCGACATCGCCGGACGTGGCGGCCGGCGCCCGATCTGGTCGACCAAGAAAACCTGTAAGGCACCAAGAGCGGATGGTCATGGAGCGACAGAGGGCCGAATGGTCTCTCGATATCGGCGTCATCGGGATGGACTACATTCTGGGCGTTTGCCCGTCTCAGCGGGCCTCGCGGGAGATGTCCGCGAAACTCGAGCCGCCCTGGTGCATATTCCGACGGTTGTTGTACACCCGTTCCGATTGAAGTCGTACCTCGATTCCGACGTAGTTGTACACCTCGGAAAGTCGTGACGCTGACGTTGGCGTTAGTGGAAGGGCACCTACAACGCTCTTGGATTAGTCGGGTCTCCCACCGGGCCCGCGGCGCGTCAATCGTAGAGGTGTGCGGGGGTGTGCGGGGGTGTGCGGCGTGGGCGGGAATTTATGGACCTAACTGACCCACAACGCCTCTGAACGAGACCCCGAACAGCACGAAAGCCCAGGATTTCCCCGGGCCTTCGACGTATTTTATGGACTACTTGGTGGCGGGGGCAAGATTTGAACTTGCGACCTTCGGGTTATGAGCCCGACGAGCTACCAGACTGCTCCACCCCGCGTTGCGGACCCAAAGCCTAATCGCAATTGGAAATTTCCGCAATTCCACCAATCCCCAAGCACTTCAGTCCGGCGATCATGTGGGCACTGCGTGATTGAGGGTTTCTGAGAAAGGGCTGTGAAGTTGACCTGAAGTTGAGAGAGACGAGAGAAGGACTTCACGAAATTTCTCAGCCAGGGCGCGTTATGGCACGTCCCAGCTGCCCGCTCCTTTTACTTCGAAGTACCCAAGTCAAAGTCCGTCGTGCCGTGCGGGTGCCGTCGCTCTATAGTCAAACCAGGCGCGCCCGATGACTCTTATGGGTAAGCATCGTTTCAGCGGGCCGAATAGTAAACGACAGGAGTCACATGAAAATGATACGGCGAAGTAAAGACCAGCACGGGCGGCGGCGCCCGCTGTTATCGGCCCTCGGGGCATCGGCCGCGGCCTCCGTCCTCGTACTGGCGAGCACCTCGCTCATCGCCGGTAGTGCGTCGGCCCAGACGGTGACGCCCCACGCAACCTCGACCGCGCCCTGCACCGTGACTGTCGCCGCGGGAACGGGCCAGGTAGCGGGTAACTTCATTGTCGGCGTGAGCGCGGGCACGACCCAGATCAAGTTGGACTGCAACGTAGCGTCCCAGGCCGCGCTAGCGATTGAGGCTTCGCTCTTTACGAGTATCTCCTCTTCCAACGTCATTCCGACCGGCGAGGTTGACACCAGCACGCTGTCGCAGTTCGCGCCCAGCGCGACCGACACGGGCTGCCCAGCCGCGACGGCCGGGTCCTGTGAGATCGCGACGGTGGCCGTCCCGGCCGCCTACACCGCGGCCGATCCCAACGCCGCGTGCCCCCCAACCCAAGCCCAGATCAACGCGGGCGTCTACGGTTGTGCAATCGCGGCCGTGACGTCGGCTGACGTACCCGTTCCGGGGGCGGAGTTCCTCCTGCAGTACGCCGTCCAGACGACTAACCCCAACGCCCCGACCATCGCCGCGGTTCAGTCCACCGGCTCGGTCGGTAGTGAGATAAACATCTCGGACGCCGCCGGCAACACCGGTTACTGGTGGGGCAACGCCACCCAAGTTGGTCAGGCACTCGCGACGGGAACCCCCGCGCAGGCGCCCCCATCGTCGTGCGGCACGGGGGGCGGTTACGGCAACGTTCCTAGTACGTTCCTCAACGTCCTGTGGTACGCCGCGGGGTCCGCGACGCCGATCCTCGGCTCCGCCGCGGGCGTAACAATCTCTAATGACTGCTACAGCGGAACCACGCTCTCGCCGCCCGTCCTGGGCGGCGTCACGACGGTGCCGGCCGGCGTGACAGTGGGCACCACGTACGCCGTCTACCTCTGTGAGTTGAACCTCACGCCGTACCAGGGCACCACGACCGGCCCCTGCGGTCCGGCCGTCCAGGGCCTCGGCTGGATTGAGGCCTCTTTTAACTTCACCCCCGCGGCCAAGGTGATTTCTCAGAATCTGCCCGAGGCCGGGAGCGCGACCGTTTCGACGGCCGCGAGTTTCAGTGCCCAACTCGCTACGAGCGGTAATTCGGGCACCGTTACCTTCACCCAAACCACCGGCGCCCCGACCGTCACGGTCTCCTCGAGCGGCGCGGTTACCCTGTCGAGCACGATCAGCGCCGGCACCTACACCGCGACGGGTACGACGAGCGACACCGCGGGCGACACCGGCACCTTCGCCTTTAGCGTGACGCTCACCGGCTCTACGCCACCGCCGCCCGCCCCGGCCATAAGGCGCGTCGTCGGCCACGCCGTTGTCCGAGGAGTTGCGATCATCCGGATCTACGGGGTTTACTTCACCAAGGTGAAGAGTGTCGTGCTGGGCGGGGGCAGTTCGGCCCGCGTCCGAGGTGAGAATCCCCACGTGATTGTCATCGCTGTTTACACCTCCGCGCACGCCCGAAAGGGCCGAATCCCCCTGGTGATTCACTTCGTCTCGGGCAAGGTGTGCCGCGGTAGTTTGTCCATATTGAACTAAGTCCTAACTTTGTTAGGCCAGCCGCGCCAGCGACGTCGCCCCGAAGGAGTGGCGTCGCTGGCGTCTTTACGAGTTTTCTCCCGCGAGCGCTTCGATTAGTGTGGCGGCCCTCCCCACGCCGTCGGCCCTTCGAATTCTCCGTCCGGCGACCTCGAGGCGCCGCCGTAGAGCCGCGTCACTGATGAGATCGTTTACCGCGTGGCGCAGTTCGTCGGGCGTGAACTCGTAGGTCGACAGTCGTCGCCCGTAGCCGCACTCGTGAACCCGCTGAGCGTTGTCGTACTGATCCCAAAAAAGTGGCATTACTACCATGGGCTTGGCGAAGTGCAGACATTCGGTAACCGTATTGTTGCCCCCGTGAGTGATGACGAGGTCGGCCCGCTCGAGCAGGCGGGTCTGAGGCAGAAACTCCGCGCCCCACATATTGTCCGCCAGCTCAATCTCGTCGTGGCGAGGACCTTTGGAGACGATGACGTCGTACGGCTCGTTCGCGAGGGCGTCAATGACGCGCCGAACGAGCGCCACGTCCGCACTGCCCAGTGATCCGAGGGAGAAGTACAGCACCGGTCGACGCCCGTCGGCGAAGCCGTCGGGGAGCGCGACGGCGGGGTCGGTGTCGCGCACGCACGACTCCAATCGGTGCCACGTGGCGTCGAGAGGTCGGCTCGGGCGATAGTCGAGCTCTTCGGGGTATACGTAGAGATTGAGATCGCCGGGGGGAATGAACTCGAGCTCGGGGAGGAGGACGCCGCCCTCGGCGAAGAACCAGTCGCGAAACTCCTCCCACAGTGGCCCGTGGGTCTCGCGGTAGGCGCGACGAAACGCGTCGAACTGACCGCGTTCACTCTGGCCCAAGCCGGAAAAGGCCGGAGCGATGTCGGCACCGGGGACCTCCAACGGATTACACGACACGATTCTTACGAAAGGCTTTCCCGCACTCACGAGGGCGGGAAAGCCCAAGACGTTGTCCTCGACAATAACGTCGGGAGCGACTCGAGAAACTATCTCTCGCAATTGGTCTTGGACGTAGTAGGCACCGTCGATCAATTCACGCCAAATCGGGCGAATGACGCTCGTCAACTGCTCGGTCGTGGAAGTCGCGAAGTGGGGCGAAACGGAGGCGATGTACTCTTTCCAAAACTGACCGGGGCTGGCGCCCGCGCCGTCGACTTCGGGCGGAGCGAAGTTCACGATCTCCTCGGCGAAACCCAGTGGCTCGAGTCGAGCGCGCCAGGTGGGGTCCACCACGAATACCACGCGGTGTCCGCGCTGAAGCAAGCGGTGACCGATCCCGACGCAGTTATTCGTCGGGCCGTAGGCGCTCTCGGGCATAAAGAGAACCGTTAGGGGGCCCGTCAATCTACCCTCCGACCGCGGCGCCAACGGGCGAGCGACCACTGCCCCACCGTGTTCTTTCGCTCAAATGGGCCCAGAGAACTGTTGCTCGGTCGCGCGGTCGCGCGGACGCGCCGGACCCCGGCGCCTCGGGGCCACGGGGCCAGTCCCGAGTCGTCTTAACCCTTTGTGAGCGCGCCCTGGGCGAGGCGCAGTTGCTGATGCATGGCGTCTACGTCCTTCTGGTAGAGCCCCAAATCTCCGTTGGCGAGCGCCGTTTGCGCGTTCGTGTAATCGGCCAGGGCCTGTTGGATGTAACTAGATACGCTCGCGCCGGGCGACGGTCCCCCACCCGAGGGCGTCGTCGGGCCCGTCGGGGTCAGCCCGCTGACGTTGGCGCCCAGGACGTCCGACAACGCTCCGGCCAACGTGGGCTCGATACCGACGTCTTGGTTAAACACGGCGATGACGTAGCGCAGCTGGGGCATCGGGTTCGAGCTACTGGTTACGTAGAGCGGGCGAATGTAGAGCACGCTCGAGTCGAGCGGAACGGTCAGGTTGGTGCCCAAAAGGACGTTGGAGCCGTGTTGGTCGAGCGGGGTGATGATTGAAGAGACCTTCGAGGTCTGTTGGATCTCTGAGTCGGCCTGCAATGGCCCGGTCACCGTGGCGCCGCGCGGCGTCTCGTAGACGGTGAGTTGACCGTAGTTATTCGGATTGCTCGTAGCGATCATGATGGCCGTGAGGTTCTGCACCGTGGAGGAGTTGCCGGCGGGCACGTAGTCGATCGACTCGAGGAGCTGTTGAAAGTTGGCGTTGGGCAGCGAGCCAACTTGGTAGACCGGGCTCATCGGCGAAAGTGACGTCGACACGACGCTACCGGCGGCGTTGACGACCTGGGTACTCGCGAGAGCCTGACTGGGTGAACCGGCGCCGGTGGTCGGTGAGACCTGCCAGCGGTCGGAGGCGCTGTAAAAGGCGCTGGCCGAAGTGATGTGGTAACGCCCGAGCGTGGCCGCCTGGATGGAAAAGATATCCGAGGGGTAGCGCAGGTGGGTGCGAATCGTCGAGGGCATCGCGCTCATCGGTTGAAACATCGTGGGAAAGGCCGAGCGGTACGCCTCGAGGATGGGGTCGTGGGGGTCGTTGGCGTAGAACGTCATCGCGCCGCTGTAGGCGTTAACGACGACCTTGACGGAGTTGCGCACGTAGTTGAAACTCCCCGGCAGGCCCCCGGTGCTGATCCCCAGTTGTGAGGCGTTCTCGCTGTAGGGGTACTGACTGGTGGTCGTGTAGCCATCGAGCACGTAGTTAACTTCACCGTTGGCGATAACCGCGTAGGGCTGAGAGTCGAAGGTGAGAAATGGCGCGGCCTTTTGGGCCATTTGGCGAACGTCGCGCACGAACAGCACCCGACTCTTGGAGGTGATTTGGTTGGAGATCAGGAAGTTGAAGTCGCCGAGGCGAAGGGCCAACGCCATACGCGAGAAGATGTTGCCCACCGCTACGCCCCCGGTGCTCGCGTAGTGACTCTCGACCGGGGTACCGGCGTTGGCGCCGGTATTGACCTGGTAGTCCAGTTCGGGCTGCTTGGTGTTGGCTACGACCCAGCCGGGCTGGTTAATGCCGAAGTAGATATCCGGTTGGGTCAGCAGCGGCAGTCCGGCGCTCGATTGGGGCGGCACGTTCGACACGTCGAAGACGGGGTTACCGGTCGCGGTGTCGACCTGGTTGGCCGCGACGACCGCCACCCCGATGCCGTGGGTGTACTGCAGGTGTTGGTTAACCCAACTCTGTGACGGCAGCGCCGCGGAGTTGATCTGGCGCGCGCCGATGAGCACGGGTGAGAGTTTGTGATCGACGTAGTAGCGGTCAACGGCCAAGGTCGTGAAGGTGTAGTAGGAGCGCACCGACTGACGGCGCGTCACGGTCGCCAGCGCAATCGTGCTGGCCGGGTCCCAAAGTCGGATGTTGTTGAGCGTCGGCTCGTCCGCTTGGATCTGGCGCTGAGTAATCGAAGTAGATCCGGCGAAGTTGTGGTAGTGGACGTTGTTAATGCCAAAGGCCGCCCGGGTCGCCACGATGTTGCGCTTGATGTAGGGAGCCTCGAGTGACTGTTGATTGGGACTCACTTTTAGAGCCTGAAGAAAGGTGGGGTAAAGCACCCCGATGACGAGGGCGACGAACGCCCAGAGCCCAACGGCCACCACCGGCAGCGACCACCCCCGCGAGCGCACGTTGTACAGAAGGATCGCCGCGGCGGCGATGGAAAGGTAGAACAAGATTGTCAGCGCGGGCATGCGGGCGTGGATGTCGGTGTAGCCGGCACCTTGCACGTAACCGTTGGTGGAGTTGACCAGCTCCCACTTAGCGAAGAGGTATCCGATCGCCTTCATGAGCGCGATCGCGGCGCCGATGACCGAGAGGTGGGCCTTGACCCGCGGCGCGACGCGCGGCAGCGCGCGCGTGGTACGAATCCCGCCGTTCAGAAAGTGAAAGCCGGCCGTTACGACGAGTGCGACGACCAGCACGACGAGAAACCACGTGACGACGAAGGAGAGAAACGGCAAGGTGAAAACGTAAAAGCTCAGGTCCTTGTGAAAAACCGGATCGCGGAGGTGGAACGACTGCGCGTGGGAAAACAGGAGGTAACTGTTCCACTGACTGGTCGCGTTGAGTCCCGCCACCAACGCCATCACCAGTGCGATTAGCGCGTAGATTCGCTTGGCGTAAGGTCGCACCACGTTCTGAAATCTCCGGACGATTTCGTCGTCGGGGTCGAAGGTTAGGTCGCGGGCACCGAAGCGGTCGGTTAGTAGCAGGTTGCCCCACATGATGAAGAAAAAGACCGCGCCGAAGGTGAAGCCCAGGCCCACCTTGATGAAAAAGAGGGTGGAGAAGACACTCGACAGGCCCACGGACGAGAACCACATTTCGTCTGTCCAAAGCACCGCCAGGTTGCGCAGGGAGAGAAATCCCACCAGCAGGATAACCAACGTCATCCCGATCCAGAACCTTCGAGAGAACCGTCCGATGCGTCGAGGACGTGGAGCTACATCGGAGGGACTACGCACGTGACGAGCCTACGACTTTCCTAGACGGGCACGACGGCGCACGCGCAGCCGGCGTGCAGGGGCGGGAAGGGTGACCCACTCGGAAACCGTTCGCCCGCCCGTCGCTCGCCGCTGTTGGCGTCGCGCGCGCACGCGTCACACGGCGCGTCGTTGGGCGCGGCGACGAAGTGCACCGCGCGACCGTGCGCGGCGGTCACGACACCCAGGTGGAAGGCCCGACGAGCGGCGTCCGTGCACAGCCGTTCTACCCGGGCTCCGCGCCACTCTCGGTACGCGGCGTTCGCCCGATCCGTCGCCTCGCCGCTCGCGTCACTGAGAATACGTTTGCGCAGTGCGAGCACAATGGTCACCGCCAAATCGGCCGCGCAGTCACTGACGGCGCTCGGGGCG
>JAKBAB010000008.1 GCA_021815645.1 Actinomycetes bacterium
AGTCGCACGTGACGCAGAGAGTCGAAAAGTGGCTCCTTGTCCTCCTGGAGGTCGCGGTTATAAGTGAGGGGCAGTCCCTTTAGCACGACGAGCAACGTAACGAGATTACCGACGAGACGGCCACTTTTTCCCCGCGCCAACTCGGCGACGTCGCTGTTTTTCTTTTGCGGCAGCATCGAAGATCCGGTCGTGAACGCGTCACTGAGTGAGGCGAATCCAAACTCACGCGTCGTCCAGAGCACCAACTCCTCACCCATGCGCGACAAGTGGATCCCGAGCAGCGCCAGCGCGAAGAGAGTTTCGGCAACGAAATCGCGATCACTCACGGCGTCCATCGAATTAGCGAACGCGCTCTCAAAACCTAGCGCCGCCGCCGTGGCCGCCGGATCGAGCGCGAACGGGGAGCCGGCGAGAGCGCCCGCCCCCAGGGGTGAGACGTTCAAACGCTCTCTCGCGTCGAAGAGGCGGTCGACGTCGCGCAGCAGTGCGAAGGCGTGCGCGTTCAGGTGATGCGTCCAGAGGACCGGTTGAGCCCGCTGTAAGTGCGTATAGCCAGGTAGGTACGCGTCACGGTAGCGATCCCCCGCCGCCACGAGAGCGTCTACGAGATCGAGCACGTCACTGACCACATCCCTAATGGCGTCACGCGTGAATAGGCGCAGCGTCGTGGCGATTTGGTCGTTTCGGCTCCTCGCGGTGTGCAACTTCGCTCCCACCTCTCCGGCAATCTCGGTCACTCGTCGTTCGATGGCGGTGTGGATGTCCTCGTCCGTGGGCGAAGACACGAACGCACCCGTGCGAAACTCCTCAAGGACGCGCCCCAGGGCGTTTCGCAAGGACGCGCCCTCTTCCTCGCTTAGTAGCCCCGCGTCCACCAGCGCCCCTACGTGGGCCTCGCTCGCTCGCACGTCGTGCGCGTAGAGCGACCGGTCGAAGGAGAAACTCTCGGAAAGCTCCCACAGCGCCGCGTCCATCGGCTCTTTGAACCGTCCGTGCCACAAGGTCACGGCGACTCCGACGACCTCTTCGCGCCCTGGCGAGCGGCCCAGGTCTTAACGCCGAGACCGTAGATCCTGACGAACCCTTCAGAGTCACCGTGGCGAAACGTGTCGGCGGCGTCGTACGTCGCCAAGTCGTGGTCGTATAGTGCGGCCGGGCTTCGTCGCCCGGCTACCCTCATTGAACCCGGGGCGCAGAACTCAAGTCGAACATCGCCCGTAACGTGGCGCTGGGTCTCGGCGATGAAACTGTCCAGGGCTTGTTTCAGCGGTGAGTACCACATGCCGTCGTAAACCAGTTCCGCCCAGCGACTCTCCAGTCGCGCCTTTTCGTGATGAAGGTCACGCTCGAGCACGAGATCTTCGACTTCACCGTGGGCCGCGATGAGAGCCAGGGCCGCGGGGCACTCGTAGACTTCTCGACTCTTGATTCCAACCCGGCGATTCTCGACCATATCGATACGGCCGAAACCCGTGGCACCCACCCGTAGATTTAAGTCGCTAATGAGGGTCGCGAGATCCAAAGTGACGCCGTCGAGGGCGACCGGGAGACCTTGCGAAAAGCTCACGGTTACCGTAAGCGGGTCGTGGTTCGTTATGCGCGTAAGCGTGTAAGGTTCGTCCGGCGGCGCGACCCAGGGATCTTCGATGGCGCCGCACTCAATCGCCCGACCCCACAGATTCTCGTCAATCGAATAGATCTTTTCCTTCGTCGCGCGAATGGGAATATCCCACTTCTGTGCGAAGTCAACCGAGTCGGCCCTCGTCATTCCCCAGTTTCGCGCCGGCGCCAATACTTCTAAATCCGGTGCGAGGGCCGCCGTACCCACTTCGAAGCGAACCTGATCGTTCCCCTTCCCCGTACAACCGTGAGCGACGGCCTGGGCGTTAAAACGACGGGCCTGGTCCACCAAGTGGCGCACAATTACGGGTCGGGACAACGCCGAGACCAGTGGATATTTTCCCTCGTAGCGTCCATTGGCGAAAATCGCCGGTGCGCAGAACTCTTCGGCCATCTCTCGCCGGGCGTCGACGACGACGCACTCGAGCGCCCCCGCCGCGCGGGCGCGCAACTGAAGCTCACCGAGCGACTCACTACCGCCCGCGTCTTGACCCACGTCAACGAGGACGCAAACCACTTCAACGCCCCACTCTTCAATCATCCACCGCACGGCCACCGACGTGTCGAGTCCCCCGCTATACGCCAGGACCACCCTTTTTGTCATCTCTCTCCCTTCACTCGAAACTCACCAAGTCTCGGTACTACGCAGGCCCGCGAGTAGGCGAAAGTCGTCGGCGAGTCTCTCACCGCCGTGTCGCTCGCTCGCGATCACCAACACAGTGTCGTCCCCGGCGACGGACCCCAGTACTCCCGCCAGGGCACTGCGATCGAGGGCCGACGCCACGACGTGCGCGCAACCGGGAGGAGTTCGCACCACCACCAGGTTGAGGGAGCTCTCCACCGAGACCACCCACTCCCCCATCATGCGTCGAAGGTGATCGAGTGGGGCGGGCGCCATCTTCGGGGAAGCCGCTAGGACGATTCTCCGATTCCCCCGTTCGTCTCGGATCTTCACCGTCCCAATCTCTTGGAGGTCACGGGTCACGGTCGCCTGAGTGGCCGCGATCCCCTCGTCGCGCAAGCGCCCCACCAACTGCGCCGCGGTGGAGATCACGTCGCGGTCGATGAGTTCACCGATTCGGTGTTGGCGTTGGGTCTTGGTCACTTCTCCTCCTTCATCCAGCGCAGGACGCCCATCATCGCCGAGTGGCGGTGATGAACCTGACGCCACACCCGACTACGCGGACCGTCCAAAACGGAATTCGTAACTTCATCCCCGCGGTGCGCGGGCAGGCAGTGCATAACTATCGCGTTAGCGTCGGCGCGCGTTACCAGCTCTTCGTCCACGCGAAACTCGGCGAGCTCTTCACGACGCTTCACCACTTCGCTCTCGAAGCCCATCGAAACCCAAGAGTCGGTGTAGATTACGTTCGCTCCACGAACCGCTTCGGCCGCGTTACTAAAGAGGCGCAGGGTACCCCCGCCAGTTACCGCAAAGGGATTCTCGACTTCGCTCGGGGTTAGCTGATACCCGGCGGGCGCGCCAACTCTAACGTTCACACCCGCTCGCAAAAGGCACACCGCTAGGGAGCGCGCGACGTTGGTCGCGTCCCCGACGTACGCGACTTCCAGTCCCGCCAGTTGCGTCAAATCGCCGCGAGAAAACTCGTCGGCGATCGTCAGTGCGTCGGCGACGGCTTGAGTCGGGTGCGCGACGTCACTCAAAAGATTGATTAGCGCGAGGCGACCACCCGTCGCTCGCCAGATACGCTCAAAAACGCCGTGGTCGCGCACCCGCAGTGCGCAGATCGCGAACATCTCGGCGAGGGTTCGCCCGATGTCTTCGGCCGACTCACGTTCGTCAAGTCCCACTTCGTCAGCCCCAAAGAAGGTGGCGTAACCACCCAGCTCGTGCACCGCGGCCGAACTCGAAGCCCTCGTACGTAGACTCGGCCTTTCGAAGACGAGCGCCACTCCTTGGCCCTTTAGGGTCTCGTCGTCAAAGGGCGTGCGGGCCAGGTGATAGATGTCCGACAGGTCCTGCTCGGTGGCGTCACCAACCGTTATGAATCTCTTCGTCACCGTCGGACCTCCGTCGATTTTGCCCGACCACGAACGACGTCTCGCAGGGCGTGGGGCCGGGTTCCGTTCGCAACGGTCACCCGGCTGGCGCCCCCCTCCAGAGCCGTTAACGCAGCTCGGAGTTTCGGACGCATTCCACCGCGGGCGGCTCCATCGTCGAGTAGTTGACGCACCCGCAACGCGCTAACCACGTCGAGAGCACTTTTTTCGTCTTGGGCGTCTTCGAGAAGTTGGTCGACGTCACTCAGCATGACCAGGCAGAGGGCTCCCACGGAGCCGGCGAGGGCCCCAGCTACCGTGTCCGCATTGCAGTTAACTAAATCTCCCGTAGAGTCGACCGCTATTGGCGAGACGACGGGCGTAACGCCGGCGCGCCACAACGCTTCGAGCAACGACGCGTCGACCTCGGGTGTTCCACCGGAACGGCCCCACGGCCCACCGAGTGGCGAGGCCCGAAAGGTCGTCGCGTCCGTTCCGGACACGCCCGCGCAGTGAAGTCCTAGGTGGTTCAACGTGGCCACGAGCTGGGTGTTGACGGCCCCTAACGCCATGGCTACGTATTTCATGGTCGCGTCGTCGGTCACGCGAAGACCGTCGAGAAAGCTACTGTCGTGGCCAACTGCGGCGAGCAAGTTTTCGATTTGCGGTCCCCCACCGTGGACGAGCGCTACCTCCATCGACTCGCGGCGCAGCTCATTGACGTCTTCGGCCAGGGCGCGTAGTACGACGGCGCTGGCGTCCAGAGCGTCCAACGCGTGACCCCCGAGTTTGACTACGTAACGAGTCATGGGGTAACCCCAACGGTCGCGAGGCCGAGACGCTCATCGCGCCCGGTCGAAACGTTCCACGCTTGGATGGCCTGTCCGGCCGCACCTTTACCGAGATTATCTAAGGAACTCATCGCGAGGAGCCATCCCGTCCGGACGTCAACGCGCGCACTGACGAAACAGAGGTTGCTGGCGAGGGGGTCTTTCAGCGTGGGGGGGTCAGACGTAACTACGACGAAGGGGTCGTGTTCGTAGCTCTGTCGCAGCAACTCGAGTGCCCCTTCACTCGTCAAGGCGCTCGAAGATACGCGAGCGTACGCGCTCACCAACATCCCACGGCTGACCGGTACGAGGTGGGGAGTCAATAGGACGCTCGCACCCAGTTCCTGCTCGATTTCGGGAGTGTGACGATGAGTTAAAAGTCCGTACGCTTCGGCATTTCCCACCAAGCGGGAAAAATGCAGTCGGTCGTTGGTCCCCCGGCCGGCACCCGACGCACCGCTGAGGGCGTTCACCACGACGCCGGTGCGCTCGACTAACCCGGCGTCGAAAAAAGGTCCAAGCGCCAAAGAAGTCGCCGTAGGGTAACAACCCGGTGCCGCGATGAGTGGCGCTCCGACTAATTCGTCTCGGTGGCGCTCCACCAACCCGTAGACAAATTTCCCCAACAGATCGCTCGCCGCGTGCTCGGTGCCGTACCACTGGCGATAGTGAGCGGGGTCCTTCAGTCGAAAGTCGGCGCCCAAGTCTACGACGTTCACCCCGTCTCTAACGAGCCGAGGAACGACGGATTGACTCTCTCCGTGCGGTAGAGCTAGGAAGACTACGTCCAACGGCGTGGCCAATAACTGCGCCGTCGAGCAGATGAGCATCGTCGGATAGAAGGCCGATAGGGCGGGAACTACGTCGACGACTCGCCGGCCCACGTTCGAACTGCCACTGGCCGCCACGACGTCTAGGTCCGGATGGGTCGCGCAGAGCCGGAGCAACTCCGCACCGGCGTAGCCCGTCGCACCAACCACTCCCACTCGCATGTGACATTTTATGCACACCTGAGAGCAAAAGTACAGCCCCGAGACGCACGGCTATCCTCAATACATGTCGCGGCGAGGGTGGGGTTACTTCTGCGCCATGGCCGTCATCTGGGGAGTTCCCTATCTGCTGATTCGCGTCGCGGTGCGCCAACTGGACCCCGGCGTCCTCGTCCTCTTTCGTACGGCCCCGGTGGCTCTCCTGTTGGTACCGGCGGTGGCGCGGGGGAAGCGGTGGGGCGAGTTAGTGGCGAATTGGCGCTGGATCGCACTCTTTGGCGTAGTTGAATTCGGTATTCCCTGGTACCTCATGGCGAGCGCCGAGAGGCACATCACCAGTTCCCTCACGAGCCTCTTGATCTGTTGTGTTCCACTGCTCTCGGTCGCGGTGCAGCGGCTAAATCCCAGCGGTGGACCCGTCTCACCGAGACGATATCTGGGCCTAGCCGTCGGAGCGGTTGGGGTTGTCAGCCTGGTGGGACTCGACCTGCGCGGGGGCACGGCGAAGTGGATTGTGATGATGCTCTGCGTATGCGTGGGCTACACCATCGGACCAATAATTCTGGCGACTCGCCTGCGGGGCGTCAACGGAGTAACGGTCGTAATGGGAGCGACCGCCGTGGTCGCGGTGGCGTGGGTACCCTGGGACGTGGCGCACTGGCCCGCCCGCATTTCGAGCGAAACCTTCGCCAGCGTTGCGGTGCTCAGCGTCGTTTGCACGGCTGGAGCGTTTCTCGTCTTCTTCGAACTCGTCAAGGAGGTGGGCGCCGCCCGCGCGACGGTTGTCACCTACGTCAACACCGCACTGGCGGTCGCCCTCGGTATCGTGGGTCTGCACGAACCGCTCACCGCGGGCATCATCTTGGGCTTTCCGCTCGTACTCGTCGGCTCCCTCATCGCGACAACCGAACGGCCCAACGCGTCAGTCACCGTATTCGACGGACACCCGGACGGCGCCGTCAACATCCAACCACAGCGCCCCCGGGGCGGTGACGAGTGACACGTCATCACCCCACTCAATCGGTGCGTGGTGGGTGACGCACACCCTCGTCTGGGGCACCGATAGGACGTCGGCGACCGCGAGCCAGACCGCGGCGTTGTTGACGTGACCCACGACGTCAACGTCACTTCTTCGAAGTGGCCACGGACGACGACTCGCGTCTCGCGGTTGTGGCGCGGTCGCAATTCGACTCGACACCTTCCGCTCGCGAACGGCTTCACCGTAGACGTCGAAGAAGCTCTGGCGAAGTCTTACGGGTTGGCCCGACGAGTCAGTGGGCACCCACAACGCGTTCGCTTCGAGCAGAGTAATCCCCCCGAGCTCGAACGTCGTACGCCGCTCGGCCCACGCCGCGCCTACGCCACTGCACCACGTCGTTAACGTAAGGCGGTCGAGGTACTTTGGCCAACGATCCAAGTCCAACCGTCGTAGGAGCGTACGGCGCACTACCCACACGTCATTGGACTCCACGCCGGTGTCAACCCAGTCGTCGGTAGCCACGTCTTGCAGAAAACGAGCGACGCCGTCTAGGCGCAGTTGCCCAAACTCGTCGGCGTCCCCCAAACGCACGACGAATGTCCCCTGGTAGCGACGGGTCATCCCGTCACCCCCGGGTTTCGCGACGGCCAACCATTACCTAGCGCAGTACCGCGCCGAGCGTCGCGGCCGCCTCGATCAACGAAGAACGGGCCGCCACGACGTCGTCGTCGTTGAGCGTGCCCACCGCCGAGCTGAGCCGAATGGCGTAGGCCAACCCCCTCGAGTCCGTCGCGAGCGAGGAACTTCGAAAGGAGTCAAATAAGACCACGGATTCGACGTACTCGTGACTGCGACCCAACGAATAAGCCAAGTCCTGCGCGTTTACGACTTCGGGCACCACGAAAGCGAGGTCGAAGATCGCACTGGGAAAACGTGAGGGGTCCCGAACTTTCCCTGATCGCCTCGTCGCTCGAGATGGGTCGCACAGCGCGTCCACGTCCAGGTCCAAAATACCGAGCCGTCGGTGAGACGGTCCCTCGAGGGCTCCGACGAGCGATGGGTCCACCTCACCCACGTAGCCCAGAACCGCCCCCGAGGACCGATCTTCGAGCACCGCGGATCGAGTGGGGTGCAAGCCGGGTAGGGCGTCCGCGGATGTTCGGACCACGACGTCGGCGAGGCCGAGGCGCGACGCCACGCGGTGCCAAGTCGCCACCGCCACGCGCGCGTCATCTTCTCGTCGGCCGAATAGAACTGTCGCACGCTCGTTCTCTCGCGGCAGCGCCAGTGACAGTGACCCCCTCAATCCGCCTTTGGTGATGCGTGGTTGGCTAGTCGTATTGGGGTGATAGAACACCACGCCGAACTCGGCGAGCACGACGTCGCCGACTCCCCTGTCGTAGTTCTTCACCCACGCACGCACCATTCCGGTCAGGAGAGTCGCGCGCAGTACGGATTCGTCGAGTGAAAATGGATTCGTTACCCTGACCCGTTCGACACTGGGATTAACGCGCTCGAAGTCGTCATCGCCCCCTAGTGATGGCGTCCACACTTCGAGCGCACCGCCGTCCACGACAACGTCACGTAGACGGCGCCGAAGGCGTTGGCGCGCAGTGAGGCCCCCCGCGTTGGGCCACGAGGGAGTCCGTCGCGGCAAACGGCTGTAACCATAGAGTCGCGCAATCTCTTCGATGACGTCGGCGCGGCCCGCGGCGGACGAGCGCACGTCGGGGCGATTAGTGGGGGCCGTGACGACTAGCGCGGTTCCGGAGCCCGTCACAACGAATCCCAGTGCCGACAGGAGTGACGTCGCGTCATCGAGGGGCACTTCCACGCCCAGGAGCCTCTCAACGTCCCCGTCGCGCAACTCGATCGTCGACGGCTCGGGCACGTACCCCCAAACGTCGAGTGGGTCACTCAACCACTCCAAATCGGGTGAACTCTCGGTGAGGACCGCAACGAAACGGGCGGCGGCCCGAAGTGCGAGATTGGGGTCGACACCCCGCTCAAAGCGGTGCGACGCTTCACTACGTAGGCCGTGACGTTTCGACGAGCGAGCGATAGCCATCGGATCAAAGTAAGCGGCCTCGAGTAAGACGTCCGTCGTGGTCGGACTGATTTCGCTCGACGCTCCGCCCATGATGCCCGCCAGCCCAACAACGACGTCGTCGCCATCTACGATCACGCAGTCTTCTCCCGTGTCGCCCAGACCCCGACCCTTCACGGCCAGAGTCCGTTCGACCCCGTCGAGCGTCGTGAGAAGCTCCCCCGGTCGCGCTCGACGGGCCCGCAGCGAACGACCGGCCACGAGATCCGCGTCGTAGGGGTGAGTGGGTTGGCCAAGTTCCAACATGACCAGATTCGACGCGTCCACGACGTTGGAAATGGGCCGGACGCCCGCTCGAGTGAGTCGCTCTACGACCCACGGAGGAGACGGACCTACGGTGACGTGCCTCAGTGCGGTGACGGTAAATCGCCCGCAGAGCTTCGAGTCATCAATACCGGCTTGCGCGTAATTCGACGTCTTCGTGGTCGACGGTGACGTAGCTACGACGGGTGTACGGCGAGGTCGACCCAGGCGTGCCGCCAAGTCACGCGCGACGCCCTCAATCGACCAGGCGTCGGGACGATTACCTTCGACGGATATATCAAAAATGGCGTCGGGGCCAACTCTCAGCACCTCGGAGAGACTTTCGCCCGGTACCGGGTTAACGTACGAATCAAGTACCATGAGGCCGTCTTGCCCGTCCCCGAGACCTAGTTCCCGCGCCGAACAGAGCATTCCGTGCGACGTGACGCCGCGCATGGTTCGTTCAGCGATAACGACGCCACCGGGCAAAACTGACCCGACGGGCGCGAGCGGCACGTGGGCACCGACGTCGAAGTTCATCGCTCCGCAGACAATTTCGACCGGTCCCTCTCCCGCCTCGACGGTAACGAGTCGAATCCGGTCGGCGCCTTGAATCGGGCGAATCTCCTCGACCCGCGCGACGACGACCTGTTCGAGTCCCCCACCCGTATGGCACACTTCTTCCACGACGAGCCCCAGGTCATCCAAAATTGGCCGTAACGTCTCGGCCGACTCCGGCAGATCGACGAACTCACGGAGCCAATTGAGAGAAACCCTCACGAGAACTGCTCCAAAAAACGAACGTCGTTCTCCACTAGGGCTCGCATATCGGTCAATTCGTGACGCATCTGAGCGCACCGATCAATACCGAATCCGAAGGCGAAGCCACTCCAGCGCTCACCGTCAATACCCACCGCCTCCAGAACTGCCTGGTCGAGCATGCCGCAACCGCCCAGTTCAATCCACCCGGTGTGGGAACACGTGCGACAGCCCGCACCACGACAGAGCGTGCACGTCACTTCGAACTCCGCGGACGGCTCCGTGAAGGGAAAGTAGCCCGGGCGCAGTCTCGACGTAACGCCACTACCGAAGTAGGACCGCGTGAAACTCTCGATCACGCCCGCGAGGTCGGCGAACGTCATCGACTCATCCACGACGAGTCCTTCAATCTGGTGGAAAGTAGCCAAATGTCTCGCGTCGGGACTGTCGCGGCGGTAACACCGACCGGGCATTACTGAGTGAATTGGCAACGAGTCTGACGCGACCGCCTCTTCCATTAGGTGAATCTGGGTGGGGGAGGTGTGAGTGCGCAGTACGACCGTTTCGGGCTCACCGAGGTCAACGTAGAAAGTGTCCCACAGTCCCCGCGACGGGTGGGCCGGGGGAATATTTAGGGCCTCAAAGTTGAACCAGTCCGTTTCCACTTCGGGTCCCTCGGCCACGGTGAAACCCATCGCCACGAAGACGTCTTCTAACTCGCGTTGTGTCACCGCGACGAGGCTCGGGTGACCCGCCCCGAGCGCCGCTCGTACGTCGCGCACGACGACGTCGCCGAGGTCTAGTCGGTCCGCTAAGAGAACTCGGTCTCGATCCTCTTTCGCGAGCGACTGCCGTCGATCCTCGAGGGCACTTTGAACCCTTCGACGTGACTCTTGCAAGCGGGTGCCCGCCTCACGACGAGCCTCGGGCTCCATGGCGCCCAGTGACTTTTGCCACGCGGCGAGCACCGACCGCTTGCCCACCAACGACGGCTCGGCGTCGCGTAAAGCTTCGAGAGTCTCGCTCGCGGCGATCGCGTCGAGGAGCTTGCGAGTTTCTTCGTCCAGGTTCTCTAGAGATCGGTCGGCCATATCGACTAAAGGCTAGGGGCTCGGGGGTTGGGTGTGCGACGACCCGGCACTCTTACGCTGCCGCAGCGCCTCAAAGACTACGAGTGATCCGGCGACCCCCGCGTTGAGCGACTCGCTACCGCCGACCATGGCAATTGAAAATTCGCTGTCGCACAGGCCCCGCGTAACCGCGTCGAGGCCCGACGACTCATTTCCGATAACGACCGCGCAAGGCGCGGTGAAGTCAACCTCGCGAAAGTCCACCGCCGAGCGTACGACCGTGGCCAGCAAGCGAATACCGACGGAGCGCGCGTGGTTGACGACCTCCTCGAAAGGGGCGACAATTATCGGCACCCGAAAGATCGACCCGGCGGAGGCGCGCAGGGTTTTGGGATTATAAGGATCCACCGAGTGGCCTGAGAAGACTACCGCCGCCACTCCCGAGGCGTCCGCGGATCGAATGAGTGTTCCCGCGTTGCCGGGATCTCTTACGTCGTGCAAAACGAGGACTACACCCTCGTCGCGCGGCGCATCGAGGGTCACACTAACTATCTGGACTACGCCAATGAGTGGCTGCGGGGTCGCCGCGTCCCCCACCCGTTCGAGGGTGCTTCCGGCCAACGCGAAGAGGCGCACACCGGCGTCACGCGCCCGCGCGAGCACGCCGCGCAGCGCTTCACCGTGAACCTCGCGCTCGTCCACGAAGAGGGCTTCGAAGGAAACGTCTGCGTCGAGCGCGGCCGTTACGAGATCGAGTCCCTCTATGACGCACACCCCGTCACTCCAGCGCAGCGAGCGCTTCTGCCCGAGGCGGCGCAACCGACGGACTCGCTGGTGTGAAGGTCCCAGTACCTCGATGGGTCGGCTACTTAGAAAGAGCGGCGTTAGCCTGAGCCACAATCGCGGCAAAGGCGGGTTGATCACTGACCGCCAGCTCGGCGAGCATCCGTCGATCGACCTCAATGCCAGCCGCGTTAAGTCCCGCGATGAAGCGGCTGTAACTCAATCCGTGCGCCCGCGACCCCGCGTTGATGCGCTGAATCCATAGTTTGCGCATTTCGCCCTTACGCGCGCGTCGATCGCGAAACGCGTAGACCCCCGCGTGTTGCACGGCTTGGTTGGCGCTGCGGAAAGTACGACTTCGATCCCCGTAGTAACCGCGCGCCTCTTCCAGAACTGCCTTGTGATGCTTCTTGGCGTTTACCGCCCTCTTGACTCGTGCCATCTCGCCTCGTCTCCTGTCTCTCTCGTAATTACTAGACGCCGAGCATCCGCTTAACGCGGCGACGCTGACCGGGGGCTACGTCCGTGTCCCGACCCAGCCGTCGCGCCCGAACGGACGACTTCTTCTCCATCAAATGACCGCGAAACGCCTTGCGCCGCCGCAACTTGCCCCCGCCGGTGACTTTGATCCTCTGTTTGGCACCACTATCGGTCTTCATCTTTGGCATTTCAGCCCTCCTCTCGTGCGAGCTCCGCACTTTCGGGTGCACTGGTGTGCCCCGTCTCAACATTCGAACTCTCGGCGACGCGCGCCTTAGTCTTCTTTTCCGGACCGAGAACCATAATCATATTGCGCCCATCTAGCTTGGCGGCCGACTCGACTCGGGCCACGTCTTCGAGCCGCTCCACGATTCTGTCCAAGATCTTCTTACCGAGTTCCGGGTGGGCCGACTCCCGGCCGCGAAACATAATCGTGACCTTGACTTTGTGACCCTCCGCGAGGAACTTCTCAACGAGCCGCGTCTTGGTCGTAAAGTCGCCCGCACCGATCTTGGGGCGATACTTCATCTCCTTGACGCCAACGTTCAAGGTCTTTCGTCGAGACTCTTTGGCCTTTTGCGCTTCGTCAAATTTGAACTTTCCGTAGTCCATAATCCGACACACGGGCGGCTGGGCGGTGGGGGCAATCTCCACTAAGTCCAGATCAAGTCCTCGGGCCATCGTCAACGCGTCTCGCGTCGCCATGACGCCCCGTTGGTTTCCGTCTTGATCAATCAGTCGAACGGTCTCCACGCGAATGCGCTCGTTGACCCGGTGGTCTCCCGGAACTGTTGCGATAACTCACTCCTTGCTCGGTACGACACCTTCGTGGTGTCGCTACGGCAAGCGAGGCGCGCAACTCTCGAAAACCCGGACGCACGGCAGTGGCCGGGTGGACGTTGGCAACGCCAACCTCACTTGCTGAACTGTCAATCTAGCCTAGCAGAGCCGATTCCCCGCGACCGCCGTCCCCTGGCCAGCCGCTACACCGCGACGACACTTTCCGCGTGGCGGGCCACCGACCGGAAGGAGACGCAGGGCCCGTTCGCTTTACCGACTTTAGTCTCCGCCCCGTTTAACCACCGAAGAGTTGACGAAAATCGTGCGCCCGGGTGAAATACCAGCCGAAGGCGGCGGCGACTTGCTACGTTAAGTCGCGTGAACGACGATAGAAACACCACCCCCGGGGGGGAGAGTCCCGAACTTGTTTACCTTCGCGAGACGCCCGTCGAAGTGATCGTCGGAAATCACCTTTTCGTACTACTGCAACTCGCGGCGCTGCGTCTCGGGGAAACGCCGCCGCAGTTAGGGGCGGCGGCTCTGGTCATTGACGCCTCCGCAGCGGTACTGGATGCTTCCGGCGCGCGCCTCGGCGACGACGCGGACATCTACCGAAGCGCACTCGCCGAAGTTCAACGCGCCTACGTACGCGCCTCGAACGCAGTTAGCGACGCTGGAGACGGAGGCGCCTCTTCGAGCGGGATCTGAATTCGAATGGCTAGTCCGCCTAATTCGCTCGGTTCGGTGGTCATCGTTCCCCCAAACGTGTCGACAACGTCGGCCATAATGCTCATGCCCAATCCCGATCCGCCGGTTTCTCGCGAGCGGGACTCGTCGAAACGTTGAAACCGCTGCGGTCGCTCCCCGTAAATAGGTAGGCCGGGGCCCCCGTCCTCAATGACGAGGACAACGACGTCGCCCTCGAGAGTGACGGTAACGCGCACGGGAGCGTCGGGCGGGGTGTGCCGCTCGACGTTGCTGAGTGCGTTGGTCACCAGCCGCTCTACAAAGTCATCCCTCCCCCTGACGTAGGCGCCGGGGACAACCGACCAACGGACACCGCGCCGACCGCTCTCCACCACGAAGTCGCTAACTCGCTCGTTGACCACGGCGCCGAGGTCGAAGATTCTTTCGCCATCTCGGGGCGCTTCGCGTACCTGCGCCAAGAGCAACAGATCACTAACCAACAGCTCCATCCGCTCAATTTCGCGCCGTACCCGCTTGAGCGCGCGGGCGCGCTGCTCGTCACTGACGTCCGCGCCGTCCAATAGATCGTGGTAGCCCTTAACAACGGTTAGTGGCGTTCGAAGTTCGTGCGACGCGTCGTCTATGAACTGCTGCATGGCTCGGGCGTGTCGTGCCTCGTCCTCGATGCGGCCACGAAGTGCATCCACCATCACCGCCAGCGCGCCGCGAAGTTCGCGAAGGTCGCGACTGCCCTCGCTCGGGGGCGGTGACCCGGCGTCTCGACCGTCCGCCACGTTCCCGGCGTAATCGATTAGACGCTCCATTGTGCGCAGGTCGCCGCGCATGACCAACCGAGCCAGCAGGAGCGCAAACAGCGCGATGACCGCGGCGGCCGAAGCAACGAGGACCGCTAAATGTTGGTCCCGCTTGCGTATGCCCGAGGTGGACGCGGCCACCACCAGGTAGTCCCCGCCACCCACGTTGAGCGAATGGATCTCGAAGCCCGCGAGATTCGCCGGGGCGACCGTCTGGTGGAGGGAGCTCCTGACGTCCGCCAACGTTGGCCGCGCTACCATCGGCACCTGCGCCGTGCTGACCTGGGTGACGGCCCCAGAAGGAGATACGACGTCCAAGGTCAAGTCGTAGTTGTTCCTTTGCACCGCGTAGAGGGCGTTGTTGAGTGCGGTATTAGGGTTTCTCACTCCGCTGTCAATGACCGTATTAATAGCGCCGTCGAGCGTCGCGTACTGCGCGCGCGCGCTCATCACCACGGCGAACCAACCAACCCCCAAGGAAACAATGATCGTTAGAAGAACAAAGAGGGCCGTGAGACGTGTCGCAATCCTCACGGTCGCTCAACTGGATCCACCACTTTAAATCCCACCCCGCGCACGGTCGTTATGGGCGAGTACTCTCCGTGATGCACCTTTCGTCGAAGGTACGACACGTAGGTGTCCAGTACCGAAGTTTCGGAGTCGAAGTCGATGTTCCACACGTCGCGGAGCAGTTGTTCGCGCGATACGACACGGTCGCGGTGCTCCAGCAGCACTTCGAGAAGTCGAAACTCCGTGGCCGACAGTTCTATCGGCGTCGAGCCCCGCGTGACGAGATGACGGTCGACGTTCATGACCAACACCCCGCACTCGAGGACGCGGTCACCGGTTGCGTCATCACGGGTCCGTCGCAGAATCGCCGCCACTCGGAGCAACAACTCTGAGACGCTAAAGGGCTTTTTAACGTAGTCGTCCGCACCCCCCCGCAGTCCCCGCTCGACGTCGTCACTCGAGTCGCGTGCGGTGAGTAACAGGACCGGTGTCGTGGCGTCGTGCGCGCGAAGTCGCTCGAGAAACTCGTAACCGCTCATGGTGGGCATATTGACGTCTACGACGCACAGATCGGCGCTCCCGCGTCGCAGTTGGTCGAGACCCTCGGCGCCATTAGCCGCACAGTGCACCACGTAGCCCGCACCTTCGAAGGCGTCCTGGAGTAGGTCGCGAACCCCCGGTTCATCGTCCACCACGAGAATCGTCGTCATCGTTGCACCACCATAGGGTGAGCGTACTGGTCCCACGGGACCCGGCGCCGACCGAAGGGCGCCCTCTTCACAACGATTCCCCAGGTAGTTCTCAGACAATTCTTAAAGTGTGTGCGATACATTGGCCCAGTGCGGCACGGTATGACTCGAGTATTCGTCGGACTTGGATTGGTCGCGACCCTCACCGTCTCGCTGCCGGCCGTCGCTTTCGCGAGCCACCGCCGCATCGAGGCCTCGTCGGCCCACCAGAATCACCCCAACCGCTTGTCGTACCGGTACCGTCGCCACCAGATTCAGCTTAAATTTCAAAACTCCGTCGCCAGTGCGCGCGTGAGCTACCTCGAGGCACTCACCCTCGCGACCACCTCAGCCGAGCGCGCCAGCGCTCAGCAGGACTTTGAGGCCGCCATTATTGCCGCGGCGGCGATTCGAACCTCCGAACTCATTACGCTCGGACCACCCCCAAACTCCGCGTAAGAACCCACTCACCCGCTGGAATCTACGGGCGTTACGGCGTCCACTTCGTCTCGCCCACGGTGACCAACCCGTCGCTGGCCCATCACGGCTATCCCCGGCGCGATCTCCCTCGATCCATCCGCAATAGCGACGCAGTGAAAGTAGTACTTCTCCCCCGACCGCGTGACGATATATCCGTCCCCGCGGTGGGCGTCGAACGCCGAGACGACTCCTCGAATCACGGAGCACCGAGGGAGCCACGACGAAGTACCGAAACCATCTCGAGGGCGCTGCGTGCCGCTTCGCGCCCCTTATTGGTCTCATCGGGCAGCGAACGCTCCAGGGCCTGCGCCACCGTGTTGGTCGTAAGAACCCCGAAGATGACGGGCACCCCCGTTTGGAGTTGCACCGTCTGAATACCGCGAGCGCACTCGTTGGCTACGACCTCGTAGTGGCCGGTATCGCCGCGAATCACGGCACCCAACGCAATTACGGCGTCGACCGGCCCCTCACGAACCGCGAAGGCCCGGGCGAGGATGGGAAGTTCAAAGGCCCCCGGCGCCCACGCGACTGACAAGTCACGACGGTCAACGCCCGCCTCGGTAAGCCCCGCGATGGCGCCGTCGAGCAGTCGAGCCGTAATTGCCCCATTGAATCGAGCGCACACCAGGGCGACGCGGCGTCCGAGGCCCGAACTCTCGCCCTCCAGGTACTCACCGACCATCTGGCGGCGCCACTCCTCGTTGACGTCCACAATCGCTTCGTCACTGGACTTCATCGAGCCCCTCGAGCAGGTGGCCCATCCGTTCCCGCTTAGTCCTCAGGTACTCAATGTTAAAACTCGTCGGGAGGCTCTCGAGGGGGACTCGTTCAACGATCTGCAGACCGAAGCCCTCGAGTCCCCCGTACTTCATGGGATTATTGGTCATTAGACGCATTGAGGTAACCCCGAGGTCCACGAGGATTTGGGATCCGATCCCGTATTCGCGAGAGTCCACGGGGAGACCCTGCTCTAGATTCGCGTCAACGGTGTCGCGTCCCGACTCTTGCAGTGCGTAGGCCCGAATTTTGTGGCCGAGACCGATGCCGCGGCCCTCGTGACCGCGAAGGTATACCACAACTCCAGCCCCCTCGGCGGCGATTTTGGCCAGCGCCGTGTGCAGTTGCGGCCCGCAGTCACACCGTAACGACCCCAGAGCGTCGCCCGTCAGGCACTCGGAGTGTACCCGAACGAGCACCGCCGACGTCTCTTCGATTCGCCCGTACACCAGGGCCATGTGCTGCTCCCCGTCGAGCACGCTCTCGAATACGTAGGCGTGAAACTGGCCGTACTCCGTGGGCAGCGTAGCTTCAGCGACGCGCCGCACGAGCTTCTCGTGCCGACGTCGGTAACGGATGAGGTCGGCGATGGTGACGATGGGCAGTCCGTGCGCCGCGGCAAAATCGGCCAGCTCGGGTAGGCGCGCCATGTCCGCCTTGTCGGCCGACACAATTTCGCACAAGACTCCCGCGGGCTGCTTGCCGGCCAAGCGACATAGGTCAATTGTGGCCTCGGTGTGCCCGGCCCGTTTGAGCACGCCGCCCTCGCGGTAGCGCAGGGGAAAGATGTGACCCGGGCGATTCAAGTCCGTAGCCCTCGTCGTGGGGTCGATCAGCGCACGTACGGTGATCGCGCGGTCGTGGGCCGAGATTCCGGTCGTGGTGCCGTGTCGAAAGTCGACCGACACCGTGAAAGCGGTCCGTTGCGCTTCGGTGTTCGCCACGACCATGAGGGGCAAATTAAGTTCGTCGGCCCGGTGGCTCTCCAAAGGGACGCAGAACACCCCCGACGTGTATTCGAGGAAAAAGGCCATGGCCTCGGGCGTCACGTCCTGCGCGGCCATGACGAGGTCGCCTTCATTTTCGCGGTCCTCGTCGTCGACGACGACGACCATGCCCCCGCCGCGCAACTGCGCAATCGCCTCTTCAATTGTCGATAGCTTCATCAGATCTCCACCTCCAGACGAACGTCGTCGCCCACGCGCCGCACGTCAACGAAACGGCCCCGTCGCAAGGCATCCATCGTATGTGTCGTCAGCTCGGTCGTGGCGGTGAGGGTCTCGCGGGTCCCCGCGACCGCCGGTGCGACGTACCATACGACCCGGTTGACGAGCCCGGCGGCCAAAAAAGAGCTAGTCGTACGCGGTCCCCCCTCAACCAACAGTTGAGTTACGTCGAGTCCCCCGAGAGTATCGAGCACCCCACCCAACTCCCCGCTGAGTTCGAGGCACGGCCGAACTCGAGCGCTCGCGGGCGCGCTACCTAACACCACGCGCAACGGCTCGAGGACGATGTCGTCAATTCGAGCGGTCAGGGCGGGATCGTCGGTGCGAATCGTACCGGCCCCAACCAGAATCGCCTGGCTCTGCGCCCGCAACACGTGGGCGTCTCGCCTCGCGTCGGAGGAGGTTATCCACTGGCTCGTTCCGTCGGCCATGGCCACCACGCCGTCGAGCGTACTGGCCACTTTCGCCACGACGAAGGGACGACCGGTAGTGCGGTGCCACAGGTAGGGCGCCAACTGTTCTCGCACCTCGTGGTCACCAACGCCGACCACGACCTCGACGCCCTCGGCCCGCAGTCGCGCGACGCCCCGTCCCGTCACGCGAGGGTCCGGGTCAACGAGCGCGACCACTACTCGAGAGACCCCCGCGGCCATTATCGCGTCGACGCAGGGGCCCGTACGGCCCACGTGGCAACAGGGTTCTAGAGTCACGTACATCGTCGCACCGCGCGCCCGCTCCCCGGCTCGGCGAAGAGCGACGACTTCGGCGTGCGCGTCACCGGGCGCTTGGGTGTGCCCCTCGCCCACGACCACGCCGCGCTCGCTCACGAGCACGGCGCCAACCCAGGGATTAGGGGGCGCGTGCCACCGAGCTTTTTCGGCCTCGGCGATCGCCATCGCCATCATCTCTTCCGGTGGCGACGTCACCTCAAAACTCGCGCGGCCGACTCGCGAAGTTTCCGTGCGGCCACCAGTGGGTCGTCGTGGGCAAAGATCGCCGAACCAGCGACGAGCACGTTAGCGCCCGCTCGAACGGCTTGCGGAGCCGTCTCGGGGTCGATCCCACCGTCAACTTCGATGTCGAGAGAAAGTCCGCGACGATCGACTTCGCGCCGGACCTCGACGACTTTTTCCATGACTTCGACCATAAAACGTTGACCGCCAAAACCGGGAAAGACCGTCATGAGCAGCACGAGGTCCACGTCATTTAGAAAGGGCGCCACCTCCGACGCGGGCGTATCGGGATTCACGGCCAAACCGACTCGTAAGCCCAGATCACGCGCGTGGCGTATTAACTTCGCCGTGTCGCCCACCTCCACGTGCACCGTGCACCCGTCCGCGCCCGCCGTAGCGAAGGCCTCTAAAAAGCGGCCGGGCTCACTCATCATGAGGTGACAGTCGAAGAACTTCGCGCTGTAGCGCCGAAGGGACGCAACGACCGCAGGTCCGAGGGAGACGTTCGGCACGAAATGGCCGTCCATCACATCGACGTGGAGCCAATCGGTTTCGCCGTCCACGCTCTGCACCGCTCGGGCCAACTCCCCAAAGTCGGCCGCCAGAATCGACGGCGCCACGCGCAGTGCACCCGTCGCTCCCGCGTCAATAGCCGTCACGGCTGTAGCCTAGAACGTGACCTCGGCCGCTACGACCACGTCGTCTCTTCTTTCGACGCACGCCCGGTGAACCACCACTGTCGACCACTCACCACCGTCGACCCGCCGGGTTGAACTTCTAAAAGGACCACGCTGCCGTCGCGAAGACCCACGACCAAATCGTGGCCGATGAGGTGAAAGCGCCCTTCGGGGACCGGCGCGTCGCTCGGACACGCCCGGTGGACGATGAGCCGCGTTGGGCCCGCGAAGAGGTGAGCGCCCCCGAGACGCACGGTGCGCACGAACGTGGTGACGTCAAGGCGCGGCGAGAGTCGACGGTCCAGCGAAGTAATTTTGGACGCGTAGGTCACCGGGCCCACTTGAGGTGTCGAGTTCCCGAGCAACGTAGGGGTGTCGAGCACCTCGAGCAGGGCCGACGCTCCAACGACCGCCAGCTCTCGAGTGAGGTCGTCCACGGTTTTCTCTCCCACCTCCACGGTTCGAACGAGGTGAATCGGGCCGGTGTCGAGGGTCGGCTCTAACGTCATTATGGACACGCCCGTAACCGAATCTCCGGCCAGGACCGCGTGATGCACCGGCGCCGCGCCGCGCCACCGCGGCAGAAGTGAAAAATGAACGTTCAACATTGGAGTCGTGGCGAGTAACGACGCCGGAATCAATGCCCCGAAGGCGACCACTACGGCCCTTTCCACGTCTACTTCGCGCACCGCGGCCACGTCGTGGGCGACGGGCACCGCACGCTGCGTCGCGCGCCGCTTCACGGCGCTCGGCGACGTCTTTCCCCCTCGCCCCCGACGGCGATCCGGCCCGGTCACGACCAGGGCGACGTCGTGGCCGTGATCGAGGAGTGCGTCGAGAGTCACCACGGCGGCCTCGGGTGTACCGAGGAACGCGACGCGCACTTAGTCGCCGAGCAGTTGACGAAGCCCGTCGGGATCGCCGGGCGCCAGCGAGAGTCGCCGTCGGCGAAGGAGCCGTTTGGCGTCACGGCGCTGATCGTCGGTCAGCCGCTCCACCAGCAAGACACCGTCTAGGTGGTCGACCTCGTGCTGGAAAATCCGAGCTTCGTACTCTTCGGCCTCGATGTCAATCGCCTGGCCGTCCAGGCCAACCCCGCGAAGGTGTACGGCGTTAGGTCTTACGATCTCCCAGGAGAGTCCCGGCACGGAGAGGCAGCCCTCCTCGTACACCCACTCCCCCGAAGTCTCCACGATAACCGGGTTGATAATTACTTTGGGACCGTCGCCCTTGTCGTAAACGAACAGGCGCTTTTGAACTCCTACTTGATTGGCCGCAAGGCCGACCCCGGGGGCATCGATCATCGTTTCGATCATCACCTGCGCCAACGCCGCGATCCTTGAGTCAATCTCGTCCACGTTCGTGGTTTCGTTAGTGAGAACGGGGTCGCCGTAGGTGCGAATTGGCAGCGTGGGCACCTCCGTACACTACCGGTTGTCGATTGGCCAGTCTCTCACTGAACGGCTACGCGAATCCGAGAACCCGGTCTCTCGGCGGCGCGCAGTGCACTCGTTAAGGTGTCCACGTCCCGAGCGCGCAGCGTGAATCCTTCGGCACTGGGCGAAACCGAAATTTCGGGCGAAGAGAGCCCGCTCACGAACTCGAGCGCACCGTCGCCCGACACGCTAGCGATGGCGCCGTAGGGGGGCAGCGCTAGGAGGCGAGCGGTGGCCACCTCGTCTTCGATCAGGGCGTCGAACTGGCCACTGACGAGGGCGTCCACGACGACGTCACGGACGCGACGCGTCTGAATCACGACGTGTCCTCGTCCTTCGCGTCGCGATCCCACAAGTCTTCCGGCACGACCCACGGCGCTCACCGCCGCGTGGCGCGCTCCCACACGAGGAGCGAGCAGGTACTGGTCAAAGTCGGCGAAGATAACCACCGCGCACCGGCGAACCCGCGTTAGCACGGCTTCGGTTCCCACGACGACTCTGGTCAGAGCACCGCCGTCGAGGGCCCCCGGGGCCGCGGCCGTGAGGGTCGTTACCGGTTGACCGAGTTGGTCGCCCACGTCTCGCGCCACTGTCTTCACCCCTGATATCACGTTTTTTAATTTGGTGGACCCGCACTCTCGACAGAATCTCGCTCGTCGCTCGTGGTCGTCGGCGCAGGCCAGCGCGTCGCCGTCTTCGCGTTCGGCCTGCGCGCAGATGGCGCAGCGGGCCAGTTCTCCGCAGCGCGAGCACGCGACCAGCCGCCCGGCGCCGAGCCTTTGAGAGATGACCACGACCGCTACCGACTCAGAGCCGGCAAGCGCTCGGTGCGCCGCGTCCAGTGCACCGGGGGCCAAGACGCCCTCGTGGGGATCTCGGTCCCGTCGGTCTATGGGCTGCACCCGCGGCCACCCGCCCACCGCGTCGGGTCCCCGTTGGTAGGTGCCCCCTTCGAGCAGGGCCGCCGAGGGCAACATCGAGGTAAACCAAACGGGTGCGCCGTCGCGAGAGCAGCGTTCTCGCAGCATGCTCACCACGTCCCACGTGGGTGCCGCACTCGAGCGAAGTGCTTCGTCGTCGGCGTCAATTACGACGGCCCCCGACACGCGCGGCACCGGTGCGAGGGCGGTGCCGCGCGAACCCACCACGACGGGCCAACCGGCCCGGGCGCGCTCCCACTGACTATCGCCCGAAGCGACCGGACACCCGCGCTGCTCCAAGCGACCGCGCAGGCGCGACGCCCACCCTTCGTAGGGCACGATGACGAGAAGCGACCCGTCACTTCGGCGAGTCTCGTCGTACGCGGCGAGGACCAGTCCCAGCGGATCTAAGGTCGGCGCGAGGTGAATAACGCCCGGTGCAATATGAACCGCCGTCGCCGCGACGTTCTCGGCGAGTGGTGCCTTCGCGGGAACGCTCGGGAGGGTCGTCACCACCCGAGCGGGGGACGCACTCGCCAAAAACCGGGCCCACGGGGCGTACCAGCGACGCGCGGCCCAATCTAGGAGCGAAACCAACTCCGGCGGTGGACCCAGTCCGAGCCACTTTCGGACCGGCTTAAGTTCGCCATCTACCGTGGCGTCACCGACCACCCAGCCCCTCACGGAGCGGTGGTTAAAATCGACCCGGACCCGGTCACCAACCGTGAAGCGATCTTCGTCGCCAATTGAGTAGTCGAAGGTACGGTCTACGGCCGCCACCTCCGTCACGATCTTTACCGCGCGCGCGGCCACTACGTGAGCGAGAGTTCCCGGCGCAGGTCGTCGAGTCGCGGGGTCTGCTCCCAGGTAAAGCCTTGATCACTGCGGCCAAAGTGTCCGTAGGCCGCGGTTCGCTGGTAGAGGGGTCGGCGCAAATCGAGGTCTCGAATAATCGCGGCCGGGCGCAGATCGAACAACGCGTCGACCGCTTTGGCGATGGCCGCGCGATCCACTCGCTCGGTGCCGAAAGTCTCCACGAGTACCGAGACGGGTCGAGCCACGCCAATGGCGTAGGCGACTTGCACCTCACAGCGTTGGGCGGCGCCGGCGGCGACCACGTGCTTGGCGACCCAACGTGCGGCGTAGGCCGCCGATCGATCGACCTTCGAGGGGTCTTTCCCCGAGAACGCGCCACCGCCGTGGCGGGCCATGCCCCCGTAGGTGTCGACAATGATCTTGCGTCCCGTCAGTCCCGCGTCCGCGTGCGGTCCGCCGAGCACGAACTTGCCCGATGGGTTCACGTAGGTGCGCATGGACGACGTGTCGAGGTCCGCGGGCAACATTGGCCGTATCACGTGCTCGAGAATGTCTCGCTCAATTACGTCGTGGTGATATCCGTCCTCGTGCTGCGTGGAGATGAGTACGGTATCGACGCCGACCGGGCGGCCGTCCTCGTAAACAATGGTTACTTGAGTTTTACCGTCAGGACGCAGGTAGGGAACTTCCCCGCTGCGTCGTACTTGGGCGAGGCGCATCGATAAACGGTGCGCCAGCCAGATCGGCAGGGGCATGAAGTCGTCGTTATCGGAACAGGCGTAGCCGAACATCATGCCCTGATCGCCCGCGCCCAGGGAGTTCATCTCGTCTTCACCACCGGAGCCACTTCGGTTTTCCAGCGCCACGTCGACACCGCCCGCGATGTCGGGACTCTGCTTATCTAGTGAAACCAGCACCGCGCAGTTTCGCCCGTCGAAACCCTTCGCGCCGTCGTCGTAGCCAATATCCACGACCGTTCGACGAACGATTGAGGTTATGTCGACGACCGCGGAGGTTGATATCTCCCCCGCCACCACGCACAGACCCGTCGTCAGCAAGGTCTCGCAGGCGACCCGGGCCGCCGAATCTTGGCTCAAAATCGCGTCCAGTACGGCGTCGGATATTTGGTCGGCGATCTTGTCGGGGTGTCCCTCGGTGACCGATTCCGAAGTAAACAGGGTTCGGTCCGTCATGAATCTCCTCGCGGTAACAGTTCTGCAACCCTAGCCAATATCGCGTAAGCAATGACGTCCTTCGGGGCCCGCGCCACGTGTTCGACCGACTCGCCGGGCCCCACGATCGTGACTTCGTTCGTGGGGTGGCCGAACCCGACACCGGGGGCCGACACGTCGTTGGCGACCAACACGTCCACGCCCTTATCACGAAACTTCGCCAACGCGTTCGCGACCAAATCCCCAGTTTCGGCGGCGAACGCGACGATGACCTGCCCGGGGGGACGTTTCGTCACCAGTTCACGAACGATGTCGTCAGTCGATTTGAGACGTAGTTCGGGCAAACCGTCGCGACGACGCAACTTTTGGGGCGAACGGTCGATGGTGAAATCAGACACGGCCGCCGCCATAATCACGCAGTGGCTCGACGGTGCGTAGTTCGCGACGGCGTCTCGCATTTCCCGGGCCGACTCGACGGCGACGACCTTAATCGACGACGCGACGTCCACGCTCAGTGAGCGGTCCACGGTGCTCACGAGGGTGACCTCGGCGCCGAGCCGACGCGCGACCTCCGCCAGCGCGTAGCCCTGAAGTCCCGTCGAGCGATTTGCGATGACGCGTACCGGATCGATCGCCTCTCGCGTTCCTCCAGCGGTTATGAGAACGCGCCGACCCGTAAGTTCCCCCCGGAACCCCGAGACGCAGCGCTCGACCAGTTCAACGATTCGCGGGGGTTCGACCATCCGGCCCACCCCGGCGTCCCCGCCCGCGAGCGGCCCCGAATCGGGCCCGAGTACCAAAAAACCGCGACCCTTCACGGTAGCGATATTGGCCCGCACCGACGGTTGCTCCCACATCTCGGTGTGCATGGCGGGACACAAAACGACGGGCGCGCGCGTCGCCAGTACGGTGGCGCTCAAAAGATCATTGGCCAGTCCGGCCGCCAGGCGAGCGATGAAGTGGGCGGTGGCGGGGGCCACGACGACCAAATCGGCCCGCTGCCCGAGGTAAGTGTGAGGAATGGGTGTCGTCGCGTCGCCGAAGAGCGAAGTACGCGTAGGCTCGCTGGCCAGTGCGGAAAAGGTGAGCGCACCGACGAAGTTCGTCGCGTTCGTCGTGAGCACCGGGGCCACGTCGTACCCCCGGTCGCGCAACTGCCTCAAAACCTCGACTGATTTATACGCGGCGATGCCCCCGCAGACGCCGAGGACTATGAAGGCGGTGGACTTACTAGGCGTCTCGGAGGGCATCGGTGAAGGCGTCCAGGTCACTGTTGGCGTCCTGGCGGGCCTGCTCCGCCTCTACGGCGGCCACGCGCTCGCTCTCGATCTCTTCCGCGGTGGGACGGTGGAAGCGAAGCTTGCCCTCGTAGAGCTCTTCCATCGCGAGCGAAAGTGACTTATTGGATAGGGAGGTAACTTGCGGGGGAATTAACGCCCCGTGTCCCGATCCCAGTCCGTTGTAGTACTCATTAATCTCTCGAGCCCGAATCGCCGAGACTGAAACCAGCGTAAATTTCGAGTCCCCCACCTTCTCCAAAAGATTCTCAATGGGTGGGTCGACGAGAGTGGGGCGTTCGGCCATGATTCGTTCCTTTGACGGGGCGCCCGCCGTCGACGGACCCTTCCAGTATAGGGAGAGTTCACGACTGCGCCTCGCGAACCCGAGTCGCGACCTCCGGGCACTCGTGGGGCGAGGTAATCGCCGACTTCGATCGAGAACTGCCCCGCTCGCGCCAGCGACGCGAGGTCGCCGACTGCGCCGCGCGGGGAACTCTCCAGAATAGAAAGTCGGCGAGCCGACTCGGGGCCCGTTCTACCGCGTCGCACCGGCGACTATGCCACTAGCGCACTAGTGCCCGAAAGAGTTCCGCTCGCTGTTTTGGACCCAGTCCCCGAATACGTCGCGTCTTGGCGATGGCGGCACTTTTCATAATCCGTTCCGCCTTTACTTCGCCGATCGCCGGGAGGGCGCTTATCAGGTCGTACGCTCGCATCTGCGCGACGCACTCCTCGCGCGCCGAAAGTTCGAAGAGGCCCTCGAGTGACAGTTCACCCGACTTGACCAACCGTTTAACCTCGGCCCGGCGACGGCGATTCGCTACCGCCAGACGCGACGCCTCGACGCGCTGTTCCTGGGAGAGGGAGGGCGGCGTCGGTGTCACGAGGTCAGACTACTCTTTCGAACGGCCAACGGCTAGAGTGCGTCATTCAGTTGGTCGCGCCACCGTTGGGCGGCGTCGCGCAGGGCCCGCGGCTCCGGTCCGGCGTTAGCAACGGCGCGCGAAACACTCGCCAAAACTGAGCCCCGGGGACAGCCCGAAAATAGGCGACCCACGTCCGCCGCGCTCGCGCCCTGAACTCCGACACCGGGCACCAAATAAGGACCGGACAGGTCCGCCAGGGCGAAATGGGGCCGCTCGCGGGTCGCCCCTACGACGGCCCCGAAGGGGCCCAGTCCCGGTCCCGCCCGACGGTTGAGGTCGCTCACCCGCCGCAGCACCGACGCCTCCACCGTGTCGTCATCTCCGGTGCGCGCGAGCTGAAAAGAACGTCCTTCGGGGTTCGACGTCGACGCCAGAACGAAAACACCACGGCCGGTCGCTACGGCGAGTCGGAAGAAGGGTTCGAGGGAATCTAACCCTAAGTAGGGCGACACGGTCACGGCGTCCGCGGCCAAGGGCGAACCCTCCCCCAGCCACGCCCGCGCGTAACCCTCGTTGGTGGTGACGACGTCGCCGCGCTTCGCGTCAGCGATCACCAAGACGTCGGCGGCCGCGGCGTCACGCAGCACTCGCTCGAGAACTTGTAAACCGGACGAGGCGAAGCGCTCAAAAAACCCGACCTGAACCTTGACCGCCGCGACGACCGAACTCACGGCGTCGAGGGTCGCGCGCGCCACGAACTCGAGTCCTTCGACCGAGTCGCTGCGCGACCACGCCGAGAGAACGTCCGCGCTGGGGTCGATGCCCACGCAGAGGGGGCCACGCTCGTCAATCCGTCCCCGTAGTCGCTCCCCGAAACTATCCACGGTGCGCCGCCCCCACAATCTCGCTCACCCGTTCCACGTGGTGGTGGTTCAGCCACGCGGCGAGTTCGCGTTGAACTCTCCACGGGGCGCGAGGGTTCGCGAACGTCGCCGTGCCCACCTCGACCGCACACGCCCCCGCCATAATCATCGATACCGCGTCCTCCCCGCACGTGACGCCCCCGACACCAATAATTGGCGTTGCGCGAAACTCTTGATAACAGTCGTAAACGGCCCGCACGGCGATCGGCAGAATTCCCGGCCCGCTCACCCCGCCCGCGCCATTGCCCAGGGCGGCCCGTCTACGCTCTACGTCGATCACCATTCCCATCACGGTGTTTACCAAAACGAGCGCGTCGGCACCGGCGTCGATGGCCGCGCGCGCTACGTCGAGGAGCCGGGGCGTGTTGGGACTGAGTTTGACCCACAGCGGGCGATCTAGGAACCGAACCGCTGACACCACGGCGCCCGTCGCGGAGGGCGAGTGTGCGAACATCTCCCGACTCCGTTCGAGATTGGGACAGCTCACGTTCACTTCGACGGCCACGACGTCGGCCCCCCGCATCGCCGCAGCCGCGTCGGCGAACTCCCCAACGGTGCGCCCCCAAAGTGATCCCACGACCCGGGCGCCCCGTTGACGTAGGGCTACGAGGTCACGCTCGCGCCACGCCGCCACGCCCGGACCGGCGAGGCCCACCGCGTTCACCATGTGGGCACCCGACGCGGTGACGCGCGGGGGCTCGTTGCCCGGCCAGGGGAAGTCACTTAGGGACTTCACCACGACGGCGCCCAAGTCGGCGAGGTTCCCGTAGTCGGCGAGTTCGTCGCCGTGTCCGGCCGTTCCCGAGGCGGTGAGAACCGGTGACGGCAGCCGGAGCGCGCCAATGGTGGTGTCGAGCGAACTCACGCGTGCAGTTCCTGGAGAGAGTGAACGCGCCAGCCCCTTTCGCGGGTGTCGGCGATTCCTTTCGCGGCCGCGAAGCCGGCGCTGAGCGTGGTGAGACACGCCACGTGGTGCTCGACGCAGGCTCTACGGATTGCGGCCCCGTCGGATCGCGCGGACGACCCCGAGGGGGTGTTTACGACCAGATGGACTTCACCCGAGGCGATCAGAGAAACGGCGTCCGGGCCCAGGCCGCCAACGCCGACTTTGGCCACCAACGTATGGACCTCGACGCCGTGGGCGCGTAGGTAACCGGCGGTGCCCACCGTCGCCGCGAGACGAAAGCCGAGCTTAGCGAGCTGGCGGGCCAACGTGAGTCCCACCACCTTGTCCCGATCGGCGAGGGAGAAAAAGACTTGACCGGTATCGGGGAGGCGCGAGCCGGCGGCCAGTTGAGATTTGGCGAAGGCGATGCCGAAACTCTCGCCAATACCCATGACCTCGCCCGTGGAGCGCATCTCGGGGCCGAGCAGCGTATCGACACCGGGGAATCTACTAAAGGGCAGGACGGCCTCTTTAACGCACACGTAGTTAGGTACGGGCGTCGCGGCGGGAACGAGACCCCGGTTTCTAAGTTCCGCGAGCGAGTCGCCCATCATGACCCGAACCGCCACCTGCGCGAGCAGCACACCGGTCGCCTTCGCGACGAACGGGACCGTCCGACTGGCGCGCGGATTCGCCTCGAGGACGAAAACGGTCTCGTCCTTGACCGCGAACTGCACGTTGATTAGGCCCACGACCTCTAGCGCGTCGGCGATCCGGCGCGTGCTCTCGTGCAAAGTCGAAATTACCGCGTCACTCAAGCTCTGCGGTGGCAAAGCGCACGCGGAGTCACCGGAGTGCACGCCCGCCTCTTCCACGTGCTCCATGACTCCGGCCACGTAGGTCTCGCCCACCGCGTCACGCACCGCGTCTACGTCAACTTCGACCGCGTCTTCGAGGAAGCTGTCAATAAGGATCGGTCGACTCCGCGCGACGGACCCTTCGCGAGCGAGCGACCCGTAAGCGCTCGTCAAGTCTTTCATTACTCGCTCCAACGATCGGTCGTCGTAGACGATCTCCATCGCCCGGCCCCCCAGGACGTAACTGGGCCGCACGAGCACGGGGTAGCCGACCCGGCGGACGACCGCGCGCGCCTGGTCGAGCGACTCAGCTACGTCCCCCGGCGGCTGGCGGAGATTGAGCGCCGAGCAGATGGCCGACCACCGTTCGCGGTCCTCGGCCGCGTCGATTGCGTGAACGGGCGTTCCCAGCACGAGCGAGGGGTCGAGAGTGTGCGACAACTTAAGGGGCGTTTGACCGCCCAGTGAGACAATTACGCCGACCAGGCGGGCCCCATCGACACAGGCGGCCCGTTCGGCTTCAATGACGTGAGCGACGTCGTCGGGGGTCAACGGCTCGAAGTAGAGCCGGTCCGACGTCGAGTAATCGGTCGAGACCGTCTCGGGATTGCAGTTGACCATGACCGACTCATAACCCATGTCGCGCAAGGCCAACGACGCGTGTACGCAGCAGTAGTCGAATTCGATGCCTTGTCCAATGCGGTTCGGCCCGGAACCGAGAATGATGACCCGATCTCGAGGCGAGGGCACCACCTCACTCGACTCTTCGTAAGTGCTGTAGTAGTACGGGGTCGCCGCTTCGAACTCCGCGGCGCAGGTGTCGACCGTCTGGAAGGTCGTATCCACTCCCCGCGCCAGGCGCAGTTCCCGAACCCGCTCGCGCGTCGTAGCGCTGAGCTGAGCGATCTGTTCGTCGGAGAAGCCCCACTGCAGGTAACGGCGCCACTCGCGGGCGCCGTACTCGGCCAGGTCAACCGCCTCGACGAGCTCCCGTTCGCGAAGGACAATCTCGCGCATTTGGTCGAGAAACCAGACGTCGATCTTCGTGCGGAGCGCGACTTGCGCGACCGGGGCTCCGCGGCGCAGTACTTCGTGCAGCGCCAGTAGTCGATCGGGCGTCGCCACCTCACAACGGGGCCACAGCTCGTCGTCGCTGAGGTCCGCGAACTCCGAGTCGGCGCCCACGGCGAAGCCCACGCGTCCCTGCTCCAGCGAACGCACGGCCTTTTGGAGCGATTCGGCGAAGTTACGACCGATCGCCATAACTTCCCCCACGGACTGCATCCGTGTGCCCAGCACCGGCGACGATCCCGGTAACTTCTCAAAGGCCCAACGGGGGATCTTGGTCACGACGTAGTCGATCACCGGTTCGAAGCACGCGGGCGTCACTCGGGTGATGTCATTTTCCAATTCGTTTAGGGTGTAACCCACCGCCAGGCGAGCGGCGATGCGAGCGATGGGGAAACCGGTCGCCTTGGAGGCCAGGGCGCTCGAGCGCGACACGCGAGGGTTCATCTCGATAACGAGCCGTTCGCCGGTCTCGGGGTTCACGGCGAACTGAACATTCGAGCCGCCAGTTTCGACACCTACTCGACGCAAGATCCGAAAAGCGTCGTCACGCATCGCTTGATACTCGACGTCCGAGAGGGTCTGTTGGGGCGCCACCGTGATCGAGTCCCCCGTGTGCACCCCCATGGGATCGACGTTCTCAATGCTGCACACGACCACGCAGTTGTCGGCCCGGTCACGCATCACCTCCAGCTCGAACTCCTTCCAACCCGCGACCGACCGCTCAATGAGGATCTCCCCGATGGGCGACGCAGCTAGGCCCTCACGCGCGAGACGTACGAACGACTCTTCTTCCAGGGCGATGCCCGTTCCCGCTCCGCCGAGAATAAAACTCGGTCGGACCATAATTGGCCATCCAATCGTGCGAGCGATCTGGAGCGCCTCTTCGTTGGAACGCGCGAAACCCGATTCGGGCACCGCTAGGCCGATCTCGGCCATCGCCTTTTTGAACTCGTTACGGTCCTCCGCTGTCGTAATCGCTTCGGGTCGCGCGCCGATGACTTCGACGCCCCAACGTTCGAGGTCCCCTCGCCGCACCAGCTCCATCGTGAGGTTAAGGGCGGTCTGGCCACCGAGGGTCGGGAGGAGTGCGTCGGGGCGCTCCCTTTCAATCACGTCGAGGATCACGTCGGGATCGAGCGGTTCGACGTACGTCACGTCCGCCGTCGCGGGGTCGGTCATGATGGTCGCCGGATTGGAGTTCACGAGTACGACGCGGTAACCCTCGCTGCGAAGCACTTGGCACGCCTGAGTACCCGAGTAGTCGAACTCGCAGGCCTGCCCAATGACGATGGGTCCCGAACCGATAACCATGATCGTGCGCAGGTCGTCGCGGCGAGGCATTAGGAGAGCCCCGATCGGGCCTTGACGAGTACTTCGAAACGTTCGAAGAGGTAGTGCGAGTCGTGGGGACCGGGGCTGGCCTCGGGGTGGTACTGCACCGAAAAGCAACGCTCCGCCGGCGAGGACAGTCCCTCAATGACGCCGTCGTTGAGGTTGATGTGACTAACCAGGGACGGGTCGAGCGAATCGGGGGCCACCGCGTAGTTGTGGTTCTGGGCGGTAATCTCCACGCGACCCGAAGCGAGATCTTGCACGGGGTGGTTACTACCGTGGTGACCGAAGGGGAGTTTGAACGTTCTCGCTCCGAGGGCGGCGGCGAGTAGTTGGTGCCCGAGGCAGATGCCGAAGAGGGGAACACGACCGAGTAGTTGCGATACTTCGTGGGCCGGTGCCTCCAGTGCGGCGGGATCGCCGGGCCCGTTAGAGAGAAAGACTCCGTCGGGCCGTCGGGCCAAAATCTCCGACGCCGACGTCGACGAGGGAACGACCGTTACGCGAAAACGCTCGGCCAGTTGGCGTACCATCGAGCGCTTCACCCCAAAGTCTACGACGACGACGTAACGATCCCCTCGTCCGGCGTCGTAGGCCACCGGAGTCGAGACCTCCGAAGCGAGGTCTCGCCCGTCCGTTCCGAAGCTGACGGCGGCTCGAGCGGCGACGACCCGGTGACCGGCCGTTCCGAACGCTCCCGCTAACGATCCGTGGGCGCGTAAGTGCCTCGTCAGCCGGCGCGTGTCCACGCCCACGATGGCCGGTACCCGTCGCGCGACGAGAAAATCTTCCAGTGACGACCCCGAGCGCCACGACGACGGCAGGGCGGTCAACTCCCGCATCACCACCCCAACGCACCACGGCCGAGGCGCTTCATCGTCGAGGTCACTGACGCCGTAGTTTCCGACGTGAGGGTAGGTGAAGGTTACGATTTGGCCCGAGTAGCTGGGATCGGTGATGACCTCCTGGTACCCACTGAGGGAAGTGTTAAAGACGAACTCGCCACTGGTGACGCCCGACTCGGGCGAGAATCCCGCGCCGTAGCCTTCGAAAACGGTGCCGTCGCTGAGTACCAATACGGCTTCACGGCGCGTCACGTTAACTCCCCGTCCTCGACGACCAGGTGACCCTTCGCGATCGTGGCGCGCACGCGCCCGATTACGAGTCGTTCGTGGTAAGGGGTATTAGCGGTGCGACTGTGCAATGCGTCTCGGTTAATGCGCCACTGCGAGCTCGGGTCAAAGATTACGAGGTTGGCGTCATCGCCAACCAAGACGTCCGACCCGTGACCACTTAGGCCGACGGGCTGGTCCGACGAACGAAGCTGCGCGATGCGCGCCGGGGCTCGACTAAGGAGGTCGAAAAACCGTCGAGGGTCGCAGTCGCCACCTCCTAGGGCCTCGTAAACGAGCGCCGCCGCGTGCTCGAGCCCCAGCATTCCCGGCGGCGCCTCGTCGAAGGGTAGATCTTTCGACTCCGGTGAGTGGGGTGCGTGGTCCGTCGCGACCGCGTCGACGGTCCCGTCCACCAGGGCGCGACGCAACGCCGCAACGTCGGCGACGGTGCGCAGGGGTGGGTGAACTTTATAGATGGGGTCAAAACCTTCACACAACGACTCGTCGAGAGTGACGTGGTGAGCGGTCACCTCTGCGGTAACGTCGAGACCCCGCGCTCGCGCCGCGCGAAGCAGATCCATCGAGCGCGCGGTGGTCAGATGCATGAAGTGCACAGAGCCGCCCGTCAACGCGGCGAGTTCGATGTCGCGCATCACCATCAACTCCTCGGCGAGCGCCGGGCGGCCCACCAAGCCGAGTCGGCTGCTCAACGCACCCTCATTCATCGCACCGCCGCCGGCTAGGCGCTCGTCTTCACAGTGTTGGGCCAAGCGGACCCCGAGGGGTTTCGCGTACGTGAGCGCCCGACGCATCACCGAAGGGTCGTCGACGGCACGACCGTCGTCGGTGAACAGGCGCACCCCGAGCGCCGCCATTTCCGCCATGGGCGCTAAGGACTCCCCGAGGCGACCCTTGGTGATCGCGCCCGCGACCGCGACGTCGAGTGGGGTGCGGGCGCCGAGTTGCAAGACGTAGGCGACGAGTGCGGCGCTGTCGAGCGCCGGTTCCGTATTGGGCATCGCGACGAGGGCACAGTACCCGCCGATCGCGCCGGCCCGTGCGCCACTCTCGATGGTGTCGCACTCGTTGACGCTCGGCTCGCGTAGGTGAGTGTGGATATCGACGAATCCCGGGCCCACCCAACACCCGGACGCGTCGACTACGCGCGACCGAGACGGCACGTCGAGGTTCTCGCCCACCGCGGTGATGCGCCCCCCCTCAATGACGACGTCCGCCGGAGCGACCGTCTTGGGGCCGACGACTACTCCACCACGTACCACCAGACGCGTCGTCACTCGGCCCCCGACGCTAATCCGGCAACGCACAAGTACAAAACGGCCATACGAATGGGAACCCCGTTGGCGACTTGACGTTCCACGACCGAGTTCGCCTGATCCGCGACCCTCGAGTCGATTTCGACACCACGGTTCATGGGACCGGGGTGCATGATGAGCGCGCCTGGGCGAAGGCGCCGAGCTCGCTCGGCGGTCAGCCCGTGGGTGCGGGTGAATTCGCGCAAACTCGGGACGTAGGCCCCGGAACCTCGCTCCTTTTGGAGCCGTAGCAGTCCCACGACGTCGGCCCACTCGAGCGCCTCATCGAAGTCGTTAGCGACGTCAGCCGGCCAACTCGCGACGTCATCGGGTAGCAGCGAGCCCGGCGCGGCGAGGCGTACGTGAGCGCCCATGGCCCCGAAGGCGGCCACGTCACTGCGGGCGACTCGACTGTGGCGAATATCGCCAACGATGAGCACGTGGAGGTCCCGAAGGAGGTCGGCGCCGCCCTCGCGTCCCGTCGTTCCGTGGCGCTCGGCGAGGACCTCGCGAATGGTGTACACGTCGAGGAGTCCTTGAGTGGGGTGTTGGTGTTGGCCGTCCCCGGCGTTAATCACACTGACGTGAGGGACGTACCGACTCACCTGGAGCGCAGCCCCGCTCGAACCGTGTCGCATCACGACGGCGTCGATACCCAAGGCGTCAATGGTTGAGATCGTGTCGCGAAGCGACTCCCCTTTTTTAACGCTGCTGGACGCCACGGCCAGTGAGAGAACGTCCGCACTGAGGCGCTTCGCCGCCGTCTCGAAGCTGAGACGCGTTCTCGTCGACTCCTCGAAGAATATAGACGCCACCACGCGCCCCTTGAGGGCCGGCACCTTCTTAATCGTTCGTCGATTCACCTCCACGAACGAGTCGGCGACTTCGAGAATCTCGACGATGGCGTCCCGAGATAGTCCGTCCAGCGAGAGAAGATTGGTGCCGCGAATAGACGACGTCACGGTCGGTCCTCCACGCCTATCCATACCCCCTCGACGGTGGCGACCACCACGTCGTCGACAGCGGTGGGCAGATTCTTCCCGACGTAGTCGGGGCGGATCGGTAGTTCACGATGACCGCGGTCGACCATTACCGCGAGCTGAATCGCCCGAGGACGACCCCACTCCGCGAGCGCACTCAGGGCCGCACGTACGGTTCGCCCGGTGAACAGGACGTCGTCGACGATCAGCACATCTCGACCCGAGAGGTCGACCGGAATGTCCGTCACCGACGGCCCCCGTAACGGTCGTCGGGTTAGGTCGTCGCGAAAAAAGCTCACGTCGAGCGCACCGACCGGTGCCGGGTGTCCCGAAATTTCACGAAGGACTTCGGCTAAGCGAGTGGCGAAGGCCACCCCCCCACTCTGGAGTCCAATAATCACCACGTCCGACTGGGCGTTGTGCTCGAAAACCTCGTGCCCCATCCGCCGGATGGCGCGATCCACACTCTCGCGGTCGAGGGGATGGCTCCGAGCGACGAAACCGGCGCGGCTCGCCCCGGGACCTAGGTCATTCGTCACAGTTCCTCCAACCGTACGAACCTCACGGGATTCGTTTCACGGTACTGGCCTCAGTTTAGCAATAAGTTAACCGAGCGCTCAACTTTCTCCGGTCGCATCCACGGGCAACGGCGATCCCCCGGGCGCCCGCGACGCCAGAAAACGCTCCATCGACGTGTCGGGGGAACGGTGGACCAGTCGATCCAAGACTGCCGAAAACGAGCCGTCTTCCTTAATCGCGCGCCGCACGATGATGTTGAGGGCCGGCAGCGCCCAAAAATCACCGCAGACCCAAAGAATCGCCGCGCCGATCTGTTGATCAGCGAATGGCGACAGAGTCACCCCGGGTAGGTGCGAGTAGTTGGTGTACCAACTGACCGACGTAAGAAAACTCATCGCCATCGCCAGAACGGTCATGACGGCGTTTGTACCCAAAACGGCGGCGCCCTGCCACACGGGACCTCGGGCCGGTTTCATCGGGTACGACGGAATAATCTGGAGCCAAAAAAGTACGCCGGTGACCACGAAACTGCCGTGCATGGCGACAATGTGCACGAAGGAGTTGCTTTCCGCTAGTTCAAACATTGACGGAATGTGCCAAAAGAGCATGACCGCGTTAAAGGAGATCACCGCAGTCCAGGGGTGACGAATGAAGCGGCCCACCGTCCTCAGGCCCCCGGCGCGCGCGCTGAGGTAGAAGAACCGTCCAACTTTGCGCCGCGCGACGACCGGCAACGAAAACATCAGGGGCAGCCACGGCGCACCGGCCACGACGAGAATCGGCACGGCGAAGCAGAGGAAAACGTGTTCGATCATGTGAACGAAGAAGTAGCGCGAACTCCAGTAATCAACGGGTGAGGTGACCACCAGAAGGAAAACGACTAGCCCGCTGTAGAAAAACCACGAGAGACGGCGGCGCCTTCGGGTACGCTCGGGCGCGGCACGCTGCGCGAGTCGAGACAAACCGACCTCGTGCAGAGCCACCGTGGCGACCACGAGCAGAATCGTCGGGTCGAAGGTCCAGTGTTGACTGAAGTAGTTCACGAGTTCGGCCCGGGCCGCCGGTGGAACGCGACGCCCCGCCCTTGCCCACGCCCGCACACCCCGTAGCGGGAGTTACGCGTCCTTCGCATCTCTCACATCGGGCGTCGGTGTGCCCTGTCGAGTCGCCAGTTCACGCTGGTGCTCCGTCCAGGCCGCCAACATGCCCTCGTACTCGGGCGCGATAGCCGGCCTTTCGGGATGGCGGCTCGGCCGCGGGGGTGCGTTGGGGTGCAAAAACTTCCACCACATATAAATTGCGAATCCACCAAGAAGCGGCCATTCGAAGACGTAGGCCCAACTCAGATTATTGCCACCGAGGGCCCTACCCAGTTCGAACCAGAAGGCCAACGCGCACAGCGCGAGACCGCCGAGCAGCGTCGCGTGCAGTTTCAGCGCTTCGCGACCGCTCAGTCGATGGGTCGATGGGGGCGGTGACTCGCCCGGGTCAATGTTTCTGGGGCCCTCCACGCACTCACCCTACCGTTCCTCGTAGGAGCCCGCTAGGGTAAAGTGCCCCCACACCAAATCGGTCGATACCGTTAGTCGCCGCGCTCGGTAGAGTGTGGCACACCGCGTGGTAACCGGTGCAAAAACCGGCGAGAAGGGTCCCGTGAACGAAGAACTTTCGGACGAACAACGTAGTCAGGTCTTCGCGTCGGCGAACGCGCGCG
>JAKBAB010000009.1 GCA_021815645.1 Actinomycetes bacterium
GAGACGCGCCAGCTGTGGTGAGATGTTGGCGTGAACGTATCGCGCCTCGGGCTCGTGGTCGTAGCGGTGATGGCGCTCGTCGTCGCCTCGTCGCGCGCCACTACGTCGCCCAGCCCCCGCGTTAACACCGTGGCCTGTAACGCGTCGGCGATGGGCGTCGCCTTCAGTGGGCCACTGCGCCTGGTTAGCGTCCAGAGTTTTGGCTGCGTGGGTCGGTGGGGCTACGTGTGGGCGACGGTCGGCCACGGCGTGAGCGAAGTAGGGGTAACCGAAGTCGTGCGGTTCAGCGACCGTCTCGGGCGGTGGACTTTCGCGTCTCGCGCCGTCGTCTGTGGCCACCACGTGCTCCCGGGCTACGTGCAGTACTGGGGCTGTAACTCCAACTAATGGCCACCGGTATTGACGACTCGGTGACGTCGGGCCCATCCCCTACGCTCGACTAGGTGCGGGCCCGCGGTTTCGTCTCACTGGCGCGGGCTTCCGCGCAGGATCTCTTCGATCAGCGCACGGCCTTCGGCCGTCTCGCGCTGGTACACGTAGCCATGATGGCCGGCGACACGCTGGTGACCGTTTCCTTGGCCGGATCTCTCTTCTTCTCCGTGTCGCCCACGGAGGCGAAGGGCAAGGTCTTGCTCTACCTCATCCTCACGATCGCCCCCTTCGCCGTCGTTTCGCCGGTGCTCGGTCCGCTAATTGATCGATCGGCCAACGGTCGGCGCGTGCTGGTGGCGCTCTCCGCGGGGGTGCGCGCGACCCTGTGCTGGCTCATGGCCGAGCAACTGAATTCTTTGTGGCTCTTTCCTCTGGCGTTTTTACTCCTGGTCGCCTCCAAGCTCTACGTCGTCACCCGCGGTGCGCTGGTCCCCGAAATGGCCCGAACCGACCAGTTTCTCGAGCACGCCGCGCGGGTCGGAGACGCCGGGTGGCCCAACGAGCAGGTTGGCGACGCGCCCGGTTACGCCGGCTTCAACGCTCAACTTACGCTCCTGGGTACGCTGATGGGACTCGTCGCGGGTGTGGTCGGGGCGGCCGTCCTCAAGAGCATCGGTGCGACGAGTGTTCTGGTGTTGGCGTCGCTCGTTTACGTTGGCGCAACCGTAGCGAGTGCACGCCTGAGGCGCCCCTCGCCGGTGGTTCGCGACGAAGTCGCGGGCCTCAGCCAAGTGGAGAGAGATCGTAACGCGCTACAGCCCTTCGGGGACCACGACGTCTCGTGGGGACTGGCGGCTGCGTCGCTCATGCGCTTCGCCGTGGGCTTCGCCACGTTTCTGCTCGCCTTCGGGTTGCGTCGTGAATCGGCCGGTTTGGGTTGGTACGCCCTCGCCCTCGGGCTGAGCGGTGTGGGCTCTTTGGTCGGACTGGCGCTAGTCACGCGAACCCGTAACGCCCTGCGCGAGTCGAGCCTGCTCACTGCGGCCCTCGTCGCTACGGGAGTCGGCGCGGCCCTGGCGTCCACCCACGCCAATCTCGGCGCCCAAGTGGCCCTGGCGGGGTGGATTGGCCTATGCGCCGCGATCGCGCAACCGAGTTTCGACGCGATCACCCAACGCGCGGTTCCCCCCGGCGCCCAGGGGAGAACTTTTGCGAGGTTCGCCGTGCGCCAGCAACTCCTGTGGGTCGTCGGGGCACTCTTTCCGGTCGCGGTGGCGATGAGCTTCGTGGTGGGCGATCGGTTCCTCGCGTTCGTCTGCGTCGCGGGGGCACTGCTATACCCCCTGGGTCGGTGGCGTTCGACGCGTTGAGCGACACCGTAGGCACGAGATTTCTCGGCGCTGTGGTGTAATGGTCTATGGCGCACACCCCCCTCTACGAGGCCACCGACGAGGACCGGTCCAATTGGCCCCAGGTAGTAATCGTGGGTGGGGGTTTCGCGGGAATATCGGCCGCGCGGCGGCTGTCGAAGGAACGCGTCGTCGTGACGATCGTCGATCGACACAACTTTCACACCTTTTTGCCGTTGCTATACCAAGTCGCCACCGCCGGACTCGAGCCGGCCGACGTGGCCTACCCGATACGTACTATCTTTGGTAACGCCAAGAATGTGCGGTTCCGTCACGGCTTCGTTCGACGGATTGATCAGGTAGAACGCCTCGTCATTCTCGACGACGGGGCGCGGATCGCCTACGACCACGTCATCGTCGCTACGGGTGCGACGGCGTCATTTTTCGACATCCCCGGTGCGCGCCGCTACGCGCTTCCGCTCTACTCCCTCGCCGACGCGCGGGCGCTGCGAAATCGACTACTCCTCGCCCTAGAAGAAGCCGACGTCGCTGGAGAACGGGCGTCAGTGGCGCTTAATTTCGTCGTCGTAGGCGGGGGGCCCACCGGCGTCGAAACGGCGGGCGCCCTGTCGGAACTGATCGATATCGTAATTAGGCGCGACGGTCTGCGCCTCGACGGCGACACCGCCCGAGTGCGACTGGTCGACCTCGCCCCACGACTACTCACGTCCTTTCCCGAGTCCGCCGCGTCGTACGCCAAACGCGAGCTCGAGCGCATGGGCGTCGACGTGGAGTTCGGCCGTTCGGTCGTCGAGGTAGAAGAGCGGGCCATCCGCTTCGCCGACGGGGAGCGGCTCGAGGCCGTGGCGGTCATTTGGGCCGCGGGACTCACGGCGACCGGGACTCTAACCGACGATCTCTCTACTACGAGTGGACCCGGTGGCCGGGCGATGGTGGGGGCCGATCTGGCGGTCGTTGGTTGCGTCAACGTCTGGTGCGCGGGCGACGGGGCGGCCATACCCGACGGCGCCGGCCAATACTGTCCCCAGCTGGCGCCCGTCGCCATCCAGTCGGGTCGACACTGCGCCGCCCAGATCTCGCGGGTCCTCGCGGGCGAAGCGACCCAGCCGTTCCACTACCGCGACAAGGGCATCATGGCCACCATCGGTCGGCGAGCGGCGGTGGCGAAACTACCTCACCTCGGGGTTATACGCGGCACTACTGGGTGGCTCGCTTGGCTGGGTCTGCACCTGTGGTACTTGGTGGGCTTTAGGAATCGACTGCGCGTCATGATCAACTGGACGTGGCGCTACTTCGACTGGCCGTCGGGACCAAGACTCATCGTCGCGGACGCGGAGACCGCCGAGTAGTTAACCCAGTCGCACTTCGAGGTCGTGGAGCAAGTCGGTGAGAGCGCCGGGCAGGTGATCAGAGAACTGGGCGTAGTGCTCGCGAATGTGCCCGATCTCCTCACGCCACTCGGACTCGTTTACCGACAACAGCTCCTCGACGTCTTCGGGGGTAACGGCCAAGCCCTCGACGTTGAGGGATTGGGCGGTCGGCACGTACCCAATGGCGGTCTCGCGCGCCTCGCCCCGGCCGGCGGTTCGTTCGAAGATCCACTCGAGCACCCGGCTGTTTTCGCCGAAGCCCGGCCAGAGCCACCGTCCGTCGGCCCCCCGGCGAAACCAGTTGACGTAGAAAATCTTGGGCAAGGTGGACTCGTCGAAGCGCTTCGAGAACGTGAGCCAGTGGGCGAAGTAGTCGGCCATGTTGTAGCCACAAAACGGCAGCATTGCGAAGGGATCGCGTCGAAGATTACCCACGGCGCCCGTAGCGGCCGCCGTGGTCTCCGAAGCCATAATCGAACCGAGAAAGACGCCGTGGTCCCAGTTGCGCGACTGAAACACCAGTGGTACGACACTCGCGCGCCGACCCCCGAGGAGGATGGCGTCAATGGGCACTCCCGCCGGGTCTTGCCACTCGGGCGCTATGGCCGGATCTTGGGCGGCCGGGGCGGTGAACCGTGAGTTGGGGTGGGCGGCGGGGGTGCCGAGCTCTTTCGACCAGGGCCGACCGCGCCAGTCGGTGAGGTTTTCGGGTGGCTCGCCCAGGCCCTCCCACCAGACGTCTCCGTCGGCGGTTAGTGCGGTATTCGTGAATATGGTGTTGGCCGATACCGAGTACATCGCGTTGGGGTTCGTGTCCATGTTGGTGCCCGGTGCGACCCCGAAGAAACCGGCTTCGGGGTTGATGGCGTAGAGCCGACCGTCGGCGCCCGGTTTCATCCAACAGATATCGTCACCCACCGTCTCGACTTTCCACCCCGGCAACGTGGGGACCAACATGGCCAGGTTGGTCTTGCCGCAAGCACTCGGGAAGGCCCCGGTCACGTAGCGCGACTCGCCCGCGGGACTGGTCAATTTCAAAATCAACATGTGCTCGGCGAGCCAGCCGTCGTCTCGCGCGAGCACCGACGCGATGCGTAGCGCGAAGCACTTTTTGCCGAGCAGCGCGTTGCCCCCGTACCCCGAACCGTAAGAGATGATTTCGCGCGTCTCGGGAAAGTGCACGATGTACTTGTTCTCCGCGTCACAGGGCCACGGCACGTCGCGTCGTCCGTTCGTGAGCGCCATGCCGACCGAGTGCAGGCAGGGCACGAATTCGCCGGACTCGCCCAAGACCTCCAGGGCCGCACTGCCCATGCGCGTCATGATTCTCATTGAGACCGCCACGTAGGGCGAGTCGGTGATCTCGACGCCGATGTGCGAGATGGCGGACCCGAGGGGCCCCATGGAAAAGGGCACCACGTACATGGTGCGCCCGCGCATGGACCCGTCGAACAGCTTTCGTAGGGTCTCGCGCATCTCATCGGGGGCGCGCCAGTTGTTAGTAGGACCCGCGTCACTCTCGTGGGTCGAGCAGATGAACGTTCGGTCCTCGACGCGTGCGACGTCACCGGGGTCCGAGGCGGCGTAGTAACTGTGGGGACGCTTCGCCTCCGACAGCCTCGTAAAAGTTCCGTTATCGACGAGCAGTTGGCACATCTCGTCGTACTCTTCGGCCGATCCGTCGCACCAGTGGATACGATCGGGAGTAGTGAGCAGCGCCACTTCTTCGACCCACTCAATCAGTTTTTTATTCGTGGTTGGGTACGTCACGACATCCTCACTCGTTCAACCCGCGTCGCCTCGTTACGAACGCGAGTGCAGTAATCCGTCATGAGCTCGCCGATCGACCCAACCACAGACCACTACCAGCGCGAAGATGACGTACTGGAGCGTATAGCCAAAATCGTCGCCCCCGACGCGGTCGCGCGCGGCGAAGTCTACGGTGGCGACGACGCCGCGGTTCTACGGCCCTTCGCCGGGCAGGCGGTGGTCAGTACCGACGTGGCCGTCTGGGGCGTACACCTCGATCGCGATCTCTTTTCGCTGACCGACCTCGGTTATAAGGCGGTCGGGGCCGCGCTGTCGGATTTAGCCGCCGTGGGGGCCCGACCGCGCGGTCTGGTAGTGGCCGTTACCGCGCCGGCCGGCACGGATCTGGATGCCCTGCACCGGGGAATCGCCGAGGCCGCCGCGCTGACCGGCTGTCCCGTGGTGGGCGGCGATCTCTCCAGTGGCCGCGAAGTGTGCGTGGCGGTCACGGTCTTTGGGGAGTGTCCGAGCCGCGGCGCCGTACTGCGCAGTGGGGCGCGTCCCGGCGACGAACTGCTCGTAACCGGTCCCCTCGGGCGCGCGGCGGCCGGCCTGCGCCGCCGCCGAGCGGGGGCCGAGCTCGCTGACGAGTTGGTGGAAGCTCACCGTCACCCGTGGCCACTCATCGCCGAAGGAATCGCCGCGCGCGGCGCGCGCGTTCACGCGATGATGGACCTCAGTGACGGCCTAGGACTCGACTTACACCGGATGGCCGACGCTTCGCGCGTGGGATTCGTCCTCGATGAGATTCCCGTCGCCGACGGCGCTACCGGCGATGAGGCGCGCGGCGGGGGGGAGGACTACGAACTGTTGATGGCGACCGACAACTCCGCCCGATTACGGCTTATTTTCGAAGACCGTGGACTGCGTGCGCCCCTTCGCTTGGGCACCGTCGTCGCTGACCCGGCAGTACGCACCGCCGGAGGCGAGCCCTTTCCTCCCTACGGCTTCGAGCACCGCCTATAGGGACCGCCTAGGCGCCGACGTTACTGCGCGAGGGCTTCGTGACTTTCCCGGACCTGAGGCAACCGGTGCACACGTTCAGTCGCGTCGGGGTTCCCTTGACCAGGGCGCGGACTCGTTGGATGTTCGGGTTCCAGCGCCGCTTGGTGCGCCGGTGGGAGTGCGAGACGTTCATGCCGAAAGACGGCTTCTTACCGCAGATTTCGCAGACTGACGCCATGGTGAACACTCTCCTTCAAGCTCCGCGCGGGCGCGCGGCAAACTCGTGAAACGAAGGTCCATTGTAGCATCGCTAGCGATGAGCACTCCCACGTCGCTTTCGGCGCTCGACGTGCGGGCCGTCATCACCACGTACCGCGAGTTGCTCCACGCCCACCGAAACGTCATCAATCGGCTAAACGTCTACCCCGTGCCCGACGGTGACACGGGTACGAATATGGCTCTCACGATGGACTCGGTCTACTCGGCCCTCGAGCCGCTTCGGCCCGAGGCGACCCTCGGTGAGGTCGCTCGAGCGGTGGCTCACGGTTCGCTCATGGGCGCGCGGGGCAACTCGGGAGTCATTCTCTCTCAACTGCTTAGGGGACTGGTGGGCGCATTCCCCGAGCGAGGAAACGTGGACGCGCCCGCGTTGGCGACCGCCCTGGGGCGCGCCGACGAATTGGCCCGTCAGGCGGTGGCCCGTCCGGTGGAGGGGACCATTCTTAGCGTCGCGCGCGCCGGTGCGCGCGGCGCGCTCGATCACGACGACTCCCTGGCCGCGCTGGCCCGTGGTGCGCGCGACGCCGCCGCCGACGCGCTCGCCCACACGCCCGAACAACTACCCGCGCTGCGGCGCGCGGGCGTCGTCGATTCGGGGGGCAGCGGACTGTTGCTACTGTTCTGTGCCCTGTGTTTCGTAGTGACCGGAGACGCCGTACCCGAAGTCCCGCCGATCGAATCGATTGTGGTGCGCGACGGGGCCCCCGACGACGACGAGACCGTGACGAATGACCTTCGCTACGAGGTCATGTACCTCCTCGACGCCGACGACGCGAAGATGCACGCCTTTCGCGACGTCTGGACGGGCCTGGGCGACTCGATCGTCATCGTGGGTGGCGACGGCCTGTACAACTGCCACATCCACACCGACGACGTCGGGGCGGCCATCGAGGCGGCGCTCGACGCGGGGCGACCGAGAGAGATTCGCGTCACCGACCTCAACGACCAGATAATCGAAGAACGTTGGGTGCGTGACGCATCGTCGGCCCCGTGGTCCGAGGACAGTCCCGCGCCCACGACCGCCGTTATCGCCGTAGTGGTGGGCGACGGTGTGGGTCGAATCTTTAGATCGCTCGGCGTGCGCCAACTCGTTCTCGGCGGCCAGTCGATGAACCCCTCGACCGGTGACCTCGTGGCGGCGGTGCGCGCCAGCGGATCTCGCCAGGTCGTGCTCCTGCCGAACAACAAAAACGTTGTGGCGGCCGCTCTACAAGTTCCGGCGCTCGTTGACCAGACGGTGCGCGTCGTCGCCACGACTTCGATCGTGGGTGGGTTTTCGGCCCTCCTCGCCTACGACCCCGACGCCGAAGCCGACGAGAACGCTGAGGCAATGACGGCGTCGGCGCAAAACGTGGTGGCCGGAGAGGTGACCCAGGCCGTTCGCGGCGCCGAGACCGAGGTGGGCACCGTAAGGGAGGGGGAGTGGATTGGGCTTCACGACTCGACGGTGCTCGCCGTGTCCGATTCTGTCTCGGGTGCCGCTAATCGGTTACTGGCGGTGTTGGTGCGCCCCGAACACGAGCTAGTGACCATCATCGAGGGCGACGGGTCGACCCCCGCGGCCACGGGGCGGGTTCGTGAGTTTTTAGCGGAGGAGTACCCCCACGTGACGGTGGAGGTTCACCACGGGGGCCAACCGCTCTACCCCTACCTCTTCGGTATCGAGTGAGCGCTCCGCCCGAGCGGCGCCTGCGCGAGTTGGCCGAAGTGTCGGTCGCGAAGTTGCGCCACGTGGGCGACAAGCGCGCGGCGGCGCTGGCTTCGATGGGGGTGTCCAACGTCTTCGACCTCCTTACGGTCTACCCGCGCCGTTACCTCGACCGCACGAGCCGAATCGATCTTTCGGACCTTCGCGTCGGTGACGAGGCGGCCGCCTTTGGGGAAGTGACCGCGGTGCGCGCACGGCGATCTCGACAGGGGCGGTCCGTCGTGGACGTGACGGTGCGCGACGGCGACGAGACGATGACGATCGTCTTTTTCAATCAGACCTGGCGCGAGCGACAGCTCGCGGTCGGCGTCCAGGCGCTCTTCTTCGGACGCGTGAGCGAGTTCCGCGGACGCGCCCAGATGACCAACCCGGTGGTGGACGTCGTCGTGGGCGCCAGCGGGGAGGAGCGCGACGCGTCGAAGGTCGGGCGAATTGTCGCGCTCTACCCGGCGTCGGGTAAGGCGGGACTTACGAGCTGGGAGATCGGTGGATTCATCGAGGAGTCCCTGCGTCGCGCGGGCCCAATCTTTGACCCCCTGGGGGAGGATCATCGCCGCCAATGCGACCTCGTCGATCGTACGCGCGCGTACTGGGCCATCCACTTGCCCCAGGACGCAAAAGAGGCCACCGTCGCCCGGCGGCGACTGGCCTTCGACGAACTACTACGTCTCCAGCTCCTAATCGCGCTGCGCCGCCAGCGACTGGCCGCGTCGGCGGCGGGCGTCGCGCACCCCTTCGACGTCAGCGACCTCGACGCGCGATTACGCGAGTCGCGCTCGACTTCCCTCGTCGCCACTTTGCTCAGGGCGCAGGCCTTCGACCTGACCGGCGCCCAGCGTCGGGTCTTGGCGGAAGTCGGAGGGGACATGGCCTCTTCGCGACCGATGCATCGGTTACTCCAGGGCGACGTCGGATCGGGCAAGACGGTGGTGGCGCTCGCGGCGATGATGAGCGCCCTCGGCGGCGGCCGCCAGAGCGTCCTGATGGCGCCGACCGAGGTGCTCGCGGAACAGCACGTGTCGTCGCTTCGTCGCGACGTGGCCGCCCTTCGAGTTCGCGACGACGCCACCCTCGGCGGCGAACGGGAAGTTCGCGTCGCCCTGCTCACGGGGCGGGTGCGGGCGAAGGACCGTCGCGCCGTTCTTTACGACCTCGAGGCCGGCGCCGTCGACGTCGTGGTGGGGACCCACGCCCTCCTCAGCGACGATGTGCGATTTCACGCCCTGGGTCTCATAGTCATCGACGAGCAGCACCGCTTCGGAGTCGAGCAGCGCGCGGCGCTACGCGACCGGGGTCGGGCCCGCTCACTCGAGGGTAAAGACCCCGATCTGCTCGTAATGACCGCGACCCCCATTCCCCGTACCGCCGCGATGGTCGCCTTCGGGGACCTCGACGTTTCGGTAATCGACGAGATGCCCCCCGGTCGACGGCCCGTCACCACTGAGTGGGCGCGCGACGACGGGTCAATAGCGCGATGTTGGCAACGGGTTCGCGACGAGGTTGCGGCCGGGCGGCGCGCTTACGTGGTGTGCCCGTTGGTCGACGAGTCCGAGAGCAGTGCCGCGACGAGCGCCGTCGCTGAGCGAACTCGACTGGCCACCGGCGAACTGCGGGGCCTGAGCGTCGGGCTCATTCACGGCCAGATGAGTGGGGCGGACAAAGAAGAGGTTATGGCTCAGTTTCGTGACGGCGTAGTTACGGTTCTAGTCGCGACCGTCGTCATCGAGGTCGGCGTAGACGTCGCGGCGGCCAGCGTCATCGTCGTCGAAGACGCGTGGCGTTTCGGCGTCGCCCAACTGCACCAACTGCGCGGCCGGGTCGGTCGCGCCGAACACCAGAGTTACTGCTACCTGCTCGGCGAGCCCCCGTCGGACGACGGTCGCGAGCGTCTCGAAGCCGTCACGACCACGAGCGACGGTTTCGCGCTGGCCGAGATTGATTTCGTCATGCGCGGGGAGGGGACCCTCCTCGGTTCGCGCCAGCGGGGCCGTAGCGATCTCCGTCTGGCGAAACTTCGTGACGACGGAGATTTGCTCGACGCGGCTCGCCAATTAGCGGCGGATATCGTGGCGGCGGGTGGAGCGACCCTCGACGAGATGACCGACGAACTGCGACTGTTCGTCGACGCGCAGGAAGCGGCCTACCTCTTCAAGTCGTGACGGTAGCCTGCAGGGGTGCGAGTGATTGGCGGTGCGGCCCGGGGCCGTCAGCTCAAGGCGAAGTTACCCGCCGCGGTGCGACCCACCACCGACTACGCCCGCGAGGCGATCTTTTCGATGCTCGAGAGCCGCGGCGGCCTCGCCGGCCTACGGGTGGTTGACCTGTACTGCGGGTCGGGGGCGATGGGCATCGAAGCGTTGTCGCGCGGGGCGGCGGCCGTTTACTTCGTCGACGCCGACCCCCACTGTCTGAGCGCCGCGAAGAGCAACTTAGAGCCCCTCGCCCTCGACGGCGAAAGCCACTTCGTTCGAGCGTTCCTGCCCGCTTGGGCGCCGCCGCGCGACCTCGACCTCGTGCTCGTCGATCCGCCCTACGGACCACTCGACCTCGCCACACTGCTTCACGGAGTTTCGGCGACGCGATGCGTCGTGGAGAACGACCGGCTCATGGATCCGCCCGTCGGGTGGCGCGTTACGAAGACCAAGCGGTACGGCACTACGCTCGTTACGATGTTAGAACCCACCAGAGGGGACGACGCGTGACGGTAGGTCTCATCCCGGGCTCTTTTGACCCGTTCCACAACGGTCACCTCGAGATTGTCGAGCGAGCGGCCGAAATCTTCGACGAAATCGTCGTCGCCGCGATTCGCAATCCCCAAAAGTCCGAAGCCCTTTTCGACCTCGACGAACGACGCGACATGATAATTGAGTCACTGAGCCACGTTCCGAACGTCCGCATCGTCTCGATCGCCACTTTGCTCGTCAACGTAGCGCGCGACGTCAACGCGACGGCGATCGTCAAGGGTCTGCGCGCCGTGTCCGACTTCGAGAGCGAGTTGCAGATGGCTCAGATGAATCGTTCGTTGTCGGGGGTGGAAACGCTCTTTTTACCCTCGAGTTCTCACCACTCGTTTATCGCGTCACGACTACTGCGTGAGGTGGCGCGCTACGGCGGTGACGTGACGAGTTTCGTTCCCGCTCCGGTGGCGAAACGACTGGTCGAAAAGTTCCCGGGGGGGTTGTCGTGACCTCCTTCGACGGCTACGGCGACCAGTACTACGAATCCGACGGCGTCCGTGACGTGGGGCACCGTGACTTAGAGGCGGACCTACGCGAACTTATTGAGGTCATCACCAACGCGAAGCAGATGCCCCTGTCGAATTCGGCGCTCATCTCGCGCGACGAAGTGCTGGCACTGTTGGAGCAGGCGCTGCGTGACTTGCCCGAAGAGATTCGCGAGGCTCGCTGGGCCCTACGCGACCGCGAGGAGTTGATGGCGGCCGAGGTCCAAAAGGCCCAGCAGTTAATGGACCAAGTTCGCGCCGAGGCGGCCCGAATGGTCGACAAGACCGAGATCGTGCGCCAGTCTCGAGTACGGGCCGAACAGATTGCCGCCGAAGCGCACGCGCAGGCGCGACAGATGATAAATCAGTCCGAGGACTTCATTGATGGGAAGTTGGGTGGATTCGAAATCGTTCTGGAGCGACTGCTCAAAACGGCCCGGTCGGGTCGCGAACGGCTGAGCGCGCAGGGTTTACCCAACTCAATGATTAGCGACGTGGCGCCGAGGGACGAAACTCTCGCCCCGGCCCCGCGCGCGTCGAGCGAGGTGGCCGAGCCGCGCGTCGAGGGATCCTTCTTCGACCAGGACTCCTACTAAGGGCCGTGCCCTCGCCGTACCTGGTTCCGGTGGCGCGCCTCCTGCGCGACGCGCCCTCGTCGCTCGAAGTCGCCTTCGAAGCGCCCTTCGACGCCGCGCACGAGTTCACCCCCCGCGGGCCCGCAGAGACCGACGTCTTCCCCGAAGCGCCCGTGAGCGTACGGGTGCGCCTGGAGAGCTACTCGGGTGGCGTGCGCGCGCGCGGCCTGGTCGGGGCCCCGTGGCACGGAGTCTGCCGACGGTGTTCGGCGCCGGTTTTGGGGAACGTGCTGGTGCGAGTGAACGAGCGCTTCGTGGCCGACCACGACCCGCCCGACGATGAGGCCTACCAAATCGACCACGACGTCGTAGATTTGGCGCCGCTCGCGCGAGACGCGATTTTGCTCGAACTGCCCCTCGCGCCGCTGTGTCGCAGCGACTGCCGGGGACTGTGCCCCTACTGTGGCGTCGATCGCAACGAGTCGACCTGTGAGTGCCGGGCGCCGCGTGACCCGCGGTGGGCTACACTGGACGGACTCCGATTTAGCGAACCCGACGGTGACGGGTCGTACGAGGGTTAGTCCCTGAGCCGAAAGAGATGACCGATGGCCGTTCCCAAGCGCAAAACCAGTAAGGCGAAAACGCGGAGCCGTCGTGCCGCTAACTGGCGCCTGGCGCGCCCGGCGCGCAGCGTCTGCCCCCAGTGTGCGACGTCGAAGTTGCCCCACGTGGTCTGTCCCAACTGCGGGTGGTACAAGAACCGCGTCGCGGTCGAGGTTAACTGAGTTGACTTTGCCCATCGCCCTCGACGCGATGGGCGGCGACTTCGCACCGGACGTGACGGTCGCGGGCGCCCGACGAGCCGTCGACGAATTGGGTCTGTCGGTGGTCTTGGTGGGGGTGCCCGAACGGTTGGGCGACGTCGGGGGACTCGAAGTGGTTCCCTGCAGCGAAGTCATCGAGATGGACGACGAGCCCGGCTCCAGCGTGCGCCAAAAGAAGGACTCCTCACTGGTGCGCGCGGCCGAGATGGTACGCGACGGGCGAGCGAGCGCCATGGTCTCGGCCGGCAACACCGGCGCCGCCATGGCCGCGGCGCTGTTACGAATGGGCCGCCTACCGGGGGTGCAGCGTCCCTGTATCGCTACGGCGATTCCCCGGTTGTCGGGTCCGCCCATGGTGCTCGTCGACTCGGGAGCCAACGCCGAGTGCACCCCCGAGATGCTTCTTCAGTTCGCCCAAATGGCCGCATCCTTCGTCGCGACCCACTACGGCGTCGAACGGCCCAGCGTGGGACTGCTCTCCATAGGGGAAGAGTCCACCAAAGGAAACCCCCTCGTAAAGTCAACCCACCAGCTGCTGGCCGCTGAGGCGACCCTTAATTTTGTCGGTAACGTCGAGGGGCGCGACCTCGTGCCGTCTCCCGTGGACGTCGTGGTGACCGACGGATTCACCGGGAACGTGGCCCTAAAGACCCTGGAGGGTGCGCTCTCGTTCGTCCTGCGATCCCTGCTCGAGGTGGTAGCGACCAACGAGGCCACCCGCGACGCCGGGGCGGTGCTGTCGCAGTACCTGGCCCCCGTCGTGGGCAGGCTCACCCCCGACAACTACGGCGGGGCGCAGCTCCTCGGGGTTAAGGGCGTGTGCGTTATTAGCCACGGCTCGTCGAACGACACCGCCATTATGAACGCGCTGCGCGTGGCGCACGACATGGACGCCGCCGGCGTGCTCGAGGGACTGCGCGTCGCGCTCCGTGAGGGCGCCCCATCCCAATAACGACCGTTCCGTACGCCGGGGCCGTGGGGAGTCGGTAGTGTGGGACTGAACGTAAAAGGAGGCGCCGTGAGCGCTGAAACGACCGCACCACTGAGTCGCGGAGCGATACTGGTACTCGTTCGCGACCAGCTGGCCGAGATACTCGAGGCCAGCCCCGAGGACATTGGCGAAGACGCCACCTTCAGCGACCTGGGGGCGGACTCGCTGGCGCTAATTGAACTGGTCGAGGGGCTCGAGGAGAGTCTCTCGGCGCACGTCGCGGATTTCCACATTGACGACGAGGACTTAGAGGGACTGGGTTCGGTACGCGACGCCGTCGACTACGTTGCGGCCAAACTTCAAGTTAGCTAAGGCCGGGTGAGCCGCACGGTCTCACCGATCGACCTCGTGGCGTATCGCGTGGGGCTCGCCGCGTCGAGCCCTTGGCTCGAAATCGCGCTCACGCACTCGAGCTACGCCGCGGAGCACGCCGTCACGTCCAATGAACGCCTGGAGTTCCTCGGCGACGCCGTCATCGACTTGGCCGTGGCCGACCTGATTGTGACGCGATATCCCGAACTCAACGAGGGTAGCGGTTCTCTGGTACGCAGTCGCGTGGTCAACGAAGCGGCGCTGGCCAACGCGGCGCGCCGGTTAGACCTCGGGGCGGCGCTGCGCGTGGGGCGGGGCGTGGTCAAAGAGGACGGCGCGCGACGTCCCTCTCTGCTGGCCGACGCCTTCGAGGCCGTGGTCGCCGCGCTCTACTTCGAGCGGGGTTACGAGGTGGCTAAGGGCTTCGTTCAATCGACCCTGGCCGAGGACGTCGCGCTCGCGCGCCGCGACCCCGGCGACGTCGACCCGAAAACGCAACTGCGTCAGTGGGCGGAAGCGCGGGGAATGGGCACCCCCACGTACGACGTCGCCGCGACCGGCCCACCCCACGAGGTCACCTTTCGCGCGACCGTGCGCGTCGGCGGTGAAGTAGTTGCTTGGGGCGAAGGATCGTCTAAAAAAAGTGCCGAAAGTCGCGCGGCGCAGAGCGCGTGGCTCGAGCGTTCCGATGCCTGAACTTCCGGAAGTCGAAACCGTGAGGGCCGCCCTGGCGCGGGATTTAGCGGGCAAGAGAATCAAGTCGGTCGCGGTCACCAACGGTCGAGTGGTGCGCCGACACGCCAGCGCGAAGGAGTTTCGATTATTGGCGGAGGGGCGCACCATACGTAGCGTGGAACGACTCGGCAAGAATTTAGTATTCACCCTCGACAATCGCTCGCACTTGGTGGTGCACCTCGGCATGAGCGGACAACTTCTTCGGGCCCACGGGGCGAAGGACCCTAAACCCAAGCACACCCACGTGGTCTTCACCTTCGTACAGGGGGGCGAACTGCGTTACGTCGACCCGAGGACCTTCGGTGAACTTTTCGTTTCCCCGGCCCCCGTCGAGGGTGACCCGCCGATCGAGTTGTCGAAGTTCGCGCGCCTGTCGGTCGGCGGCGACGGTCTGGCGAGACGGCGCGACGTGCCCGAACTGGCCCACCTGGGACTAGACCCCTTCGAGGACCAGATCGGCTGGGACCGGTTCGCGGCGGTGCTGCGCAGCCGTACGACGCCGCTCAAGAGCGTCCTGGTCGACCAGGACATCATCGCGGGAATCGGTAACATCTACTCCGACGAGATTCTTTTTAACGCCGGTCTCCGTTTCGATCGGCCGGCCCAGTCCCTCTCCACTATCGAGATTCGCCGACTCCATCGAGCGATCGCCGAGGTGTTATCCGACGCCATCAAGCACCGCGGCTCGACGTTGCGCGACGAGCAGTTCGTCGATCCCGACGGTCGCGCTGGAGAGTATCAGCAGTTCCATCAGGTCTACGACCGAGAGGGTCAGGCCTGCCCCCAGTGTCGCCAGCCGATTCGCCGCGAAACGGTTCGCGGTAGGTCCACTTTTTACTGCGAAAAGTGTCAGGCGTAGCGCCCGGGACCCGACTGGAAGGTTGCTAGCGTCGTGGCGTGTTTCTAAAGCGACTGAGCATGAAGGGCTTCAAGTCCTTCGCCGACACCACGGTTTTGGAGTTCGAAGCGGGGGTGACGGCCGTGGTGGGGCCGAACGGGTCGGGCAAGTCCAACGTCGTCGACGCGGTCACCTGGGTGCTCGGCGCCCAGAGTACGCGAGCGCTGCGCAGCGCCCGGATGGACGACGTGATCTTCATGGGCACGGCCAACCGGGCGGCGTTGGGGCGCGCGGAGGTGGCCCTCACCCTCGATAACGCTTCGGGTCGTCTCAACGTCGACGGGGCGGAGGTGACGATATCGCGCATTCTTTTTCGAAACGGTGACTCGGAGTACGCCATCAACGGGACCACCTGCCGGCTGCTCGACGTTCAAGAGTTGCTGGGCGATTCCGGCGTCGGACGCCAGCAACACATGATCATCGGACAAGGGCAACTCGACTCCATTCTCTCGTCGAACCCCGAGAATCGTCGGGCCGTCATTGAAGAAGCGGCCGGAGTCCTCAAACACCGTCGGCGAAAAGAGCGCGCCGAGAGGCGACTGGCCTCGACTCAAGAAAACCTGGAACGACTGGGTGACTTGGTGCGCGAAGTTAGGCGCCAGATGCGGCCTCTGGAAAGGCAGGCGGCGTCGGCGCGAAGTTACGCCGACGTAGTCGGTGAACTACACGCCGCTCGTCACGCCCTCTACGCGACGCGACTTCGTTACTACGCGCGCCGCCGGGAGGAACTGGGGGCTTCGTTAGCGGAGGCGGCCGAGCGCGAAGGGGCCTTACGCCGAGAGGTGGCCGCCCTCGACGCGCAGGCGACGGCCGCCGCGGCCGAAATGTCGTCGCGACGAGAAGAGGGCTTCGCCTCGGCGCTGGCGGCTCTGCGCGGACTCGAGGAACGGGCCCGGGGCACGGCGTCGGTTATTGAGGAGCGGCGCCGTTCCCTCACTCAGGCGATCGCGGCGTCGGCCGACGAGAACGTTACCGCGACCCTCGAGGCCGACGCGGCGGCGCTGGAGATTGAGTTGGCACACCTCGCTCGCGACGAGGCGAGCCTCGAGGTATCACGCACCGCCGTGAGGGCGGCGCGTGAGAGTTTTGAAGCGCAGGCGGCCGACTTTTACGAACGATTCCCCGCCCACGGGAGTTCCGGCGACGAAGCGGCGTTGGCGCGCGCGACGGAGCGCGCGCACTCCTTGAACCGTGCGCTACGTGAGGTGGTTGAGGCGCAACAACGCCTGACGACCCGTCTCGACGACGTCTTGACCCGCATCGCTCAAACCGAGATTGAGTACGCGAGATCAAGTGACGAAGTCGCGGCCGCCGATTCTCACCTGGCGCTGGCGACGCGCGCCGCGGCCGACGCCGAGTTAGCCGAGGGCGAGGCGGCCGTTCGCCGCGACGGCGACGGCGAGGATCTCCAAACGAGCGCGGACGAGGCCGCTCGCGCGACCGCGCGAGCCGAAACGCTCGAACGGGCCCTGGCGGAGCTTTCCGGTTCGGGTGGGCGCGAGGTCATCGGACAGCTAACTGGTGTGCTCGGTCCCTTCTTTGACCTCATCGACGTGACGGCGCGAGCGCAACGGGCCGTCGAGGCCGCAGCGGGGGTCGCCCTCGGGGCCACCGTGGTCGATGGTCGCGCCGCCGCGCGCGCGGCCCTAGCGGCGCTGCGTCGCGGCGGGGACTCCGGCGTTATCTTGAGCGCCGGTGACGTTGACGTGCGCGCCGTGGAGGTCCCCGCGGGCTGCCGAGCGCTCCGTTCGTCAGTGCAACCCCGGGCCGGGGCGCCGACCCAGGTCAACCGCCTGCTCGACGCCCTCTTCGCTCGCGCGGTGGTCGCCGGCAGTTGGGAAGAGGGAATGGAGGTCGCCCTTAAGCACCCGGACCTCGTCGTGGTGACCGACGAGGGTGACTGCTTCGCCGCATCCGGTTGGCGTAGTGCGTCCGGTCGCGTCGTCGTCACGGGCGCGGCGCTCGACCAAGCGAAGCGTGACGCGCAGGCCGCGCGCGCTCACCTCGACGCAGTGCGCGTTCGCCACAGCGCCTCCGACGCCGCCTACGGCGCGGCGCGCGACCGTCGGCGCGCGGCGGCCACGGCCGTGATCGAAGCACGTCGTGATTGCGATCGTCGCGCGGACGAGGCGCGCCGCGTGGAGCGCCAACTGGAAGATCTGCGCGCGCTCACTGAGGTTCTAAACCGCGACGCGCAGGAGATCCTTGACCAGCGCTCGGTTATCGAAGGGGAACTCGAAGCGCAGAGCGCGACACTGCCCGAACTCGAACGCGCTCACCGCGACGCTAGCGCGCGCGCCGAAGCGTACGGTGACGAGCGCGCGATACTGGAGGAGCGCCGCCGCGCCACCGACGTCCTGGCGCTCGAGTTCTCCCAGCGCGAAGCCGAGTACGCCGAGCGACGTCGCCTCATCGAGACCCGTCGCGGTGAGATTGAGCGGCGCCTCGAGGGACGATCGAGTGAGCGACTCGAGGCGGCGACGCGCCGTCGGGCGCTCGAGTTTGATCGCGACGCGCTCGAGAGATTGGCCGCGGTGGTGGAGCGCGCGAGTGCCGATGTGCGTTTCGCCTACGAAGCGATGGAGACTTCCTACCGCGACCAGTTGGAAGTGACGCGCGCGAGCGCGGATGTCCTAGAGGAGGTGCGGACCGCGCGCCGAGAGATTGACGCACGGATCTCCGAGGTGGCCCAGGAGGTCCACCGGTGCGAGATTGAGCGGGCGGAACTTTCGGTCACGGTGACCAACGTATTCGACGCGCTGCACCGCGATCTCGGTCTCGAAGCGAACGAAGTCGACGATGACCTCGCGGTAGACGGCGCCGACGTGGACGGGCTGAGTGCGCGCGTCGGGGAACTCGAGGCCGTCATCACGTCGCTCGGTCCGATTAATCCGCTGGCCCTCGAGGAGTTGACCGCGCTCGAAGATCGCTACAAGGAGCTCGACGCCCAGGTCAGTGACGTCCGTCACGCCCGACGGGAACTGTTGGGCGTTCTTCGATCGCTCGACGACGAGATTATGTCGACCTTTACGGCGGCCTTCGCGGACGTTAACGAGCACTTTTCGACACTGGTCGCCACGCTCTTTCCCGGTGGGCAGGGTCGATTGAAGATGAGCGACCCCGACGACCCCCTCACAACGGGCGTCGAAATTGAGGTCCGACCCATGGGTCGAAATGTGCGAAGAATATCTCTCCTAAGTGGCGGGGAGCGTTCGATGGCCGCCCTGGCGTTTCTCTTCGCGGTCTTTCGTTCACGGCCATCCCCCTTCTACTTAATGGACGAGGTCGAGGCGGCGCTCGATGACGTGAACCTGCAGCGCTTTTTGAAGTTGGTCGACGAGTTTCGTGACGAGGCCCAACTCCTGGTGGTGACCCACCAAAAGAGAACGATGGAGGCCGCCGACGTTCTCTACGGCGTGACCATGGTTCCCGGGGCTTCTTCGAAAGTGGTCAGTCAGCGGGTCCAACGATCCAACCTGGCTTCATCGTGACGACCCTCGTCGTCGTGGCGCTCGTCGTCGTGGTCGCCGTCGTGGCGACCCTCATCGTACGCGGGCGCCGTTCGACCCGAGGGGCCCCCGTGGCTCCGCCGCGCGCGGCTGCGCCCGAGTTATTGGTGAGCGAGACGGCTCCGTTGCCCGATCTCACGCGGGTAAACGTCAGGGACCGACTGGGGAACTCGCGAGGTCTCTTCGACCGGCTGCGGACTCTTAGCCCCGGGACCATAAACGAGGACGACGCGCGCGCCGTGGAAGAGGTGCTTTTGCGCAGCGACGTAGGGCGAGAGACCACGGCCGTGGCGCTCGAGCAACTTCGTCGTCGGGGCGCCCCGGAGGGGATTGTGTCCGCGCTCAGGGAGATCCTTCTGGCCGGTTTCGTCACCGATCGTGCGCTCACGACGGCGGCGGGACCCGGTCGTGTTCCGGTGTGGCTATTCGTGGGCGTGAACGGAGTGGGCAAGACCACCACGATTGGTAAGGTGGCCCACTTCCAGCGAGCCGCGGGTCGCAAGGTTCTGTTAGCGGCCGGTGACACGTTTCGCGCCGCCGCCGCCGATCAGCTCGAGCAGTGGGCGACGCGCACCGGTTCGGACATCGTACGTGCCGGTGAGGGGGCCGATCCCGGTTCCGTCGTGCACGACGCCATCGGAAGGGCGCACGCCCGGGCTTTCGACCTGGTCTTGGCCGATACGGCCGGGCGCCGGGCGAATAGCGCGAACCTGCTCGACGAATTGGCCAAGGTGCGCCGCGTGGCGGACCGCGAACCGGGACAGGTCGTGGAAACCCTTTTGGTCATCGACGGAACGACCGGGCAAAACGCGCTGAGCCAGGTGCGGGAGTTTCACCAAGCGGCCCACGTCAGCGGGATCGTTCTCACCAAACTCGACGGAACGGCTCGCGGGGGGATCGCCGTGGCCCTCGAGCGTGAGTTCGCCCTACCGGTCAAACTGGTCGGGCTGGGCGAAGGGGTAGACGACCTAGTCGCTTTCGATCCACAGGAGTTCGTGGACGCGCTGCTGGGTGCGTGACGTTAGCCTGGACCCACCATGTTTGATGTCCTAAGTGAACGACTGGAACGGCTGAGCGTTTCCCTGCGCTCGCGCGCGCGCCTGAGCGACTCTGACCTAGACGCGGCGCTGGTGAGTGTGCGCGACGCACTCCTCGACGCCGACGTGGCGCTCGTAGTGGTGGACGCATTTTTGAGCGCCGTGCGCGAACGCGTGCGCGGCGAAGCGTTGACGCACAGTCTGAGCCCCGGTCAACAAGTGATACGGGCCGTTCACGAGCAACTCATCGAAGTGCTCGGCGCGACCCCGCTCAAGATCACCTACAGCGCGAAACCTCCGACCGTCGTCCTGCTGGCCGGACTTCAGGGGGCAGGCAAGACCACCACGGCGGCCAAGCTCGCGCTCTGGTTCAAGCAGCAGGGGCGTCAGCCGTACCTCGTAGCGGCCGACCTCCAGCGCCCCGCGGCCGTGGAGCAGTTAAGAGTCCTAGCGCGTAGCGCTGGCGTGGACGTCTTCTCCGAAGCGACGAGTCCCGTGGAGGTGGCGCGCCGGGGACTCCAAGAGGCTCAGCGACTCGGGCGTGACGTTGTCATCATCGACACGGCCGGTCGTCTGAGTATCGACGAAGCCCTCATGGCGGAGGCCCGCGCCATTGCCGCCGCGACGTCGCCGGACTTCACCTTCCTCGTGATTGACGCGGTAACCGGTCAAGACGCCGTGCACACCGCGCGCAGCTTCCACGACGCCCTGACGCTGTCGGGACTAATTGTGACGAAGCTCGATTACGACGCCCGCGGGGGAGCGGTGCTGTCGGCGCGCGGCGTCGTCGGACGGCCCGTTGTCTTCGCGTCGACCGGTGAGCGACTCGGGGACTTTGATCTCTTCTACCCCGAGCGTATGGCGTCGCGTATCTTGGGCATGGGAGACGTCCTGTCGCTCATCGAGCAGGCCGAGCGCACCATGGACTCGGCCGTCGTGGCCGAGTCGGCCGACCGAATGATGAGCGGCACCTTTACCCTCGACGACTTTTTGGCTCAACTCGGACAGGTGAGAAAAATGGGGTCACTGGGCGGGCTGATGAAATTGATGCCCGGAGTCACTAAGGAGATGCGCGCGGCGGCGAACAACGTCGACGAGGGCGACCTCAATCGCGTCGAAGCCATCGTGCGCTCTATGACGCCGGGGGAGCGCCGTAACCCGTCGATCATTGACGGGTCACGGCGCACGCGTATCGCGCGCGGTTCGGCGACTTCGGTCTCGGCGGTCAATCAACTGCTCAAGCAGTTCAGTGAAATGCGCAAGATGATGCGCCAGATGGGTTCGGCCCCGACGCCCGGCGGGCGGGCCGGAGCGCTCGCGGCGCTCGGGGGTCGCGCGGCGCCGGGCGCCCCGGGGCTGCGCGAACTACGAGAACTTCGATCAGGGGTCGGCGCTAGTGGTCCCCTCGGTTCCGTCACTCGCCCGGCCGCCCCGTTGAGCGCGCCCACCCGCTCGGGTAAGAAGAAGAAAAAGGGCGGGAGAGTTACCCCACCCAAACAACGCTAAACTGGGTCGCTCGGGTATAGCGCCCGACTTACGCCGGGGCGCGTCGCAGTGAAGGGAACTAGTTCGTGGCTGTAAAAATACGCTTAGTGCGCATGGGCAAGAAGAAGCAGCCCACGTACCGCATCGTGGCAACCGAGAGCCGACGGGCCCGCTCGGGCGCTTTTTTGGAGATCCTCGGGACGTACCAGCCGCGAGGGCTCTCCATTCGAGAACCGGAGATGGTCCTCAAGGTCGATAACGATCGCGTCGTGAGCTGGCTTCAACACGGGGCGCAGCCCACCGAGCGGGTGGCGAAACTACTTGCGCTGAGCGGCGCCACCGAGGCCTTCGCCTCTTCGAAATTGGCCGCGAACACGCCGCCGGTTTCCCCCGAAGTCGCGAGCGAACCGGTCGCGCCGTGAGTGAGTTGAACGACGACTACGTCGCCGGCGACGTCAACACCATCGACGAAGACGGCGATTTCTACGACGAGGTAGACGACGTAGACGACGTGGCGCCGTCGGCGCCCAGCGCCACCGCCGTGCTCGAGTACATCGCTAAAGCCTTGGCCGACGATCCGACGGCCGTGTCGGTTGAGGTGTCACAGAAATCGGGCAAAGTCGTCTTGTCCCTAAGTGTGGGGCCCGCCGACATGGGTCGGGTCATTGGTCGTCGCGGGCGCACTGCCCAGGCCATCCGGGCCCTAGTGGGCGCCGCGGGAGTTCGTGACGGAGTCACGACCTCCGTCGACATTTTGGACTGAACGTGACGCGCGAGCGCTCGACGCTCGAAGTGGGTCGAATCGTGAAGGCGCACGGGCTACGTGGGCAGGTGCTCGTCGACCTGTGGAGTGACCGACGGGAGCGCTTGGCGGTCGGTTCCACCCTCGACACGGCGAAGGGGCCGGTTACGGTCGTCGCTTCGGCGGCGCACCAGGAGCGGTTTCTCGTCACCTTCGACGTCATTGATTCGCGCGAGTCCGCCGATCGCTGGCGTGGGGTTGTCTTGTCGGCGGCGCCGATTGACGACGAGAGTGTTATTTGGATCGACCAACTCTTCGGTGCCGAAGTATTTGACGCTCAGGGGGTGCGCCGGGGCGTGGTCGTGGACGTGGAAGCCAATCCGGCGAGTGATCTCATGGTGTTAGACGGTGGCGCGCTCGTGCCCTTGACGTTCGTCGTATCGCTCGACGCGAACGTTCGCGTAGACGTCTCGACGCCACCGGGACTTTTCGAATGACTCTTCGCGTTGACGTGGTTACGTTGTTCCCGCACGCGGTGGGTGACTACGCCGCGACGTCGGTACTGGGGCGCGCGGCGGCGCGCGACGTTTGGCGCCTGCGGCTATTCGATCCCCGTGACGGCGCCGACGACGTTCACCGCACCGTCGACGACACCCCCTTCGGTGGTGGGGCGGGAATGGTTCTTCGCGCGGAGCCCATACTGAAGGTTCTAGATACCCCCGACCTCGCGCGGCCGGTAATCGCTCTTGGTCCCTCGGGGCGCGTGCTCACCCACGACGTCGCGCAAGAGCTCGCGAACTTGACCGGCTTCACGCTCTTGTGCGGGCGCTACGAAGGGATCGACCAGCGCGTTATCGACGCGGCGGTCGACGACGAGATCTCTTTGGGCGACTTCGTCTTGGCCGGTGGGGAGCTGGCCGCTCTGTGCGTTATCGAGGCCGTAGTTCGCCTCCGGCCGGGAGGACTCGGCAATGACGCGTCGCCGCACGACGAGTCCTTCAGCGATGGTCTGTTGGAGTATCCGCAGTACACCAAGCCCGCCGAAGTGCGGGGTCGGGCGGTACCGGAGGTGCTGTTGTCGGGGGACCACGCGAAAATCGCGCGGTGGCGGCGGGCCCAGTCGCTCTCGCGCACGCTCGAGCGCCGCCCCGATCTGATCGAGAGGCGAGGGGGCCTAAGTGCGGCCGACCGAGCGCTCATCGGGGAATTTGGGCCGTTGGGGGATGGGCCCGGGAGCGGCTAAACTCGTGGGGCCCGTGATCCGAAAGGGACCGCCCCCATGAACCCGACTGACCTCGTCGACCGTGACTCACTTCGTGACGACGTACCCCCCTTTCGTCCCGGCGACACCGTGAAAGTGCACGTACGCGTCGTCGAAGGAACCCGCCAACGGGTTCAGGTATTTCAAGGCGTCGTGATTCGCCGTCAGGGTTCGGGCGTGCACGAGACATTTACGGTGCGAAAAGTCAGTTTCGGCGTGGGCGTCGAACGCACTTTTCCCGTCCATACGCCGACGGTAGCGAAAATTGAAGTGGACTCCTACGGCGACGTCCGGCGAGCCAAGTTGTACTACTTGCGTGATCTTCGCGGTAAGGCCGCCAAGATCAAGGAACTGCGTGTCACCGAGCGCGCTTAGTCGCCGGTGAGTGAGGAAGAGCTCGACGAGTACGAAGCCAGTCTCGAACTCGCGCTGGTCCAGGAGTACAAAGCGGTTGTGGGGATGTTCGATTTCGCGGTGGAGACCGATCGCCGGTTCTACTTGGCCAACGACGTGACGGTAGAAGTTCGTTCTAACGCGTCGCCGACTCTCGTCGAAGTGACCTTGCGCGACGCGTGGGTCTGGGACATGTACCGCTCCGCGCGGTTTGTACCGTCCGTGAGGGTGCTCACGTTTCGTGACGTCAACATTGAGCGGCTGCCTAAAGAGGATCTCCAGCCCTAGTGGTGGCCCTACGCCGCTTCAACACCACGGTCGAACGCTGTAGCGCCGCGCTCGCCCTCGCGCCCGGGCCGACGGTCGTGCTTCACTGCGTCGACGGATCGAGCGTGCTGGCGCTCAGCGCCCTCGGCGGGCGAGGGGCCCGGCCCCTGGGTGTCTGGCTCGACGTCGACGAGGGGTACCCCGCGGTACTCGCGGCGCGCGACGTCGCCACGCTCAGTTGGCTGGTGGATCTCGAACACGTAGTCGTGGCGGCGCCGAGTGACTCGGACCAGCACGCCCGGGTGGTTACCGAGCTGCTCACCAACGACGAGGTGAACTTTTCGAATTCCGTGGCGACTCTGATCGGTGCGTACAATCGACCGGCGCCGAGACACCCGGTGTCGGTGTGGTGGTTCAACTCGGGGACGCTACTGGGCGCCGAAGGCTCGTTACGCGAAGGGCTCCGCGAAGAAGTCGACGGGGGAGTCGTGACTCACTTCGACCCCGTGGAGCTCTGAACTACTCGGGCTGTCGCGAGATTCGGTCGGGGCGAATGGTCACGGTTACGCGAATCTCGCCCTCGCGGTGATCGCCGAATCGGTCCGCACCGACGTACTTCTTGGCCAGTCGATCGATGACTTCGTCGGCGCCAATCGTCGTGAAGCCGACGACCGTGCCGCGAACGGCGATCGACGTCGAGGGATCGTCGGGGTCGGTGAGGGACACCGCTACCCGGGGGTCGGTGGCCAAGTTGCGGGCCTTCGCTCGGCCGAGGGCGGTATTGATGACGATGCATTCACCGTCGAGTTCGACCCACACGGGCGTGACGTTCGGTGCCCCGTCGCCGTCGAGAGTGGCGACGTGGGCCAGTACGCGCTTAGCGAAAATCGCTCGAGAACTTTCGGTGAAGGTATCGGACACGTTTCTCCAATCGACGGGGCGGCCGCCTACTAGTTTTACAGTAATGAACATAGGCGCACACGTACGTGGGGGTGGCACGCTCATCCCCTCCCTCCAAGCGGGGGTCGATATCGGGGCCACGTCGGTCCAGGTATTCACCCAGAGTCCTCGGATGTGGAAGCCCAGTCAGTATTCGCCCGAGGTCCTGAGCGCGTTTCGCGAAGAGCAGAAGAAACACCCTACGGTTACTACGACCTTTTGTCACGCTACCTACCTCATCAACTTGGCCTCGGCGGACCGTGATCTGTACGAGCGATCGGTGACTTGCCTCACCCACAATCTTTCGGTGTCTCGCGGAATGGGGTCTTCCGGACTCGTTTTGCACGTTGGTTCCCACCTCGGTGCAGGTTTCGACGGAGTGCTCAATCAAATAGCGGACGGTCTTAGTCGGGCGTTGGCCGATGCGGAACACACTCCAACCGGTGTCGATGACTGCCCCATTTTGATCGAGAACGCTGCGGGCACGGGGGGCACCGTTGGTCGGTCTCTCGACGAGATTGCGGCGCTGATTGACGCGTGCGACGATGATGTTCGCCTTGGTCTGTGCCTGGACACGCAACACTTGTGGGCGAGCGGAATTAACTTTTCGACCGTCGACGGTGCGCAGGATCTCGTGGAGTCCGTGTCTCAAGCGGTGGGCCTGGAACGTCTGCGGTGTCTGCACCTTAACGACTCGAAGATTGAACTGGGAGGCAATCGTGACCGTCACGCCAATATTGGTGAGGGGACGATTGGACCGTGGGGACTCGCCCCGCTCGTAGGTCACCCCAAGGTGCGTGACCTACCCTTGCTACTCGAAGTGCCCGGAGTCGGTGACGGCCCGCGGGCCGAAGACGTCGCTGCGGCCCGTTCGGTCGTGACGTCAGGGATCTCCCTCTACGACGGAGACGCTGAGTCGGTCGAAATCGCCCGGAATGCGACACTGGCGAGATATATCGCGCACAGTGAAGTTTTCGGTGGCGGGGCGACGGCGTCGGTGAAGTCCTCTCCTAAAACAGTTTCTTCCCCTGCGAAGAGTCCTAAATCTGCGAAGAAAACAGCGAAGACCGCAAAGAAGTCAACAAAGAAGTCAACGAAGAAGTCAACGAAGAAGTCAACGAAGAAGTCCGTGAATTCTTCGGAGAAGAAGAGTTCTAAATCTGCGAAGAAAACAGCGAAGACCGCAAAGAAGACCGCAAAGAAGACCGCAAAGAAGACCGCAAAGAAGACCGCAAAGAAGTCTGATACGAAGAAGACGCCCAAAGCGGCTAAGTCTGCGAAGAAAACAAAGAAGACCGCAAAGAAGTCTGATACGAAGAAGACGCCCAAAGCGGCTAAGTCTGCGAAGAAGAGTACTAAATCCGCGAAAAAGAAGTAGGGATTGTGGTTAGCCAGGTAAGAGTTGAGTCGGACACCATGGGGACAATCGAGGTTCCCGCCGAGCACTATTGGGGAGCCCAGACCCAGCGCAGTTTGCATCATTTTGCGATCGGACACGAGACCATGCCCTCGGCTCTGATTCGAGCATTCGGCGCACTAAAATTGGCGTCGGCTCGAGTCAATAGAGATTTAGGAAAACTTGACGCTGAACGCGAATCATTAATTGAGCGGGCCGCGGCCGAGGTATACGACGGAACGCTGGCGAAGGAGTTTCCGCTGCGTGTATGGCAAACCGGCTCGGGTACTCAAACCAACATGAACGTAAATGAAGTCATCTCAAACCGCGCGATAGAACTCGCCGGTGGCGAAATGGGTTCTAAGGTGCCAATTCACCCCAACGACGACGTCAATATGTCCCAGTCGTCAAACGATACGTTCCCAACCGCCATGCACATCGCGGCGGTCGTTGAGATTACAGAACGGCTAAAGCCCGCCGTGGATCGCTTGCGTCGCGCGCTGTCGGATAAGTCGAACGAGTTCACGAACGTCGTCAAAATTGGGAGAACTCACCTCATGGACGCGGTGCCGCTCACACTCGGGCAGGAGTTCTCGGGCTACGTGGCCCAGCTCGACGCCGACCTCGCGAGGCTGGATTGCGTGCTTCCGGGTCTTTACGAACTCGCCGCTGGCGGTACGGCGGTCGGAACAGGCCTTAACACGCATCCGGAGTTCGGAGATCGGGTCGCCGCGGAGATTTCGTCACTGACGGGGCACCCTTTCGTGAGTGCACCGAACAAATTCGCCTCGTTGGCCGCCCACGACGCTCTGGTGTTCGCCCACGGAGCTCTCAAGACCCTGGCCGCCAGCCTGATGAAGATCGCCGACGACATACGGTGGCTCGGTTCCGGGCCACGCTCGGGCCTAGGCGAGTTGCGGCTACCGGAAAATGAGCCGGGCAGTTCCATCATGCCGGGGAAGGTCAACCCCACCCAGAGTGAAGCGCTCATTATGGTGGGCATACAGGTCTTCGCTAACGACTGCGCGGTGGGGGTGGCCGGGTCGCGCGGCAACCTCGAACTGAACGTGTGTAAACCGGTGATGGCGTACGCATTTTGTAACTCCGTCGAACTGCTCGCGGACGCATGCGAACGATTCCGCGAGTTCTGCGTAGAGGGAATCGAACCGGACTTCGAGCAGATTGATCACCACCTGCGTAACTCGTTGATGCTCGTTACCGCCCTTAACCCCATCCTTGGTTACGATCGGGCCGCTCAGGTCGCGAAGCGGGCTCACCGGGAAAGGACGTCTCTCCGCGAAGCGGTAGTGGCGCTCGGTTTTATGACCGGCGAGGAGTTTGATGCGGCGGTAGTTCCCGAGACTATGACCCACCCATAGGGGCCGTTCGCCGGTCGCGACCGGTAGCTCTAGGAGCGTCCCGCTAGGCCCACTGCAGAAAGCCCGACGTCACGCACAGTCCGAAAGCGCACACGATGATCATGCCCGCCACGACTGAAGCCACGACCGTGCGTGTGGCGCGCCCCCGACCCACGGCGATGGGGCGGGGCATATACCAATCCGGCAATAAATTGGTCTCAAAGCCCCAGCCGAATCGCCACGGCACGGCGTCGGGGTCAATTGGCGCTCGTGGGTCGGCCCCCATCGCCATTTCGGTCAGTTCGTCGTCAGAGAAGGCGACGTCGCGACCGTCGAGGAAAAACTCGCTGGGAGAGTCACTCACGTGCGCCACCTTTTCGATCTCATCCTACGGGTCCTAATCTTTAGTGCACCGGCAGATTCCAAAGCGCCATCCACCGCGTGAGGTCCTTTTCCATGGGCAGGTCGCCACTTAGAAAAGAGCGCACTCGCAGTTCCAATTCGTTGTCACGTTGGGCGGCGCCCGTAGGGGCGAAGGGGTAGAACGTACCCTGCTTGAGGAGATAGACGAGGCGCAGAGAACCTTCACCCGGAGGGGTCTTGGCCACGAACCCGAATACGGCGCACAGGAGGTGAGGTCCGAGACCGTGTTCGACCAACGAGGTGTTGGCCGCGTGGATTCTCGTTACCAGCGCTTCGAAATCGGGATCCTTGACCACCAACCAGCGAAAGCCTAAATCATCCGTATTTAGGGTCACCTTGTTAGTCGTTGCGTCGAAATCCAATAACTGTTCAATGTCGGTGTCGGTCGCCAGTGAGTTTTCGCCGCTGCCCGATTTGAAGCAAAGGCCCGCCTCCCCCGACGGAACGAGGTCGAGTTCGCTACCGAGGGTTAGCACCGCTGTGGAGAGGGCGAAGAGGTTGTCGAGGTTCGGGGCTACCTGTTTGGTGCGGCCGAGGAGAGTGTCGCGCAGCCCCACTAACCGTTCAGCTCCTTTTCGAGCTTATTTAACTGGTCCAGTCGCCGTTCGAGTGACGGGTGGGTCGAAAAGAGGGTGGCCGCGGAGCCGCCCGATAGGGCCGGGGCGAAGAAGAAGGCGTTCATGCCCTCGGCTTTTCGCAGATCGGTCCGGGGAATCTTGCCCATGTCACCGGTGATGTGCACGAGGGCGCTAGCGAGAACGCTGGGTTTACCGATGAGAATTGCTCCGGAGCGGTCAGCGGCGAGCTCTCGGTATCGCGAGAGCGCCATTGTCAAGAGAAAGGCCACCACGTAAATAACCATCGACACGAGCATTGTGGCCATCTCCAACAGAACGATGTTCTGACCACCCCGACCCCGACCCCCGCCGCCGAACATCGCGCCAAACATGGCGATGCGACTGATCAGTCCCGCGAGCATGCCGACCCCCGAGGCGATCGTCATAACGGCGACGTCGCGGTGGGCCACGTGGCTGAGCTCGTGCGCTAATACCGCTTCGAGTTCCTCGTCACTGAGCCGGTGCATCAGGCCCCGGGTGGCGCAGATCACGGCGTGCTGGGGACTTCGCCCGGTGGCGAAGGCGTTGGGTAGGTCCATCTCCGAGACTCCGACTCGAGGCTTGGTCATGTTAGCCAGTAGGCATAGGCGGTCGACTATTTCGTGGAGACGGGGCTCTTGTTGTGCGGTGACCTCGCTGGCGTGCATCGAGAACATCGCGATCTTGTCCGAAAAGTAGTACTGGGAGAAAATGAGCGCACCGGCGATAACGATCACGAGTACCGTCGACACGCCCAAACTGAGCATGACTGACACGATGATCGCGTAGAGGGCGACGAGCGCGAGGCCCGTGACGAACATTCGCACGTTCAGCTTGTGGTCTGTTTCAATTTTGGTCTTCGCCACCGTCAACTCCTTTCGGGGGCGCCGTCGCTCGGCGCAGTCGCGGGTAACTCGGCGGCGGGGCCGGTCTGGGCCTTGAGGGCGGCGAGTTGGGCCTCGATGTCGGAGTTCGCCGACGCGCGGTCGAGCTGGGCCTGAATGTCGTCACTGCTGCTCGTGAGGTCGGTGAGCGCCCCCGAGGCCAGTAGTTCGTCGAGGGCGCCGCTGCGAGCCTGCATTTCGGCGACTTTGTCTTGGGCCCGTTGCATGGCCGCGCCGGCGTCGCCCATCGACGTCGAGATGCCGCTGATCGCCTCATTAACGTGAGCCGAGGCCTCCGCCGCGGTGTACGTCGCCTTGATGGTCTCCTTGCGGGTGCGAAAGGCCTCAACTTCGCTTTGGAGCTTGGTCGCGGTGGCTTCGAGTTTCTGCTGCTGCTCATCGATGGAGGCGTGCTGGACCTCCAAATCCTTTAACTGAGTGGCGATCGCTTCGCGGCGAGTGAGCGCTTCGCGAGCGAGCGGCTCGTTGCCTTGATTGAGCGCGGCCTTGGCCTGCTCGGCTAGTTTGTCGCCCTGACTCTTTAACTGTTCGGCCTGAATCTCGACGCGCTTGCGCGCGGTGGCGACGTCCGCGACGGCTCGCTTCACCTTCGTCAGGTTCTCCAGTTGCTGCTCGTAGGAGAGGTCGAGCGTTTGGCGAGGGTCTTCGGCCTTGTTAAGGGCCGCGTTGGCCTTAGCCTGGAACAACGTCTGAACGCGCTTCATTACGCCCATTGGGCCTCCTTAGTGCTCCTCGCCTAGATTAGAGCGATGGCACGCGTCCGCGTTCACGCGCGGGCCTATTTCTCACCTAGCGCCTAATTTCTCTCTAAATTTCGGTCTTGGTCCACGGCGCTGGTGGCGAGTTCTAGGCGATAGTGCTCGAGGGCGATGGCCAACGCGCCGTCGCAGGTCGCCAAAATTCGTAGCGCTAGCAGCGCCGCGTTTATCGCGCCGTTAATCGCGACCGTCGCCACGGGCACGCCCCGGGGCATCTGAACGACGGACAGGAGCGAGTCGAGGCCGTCGAGCCGCGCGCCACGGGCACTCCGATTACCGGAACCGTCGTGGTCGCGGCGAGCATACCGGGTAGGTGCGCGGCTCCACCGGCGCCGGCGATGATCACCCGCAGGCCCCGCTCGCGCGCGCTCTGCCCGTAGGCGATCATCGCTTCGGGCGTCCGGTGGGCGGAGACGACCCGCACTTCGTGGTCGACGGCGAACTCCTTTAGGGTCTCCACGGCTCCCCTCATGACCTCGAGGTCTGAAGCCGATCCCATGACTACTCCCACCACTGGTTGCACTAGGCCTCCCGGGTCGACGTGCCGTACGCGCGGGCACTGGTCCATGCTCTCACGTGCGGACCGTCCGGTTCGTCACCGAGGGCGGTCACGTGCCCGAGTTTGCGTCCCGGGCGCCACGCCTTACCGTAGTCGTGCACGAAGACGCCCGGAACCGCGCGCGCGTCGTCGAGCGAGCCCGCGCTGTCCCCACCTAAGACGTTGACCATGACCGCAAACTCGGCGTTCAAGGTGATCTCTCCGAGCCGCTGGCCGCTCACCGCACGCAGGTGCTGTACGAATTGGCTCGCACTCGTGCCCTCTATGGTCCAGTGTCCACTGTTGTGAGGTCGTAGCGCGACTTCGTTTACGGTGACCCCACTCTCGGTTACGAAGTACTCAACGGCCATGACGCCTACGGGTTTGATCAATTCGGCCAAGCGGCGGGTTAGTTCGTGCACCTGAGTCTCGTTGGCGGCGGTGACGCCGCTCGGTGATCGGACTTCTACGCACGTTCCGTCGCGCTGAGCAGTGGCGACAGTTGGGTAAAACGCTACGTCGCCGTAAACGGACCGCGCGACGATTTGGGCGACTTCACCCCTCAGGTTCAGTCTCTCTTCGACGACGACCTCGCCGTCGCGGCTCCACGCGGCCACGAGACTACGCGCTTCGTCGCGCGCCCGCGGGAAGGCCACGCCCCGTCCGTCGTATCCGCCACGAGCCGACTTGACGACCGGGGGTCCGTCGAGTTCGTCGAGGAACTTATCGACAACCGACCCGTCGCCCGAGCCGACAGTAACGAAGCGAGGAACGGGAATACCGGCGGCGGCGAGCGCCCGTCGTTGGAACGCTTTATCGACGCCGTAGCGAAGTGACGAAGGGGAGGGGCGAAGGACGACGCCGTCTCTTTCCAGTAGTTCCAGTACTTCGAGGTCGACGAGTTCGTGGTCGAAGGTTACGACGTCGACACTTTGGGCCAGCGCCCGAAGCGCGTTAACATCGCGCGCCGACCCGATGATGGCTTGCGCACAAGCGGCCACGGCGCAGTCATCGGTGGACGAGGCGAGGACGCTCACTCGAACCGCCGCTGCGGCCGACGCCTCACCCATCATGCGGGCTAACTGTCCGGCCCCCACGACACCGACCGTGGCGAAAGTAGGAGTCGGTAGTTCGGTCTTCACGAGGGGAACCCTAGTGGCGACCGGGCGGGCGACCGTTGCGCAGGCTCGACGCCTTCGACGGTCCCCACTGGCCCGTCTCTTTGGAAATGGCCACCGTGGACCGTCAATGTGAGCCGCCGTTTGGGCCCGGCGGACGAGAACTCCCGTCGGAGCGTGTCCTTCGCTTCGGTACACTGTTCTTCCTGCGAGGTGAGTGATCTATGTCTGCCGTGGCGGCACTTCTATCAATAGTTCTGTTCTTGGCGTTCGCATCGGCGGGCGCCCAAAAGATTGTTTTCAATCCCACTACCTCGAGGAGTGCGGAACGGCTCGACGTTACCAAGCGGGCCTATCAGCGAATTGGCCTGTGTGAGGTCGCGGGCGCCGTAGGGCTCCTCGTGGGCATGGTGGCCAAAGGCCACGCGCCCCTGGCGATCGTCAATGAGGTCGCGGCGGGTGCGCTGGCACTGTTGATGGCTCTCGCGGTCGCGTGGCACCTTCGTTCACGTGAAACCCTAAAAGCCGTCGCACCGGCGAGCGTTCTCGGAGTCCTCCTGTTGGTTGAGTTAGTTTTTCGCCTGATCGGGTAGTTAAAACGGAACCGTGGTGTGTTTGAACTCATTCAGGTCGCGCCGCTGAGTCATCAGGGCCACTAGGGACGACACAATCTCGAGAGACTCTTCGGGGCGCGCCGACGGTGCCGTCATGTAACGCACAAAAGTGGCGTCGTTACCGACGACGAAAGTGGGAACTCCAAAAGCTTCGTATCTTTCGAAGGCGCGGTAGCTTTCACCGATTACGGCGTGGGGGCGGCGGGAGGCCACGTCCTCGAAAACCGAGTCGAGGTCGACGCCGAGCGGTTCTAGAACCTCCGCAATCTCGGACGCGCGCGTCAGTCGGACCGCACTTTCGTGACGGGCGCGAAAGAGAGCCTCGTGCGCGGCCAAGAAGTGTTCGGCCTGTAAGTCCCGTACGGAAACGCTCACCGCGAGAGCCAAGAGTTCGTCGTCGCGCGCTGGGTCGTCCCACACGTTTGGTGAGTCGGCCCCCCGGTAACCCTCACTCATGGTCCAAGGCACGAAGTTAACTTCGAACTCGCCACCGGCGCGCAGCGCACTGATCACGTGAAGGTGAATATTCTTCGCGAACGGACAGCGGTAATCGTAAGAGAGTTGAAATGAAGTCACCGCGAAAGCCTAAAGGGCCCGCCGCCTCCACGGTCGCCCGGTGTTATCTCGACCTCGTTCGAGCAAAAGAAGCGGCCCCGGTAGTCACACGGTGGAGTTTTAAATTAAACGGGAACTGGTACGCCTTCCGCGCGGCAGAGTTCCTTGAAGGAGCAGAATCGACAGGCCCGCGGTGAGGGAGTCGCGGGAAACTCACCATCGACGTAGTAACGCTGAATTCGTTCCCACGACCTCGTCGCGCTGTCACTTCTGGCCGATACGACGACGTCAGTCACAGGGCGTTCTACCGATTCACCGTGGGCGACGTAGAGAAGGCGGATCTTCGTGGGTTGTTCACCGAGGGCCCCGCGGCATAAGACGGCGTAGAGTTCTGAGTTGGCGAAGGTTTGACTGTCGAAACGGCGGTTGGGCAGTGCGCCGGTTTTGTAATCGACGATGGTGAGTTCGCCCGACTCCTCACGATCGAGACGGTCCAGGATTCCGAAAAGGGGAGTTCCGTTGACGTCGGCGCCCAGGCGCAGTTCCACTCCCTCGTGGTGAACGGTACGCGGATCTTCCATCTCAAAGTAAGAAACAACGATGGCGTCGGTTTCCGAGAGCAGGCGAGCTAGCCGGTCATCCGTTAAGGAGATCTCCTCGCGCACACTGGGCGTTAGGACAGCTTCAGTGGCCGGCCCGACGAATTCGCGCGCTCGGGCGATGGTCCGCTCCTCAGCGGGCAGCCGGAAAAGCTGTTCGAAGATGAAGTGCGCGAAGCGACCCTTCGCAGATGCGTAGCTGGCCGGCTGGGGTCGCCGCTCTACAGACGCGTACTGGTAGCGCCGTGGGCACGTTTGAAAATCAGCGAGTCGCGAAGGGGATAGCGACTCGGGAAGCGGCGAGGTAAAGTTCACGCGCTCACGATAGGCCAACCCTGTAACAGGGCGCCGCTAGTCGAGCCCCGGTTCGAATGCGGTTGTGGACTTGGCTGGCGCTGCCTAAGGTTTACGCCGATACCGTCGTAAGCCGAAGTGGGAATGACGCGGGCGCGGCGCCTCGGGCCATAAAGATGGGCAACAGTGAAACCTACCCGCGGAGCCAAGCGCGACCACCTCATTCGTACAACCGAGTGGCTCGGCGTGAGCGCCGGCGACGCCGTAGTCGTCGACGGCGTCCGGGAGCGACGACAGAGCTGGGTCTTCCTCGCTCACGTTAAAAATTCTCTCACTGAGCAGGAGTGGGTGGAAGTGCGCGGCGGCCGCCCGGGGGAGGCTAAGGGCCGAGCCTTTCCTCCGGAGATGATCTACCCCGCTGGGGCGTTCGTTGGTTCGCGCCGAAAGTGCCCTCCCATCGTTAGTGCTCCGCGGCTGCAATTGGCTAGTCGGACGACACAACGAAAGGGGGCGCGCGGGGCGAGCCGAACAGACACCTAGACGGTTGCGACGAACCTAATTTCGGGGGGCTACCTAAAAACGGGCCTCCCAGATCAACTAAGTGACGGTGTCAGAACTACCACACCGTGAGTCACTTGACTAATCGAAACGAGCGAACCTCCTCAAGGGCGGCCGTCCTGGTGTACTCGTGCGTGAAGACGAAATACAGCGTTGTTCCGTCAAGGACGACAAGATTGCCTACTGTGCCGGTGCACTGACCTGACGGATCGCACCCGGGTGTAAATTCCTCGGCTGCCGGGAGTCCGAACCACTTAATGATTCGACCCCCACGGTTGCTCAAATAGCTTCGCATGAACGGATCGACTCGTCGAGCGGGTACGGAGTTCGTTAGGGAGACGATCCACACGTCCATTTCCGTTGGGCCGTTGGTTCCACTGGAGTAGATCGTGCTGGACTGGACACCAACTCCGTACTGACGCTCCTTTACTCCGGAGTTCAAGTAGTAATGGGCTCTCGGCTGGTGTGGAAACGATGCCTTGAACTGCTTGCCCGCAGGTCCCTGTTGCGTTGACACCGCCAACGAGATGGTTGGCCCGATTTGCGACGCGCAGCCAGCCAAGAGCGCGCCAGAAACCAATACAAATGTCACGACCTTGCATCGATCGAACGTGAGGATCCTTCCAGCCTTGGTTGGCAAAACACTCCCTTCTGATGTCTCGGCTCAGCCAGCTGGTCGTTGTCGCCGGTGCCGGGCTGGAGAACTGCCACGTCGGGCCCTTCAATCCACGTTATCGAGCTTGATCGACCGGAATCTTTTCCGCGACGAAGGGCGAGAGATGCTAGCGCGGCGAGACCACGACGAATTGACGTTCTTTCGTGACTAAAACCGCGCCTTTGGTGCGTTCCGTTGGTTGGCTGGGCGTTAGTTTCGGAGACGCCGTCGCGGTGGAGGGTGTGAAGGAGCGACGCCAACCGTGGGCCTTCGTGGTCCACGTGCGCCACCCACTGTGTGGCGAGGAGTCGCTAGAGGTGAGCGGCGGGCGAGCGGAAGAAGCGAGGGGTCGGGTTTTCGTCCGGAGTCAATCTATTTCCCTCGTCGGGGAGTCGACTCGCTTCCGAAGGAGCGATCGTTGGTTGCGACTCCGTAGCTCCAGTTGGTGGCGAACGTCTCGTCACGAGCGGCTCGCAACGTTGACCACTGTGCGGATGGCCCGAAGGTAACAGGTGGACCTTTTCGATGGTGGAAAAGTTAACTGATTGCGTGTTGCTCGGGAGGCCCACTGTTTCTTTAATCGTGGCGCTGGTGATTAGTTCACGTGACTCTCTGTATGGGGAGCAGTGCTATGTGGCAAGTTCCCTCTGATGAGGTGAAATGAGAGGTTATACAATCCTCAACGTTTGAGCAACGTTAAAGCAACGATTTGACAACGACGACTCGTCTGTGCAATGGTGCGGTCCGCAGGGGCAGATTAGAGGCACGCAATGTCGGAACAGGCCCGCACACGGCGAGGCGGACTCACGTCGTCGACTCAAGCGTTGGCGGCGATGTCGAAAGTTCGATTGACTGGTGCCTTTTTTAACTTCTGCTGGACCAGTCATCCGAAGTTGAGTCGGTTGGTGCGGCCCTACGTTTTCGGGGCCTCTTCAAAGTCCTTAGGGTCTCGGAATTCCTCAAGCTCCCGTTGGACGGTGAGCGAACTTCGGTCACGGTTTATCACGACGCCGACGCCTATTGCGCGTCGCGCCGTCGTTAAGTGTTGCAGCCCGGCGCGGACGAACGAGTTGTTCGCCGAGTCTGAGTTGTTCCAAAAAGGAGCTTTCGAGAGAGAGGTCCTTAGCAGTAAAGGGTGATGCTGAGATCCGCGGTCCATCCATGGTCGCCCGTACCGCGGGGAGCAAATGGCGAACCCGACGCCCTAGTAGTTGTCGATTATCTAATCAA
>JAKBAB010000071.1 GCA_021815645.1 Actinomycetes bacterium
CGGTAAACCGTTCGGCGCTCACTCTCGCCGCACTCGAACAGTGGCGCCCCCTACTCGAGCCCCCGGCGCCCGGCGACGTCGCAACCCCCACTAGGGACTTAGAAAACGAGAGTGACGACGCCGGTCTCGAGTTGATGTCGCGCCTCACTTCCACCATCGGGCCGCTCTTCATGGGCTTTCAGATGGGTTCGGTGGCGGGCCACTTTTCGACCCGGGCGTGGTCCCTCGCGGTACTACCCCTCCCCCGACGCGACGAGCGCCGCCTCATCGTCGTCAACAATCTCGCCTCTTTCGCCACCGAGTGGACCCTGGAACGCGACGAGGTGTACACCTTCGCCCTAGCTCAAGAGTTCGTGGCGTCCCTGGTGCTCACGCAACCTGGAACGTCCGACGCTTTGCGCGCCCTGCTCATCGACACGGTCAACGAATCGCGCGCGCTCCAGGGCGACCTAATGGAACGGCTCCAAAACCTGATGCACGGCGGCGACCTCAACGCCCTGTTGAACGACCCCTCGGCCCTCCTCGACGGCATCGAGCCCCCGAACGAGAGTCCCGCCACTCGGGCGATCAACGCCGCGGCGAGCGTGCTGGTCGCCTTCTTCGCGCTGGCCGCACTCACGATCACCGAGACGCTCCTCGGTCCGCGCCCGGCGCTCGCCGAGGCCTACGCGCGACATCGACGCAGTGACGCCCGCGGCGAAGACGCGGCCGCGGCCCTCTTCGGCATTACCACGCAGGGCCCCCACCACGACCAGGCGCTCAACTTCGTCAGCGAACTGGCCAGCGCGTACTCCATGGGGGTATTCGGTGCGTTACTTCGAGTCGACGGCCTGCCGAGCGCCGCGGAACTCACCGATCCCCACCGGTGGTACGAGCGGGTGACTACCTCACCGCTCGCCTAGGACTCCTCGTCGTAACCGAGGTTCCACTCGACGAGCAGATTTTCGCGCTCCCCGTCCCGGTTCACCCGCTCGCGGTTACGGCGAAACTGGGGATCGTGGGGTGGCAGAAATCGCAGACGGGCGTCGACGCGGTCAACGAAGGCCTGAATCTGCTCCTCGTCGCCGAAAACCATGCGGCACTCCCAGTGCGGCGCGACCGGGCCGAGGTAGACGACTTGGACGTGTCCTACCGGGTCAACGACCTCAACGACGTCAGTGGCGGGGACCTGGCTCACGAAACTCCTTATACGCAACGGCGACCCATCCATTGTAGTGGTCGGGGCGAAGGGCCCTCTAAGAGTGTTCACAACACAGGATCTCCCCAGATTGGGGCGCCCCGCGTCACCAGTAGCGGGCGCGCGAGTCGCTACTGTGAGGAGGAGAGGTAGTGAGGAGGGCAAGTATGGGTACCGAGTGGATGGCCGACGGAAAGTGCCGCGAGTTCCCGCCCGAAACGTTCTTCCCGCGCGACGGCGTGGGGGTCATCGTGGCCCAGCGCATCTGCGCCTCGTGCCCGGTCGTCGGTGCGTGCCTCGAATACGCGCTCGACAACCACGTCGACCACGGCGTGTGGGGGGGCAAGAGCGAACGGGAACGGCGTCGCCTCCTGCGCGAACGCCGGCGCCTACGCCTGTTCAACCGTGACGCTCGTTAGCCGCGTTGTTCGAATGCGTCGTTAATCTCTCCGAGGGACGAGCGGTATTCGCTCAAGACCTCGCCCGTAACGGCGGACCTTCGCTGTGCGACCTGCACAGCGATACCTCACACCACCGCAGCGTCGTCACGCTGATCAACGAACCTTCGTCGCTGCGCCGCGACACCCGAGCACTCATTGACGCGGCGATGCGCCAGCTCGACCTGCGCGACCACCGAGGAGTTCACCCCCGCTTCGGCGTCGCTGACGTCGTGCCCTTCGTGGCCCTAGACCCGACGTGCGGCGACGTCGCTAGAGAGTTACGCGACGAAACGGCCCGCTGGCTCGCCACCACCTGGTCGGTACCGGTCTTTCTCTACGGCCCCCTGCCCGACGGGACCACGCGGTCCCTCCCCGAGGTGCGCCGTAACGCTTTTCGCTCGCTCTCGCCCGACTTCGGTCCCGCGCGGGTCGACCCGCGCCGAGGCGCCAGTGCACTCGGTCAGCGCTCGGTGCTGGTGGCGTGGAATATGTGGGTGCGCGCTATCACGCTCGAAGAAGGTCGCCGCGTCGCGCGAACCCTGCGCGATAGCTCCGTTCGCGCCCTCGCTTTCGCCATACCCGGCTACGTGCAGTTGAGTTTCAACCTCGTCGACCCAACGAACGTGGGCCCGTCGGTCGTCTACGACCGGGTACGCGCCACGCTGCGCGGGGGCACGATAGACCACGCCGAACTGGTGGGGCTGATCCCTCGAGCCGTGTTAGAGAAAGAGTCGCGCACTCGCTGGGACCAACTCGGCCTCCGTGAAGCGTCGACGATTGAAGCGGCGCTGGAGCGGCGCTCAGCCGGCCTGAGCGCGCCGCTCTAGCGCGCGCGCGCGACGCAACCGCCGTCTCTCGCGCTCGCTCATCGCCCCCCAGATTCCGAACTTCTCTCCGTTGTCGAGGGCGTACTCCAAGCAGTCCTCCCGCACGACGCACCCGCGGCAGACTTCCTTCGCCTCACGCGTCGACGCCCCGCGTTCGGGAAAAAACAGGTCGGGGTCCACCCCCATGCAGTTGGCGCGAGCCTGCCAACCCCGGTCCTCCATGCCACTTAACAGTTCGACAATGTCCACGATGACCTCCCCGCGGGTGGCGACTACCACCAATGTAATTACAACGGTGTCATTGTGCCGGGGTTTAGCGGAAAAAGCAAATTGAATCTGTGTCGTACCTGATAAAGGGGGAAGAATTAACTTGCGCGACGGTGTGTTACGAAGTCGTCGAGCGCGTAGGTTCCCAGGTCGTTCACGTCAGTGTAAAAGAGGCGGCCGCCGTTGACGCGCGCAATCTGCTCCACGAAGGGGAACTGACTGCGCTCGATATCCAGGGCGAAGGTGTTGATGGTGATGCCGGCCTTGGTGCAACGCAGCACCTCGGCCATAGTGCGCTCGAGGGTTTCGCGAACCGGCGGCCAGGAGAAGAAGGGCTCCCCGGCGTCGCTGAGGTGGGCCGTCGGCTCACCGTCGGTCACCACCACGACTTGGCGGTCCCCGCGCTCGGAGCGCAGGAGAAATCGACTGAGCGCGAGGGCGTGCTGGAGGTTGGTTCCGTAGTTGTGATCGATAGTTAGCGCCGCGACGTCCTCGACCTTTAGCTCCTGAGCGCGCTCCCCGAAGCCCACCACCGTCACGAAGTCCCGCGGGAACTTCGAGCGAATTAGTTGGGTTAGGGCGAGGACCATCTTCTTAGCGGGAACGAGGTTGCCCCGCATCGCCATCGATAGCGACAGGTCGATGGCGAAAACGGTGGCCGAGCGGCGGGTCGCCTCGTACTCTTCGATCTCGAAGTCCTCGGGCGCGAGCGGCACCGGGGTCCCCGGACCGTGTCGCAGTACGGCGTTCTTGATCGTCTGAGCCAAATGGAGCGACACCGCCTGACCGGGCTCCCACGGCGTCGAGGTTTCGACGCGATCCCCCCCGCGCGCGATATCCCTGGAACGGTGAGCGCCGATGGCCGGCGTGTCGCTCAACTGGCGAAAGAGATCGCGCAGCGCCAACTGGCCAATCTTTCTGACCCCCTTCGCGCTCAGCGAAAGACGCCGTCCCTCGCGCGAGATAAACCCCGACTCTCCCAACTGGCGCAGGGCCCGTTGCAACCGACCGACGTGGCGTGCCGCGTCCTCGCCGAGGTTTCTACGCACCGCCTCCAGGTCCACTTCGGGTAGGCCCTGAGCCGCCCCGGCCCGACCCAAAAACTCCTCCAGGCCCCGCACTTCGCCGAGCTCGGCGGCGACGTCGGTGGCGTCGGCGAAGGAGGACCCGCCGTTACCGCGCAGGCGGTGCGCGCGACTCCAATCCAGTTCGGGCGTGGCCTGACGCAGATTGCTGACGAGTCGACTGAGCGAAAAGTCCAGTTCCATCGAGCCCATCGTGCGCTCGAAGAGATCCCTAAGTTCGCCCTGGCGCTCGCGCGACAGGGATCGAAACATCGCTTCGGCGGCCGCGGCCCGTTCGGCCATCATCGCGATGACGTCGTCGAGGGAGACGGCGCCGGGAAAGTAGTCGCCGAAGCGCTCCATGAACTGCTCGAAGGTTGGGTCGAGCGCGTCGCCGCGGGTGCGTTGCTCGATCATCGTCGACAGCGCGTCCATCATCTCTCGGGTGCGCGCAATTTCCGACTCGTCGGGTCTCTCCAAGAACTCCTTGGTGGTGTTGAAGTACGTGTCGAGCACGTCGCGCTCCAGTTCGGCCAATAGGGCTTCTAACTCCTCGCGCGCCTCACTGGACACGAACTCGTACTGCCGGTACTCACCGAGTCGCTCGGCCAGTCGCTCGCTCATCAGTTCTCGTTGCATTCGGCGCTGATCGACGACCTCGCGCGTCACCGCGGCGCGCCGCTCGTCGCCCGACGCGCTGGCCTCGGCGTCGAGTTCGTCGAGCGCCTCCTCCTCGGTGCGCTCAATGTCGGCCAGCCAGTCCCGGTAGCGCTGCATCTCGCCGTCGGGGTCGGCCCGGGTCTCTAACTCCCGTCGCCGCTGTCGGGTCCTTTCGAGGAGCTGGCGCAGACCCTCGACGCGCTCGCCGTCACCGGTCGTGTAGCCCTCCCGTAGGAGCCGTTCGATCGCCTCGTCGAGGTCCCCGCTTTCTAAGAATTCGTCACTGACGCGCGCCACCAACTCGTCGAGGTCGAGATCGTCGAAATCATCGCCGTCGCCGGCGCGGTGAAAGCCGTAACGAACCGGCACTAGCGACTCCTCGAGCGGTAGAGTGCGCGCGCCCCCGTCGCGTCCTTGGCCAGCCGCTTGGTGAGGTAGAGGCCCTCCAACAAAAACTCCACCGCCGCGGCCCGTTCCCCGTCGCTGGCCCCGGGCCCGGCGATCCGCGCCACCGCGGCGGCCAGGGGCGCCATGGCGGTCAGGACCTCGAGGTAGGCCCGATCGGGGAGGTCGTCGCCGGTGTGCACGACCGCCTCGGAGTTAAAGGCGGCCACAATCTCGGGTGCTTCATCGAGCACGACGTTCTCGCTGAAGCACTGTCTTATGGCCAACGCCACGAGGGCCGCGATCACCTGGTGGGCGTCGGCGTCGTCCATGGTGTCGAACTCGATTTTCCCCTGCGTCGACTGGACCAGGGCGCTCAGGTCACTCACCCGTGGCACCACGTGCGCGTCGCCCGTACGCAACGTACGCCGCAGGGCACTGGCGACGACCGTCTCGTAGTTCGCGATAGATAGGCGCACCGATACGCCCGAACTCTGGGAGATAACGTGGCTGACGCGCGCGACCTGCGACACGCGCGCGACGACGTCGTCAATAAACCACGGCACCACGATGGGCCGCGGTGAGGGGGGTAGGCGGGCCTCTTGGTGGACGATGGCGATCTCGGTGGCCAATTCACTCGGGTAGTGGGTGCGGATCTGAGATCCGAATCGGTCCTTCAGTGGTGTGATGAGGCGGCCCCGGTTGGTGTAGTCCTCGGGGTTGGCGGTCGCCACCACCAATAGGTCGAGTTCGAGGCGCACGAGGTGTCCACGGATCTGAACGTCTCGCTCTTCGAGTACGTTGAGGAGGCCGACCTGGATTCTCTCGGAGAGGTCGGGCAACTCGTTAATCGCGAAGATCCCGCGATTGGACTTGGGCACCAGTCCGTAACTGAGGGCGCGCGGATCGTCCAGAAAGAGGCCCCCGGCCACTTTTATGGGGTCGACTTCGCCGATGAGGTCGGCCATGGAGGTGTCGGGTGAGGCCAACTTCTCGGCGAAGCGCTGACTACGGTGAACCCAACTGACGGGTGTCTCGTCGCCGAGGGTGCGCACCCGTTCGACGGCGAAGGCCGAGATGGGTGCGTAGGGGTCGTCGCGCACGTCCGAACCTTCAACGATGGGCAGCCACTCGTCGAGCAACTCAACCAGGGAGCGGATGATTCGCGTCTTAGCCTGACCGCGCTCCCCCAGGAGGATGACGTCGTGACCGGCGAGCAGCGCGGTCTCCAGTTGGGGCAAGACGCTGTCTTCGTATCCGAGAACCGACGTGACGAGCGGCTCCCCCGCGCGCAGGCGCTCCTCTAAGTGGGCGCGCATCTCGTCGCGCACGGGGCGCGAGACGTACCCCGACGCGCGCAGCGCGCCGAGGGTTCGCGGAAGTTCCTCGGGGATGGGGGTGCTCATAGGTGCACCTTATGGGCGAGACGGCGTGGCGCGGGTAGCGGAACCTAGTTGCGCGTCGCGGTCGCCTGTTGCGCGGGGGTGCAGGCGCGGGGGTCCCACGGCGCGAGTGAAGGACTTACGCTACTCGGGCTGCTGAACGAGCCGTTCGCGCGCACGCTGGCCGGGTCGTAAATCGTGGTCGTCGTAGTCGCGGCGCCGGGACGAGTCGTCGTCGTTCCGTGCGACCGGTGGGTGCCCGAACTAGACGAACCCAGTGGCTTGACACTGGCGCTAGTTCCGGCCTCGACGGTCACCTGGTCCCCGGGGGTCACCTTGGCCGGGTTGTACCCGAGGATCGCGGGCCCCTCGAGCTGGTCGAGCACACTCTGGGCCGCCGCCTGGTCGGGGCTGACCCAGTTACCGTTATCGGGTGGCTTCGGACCGCCGTACCACACGACGGTTTCGGCGACGGGCCCGTCGGGGGTGACGTTGGTCGTTGCGGTGACCGTAAAACCGTGTTGACTCAGCCCGCGCGCCACCAGGGGCCCCATCGACGCGACGTTGGTTCCGTTTTCGACCGACACCCGCACGCCGCGCGCCGGGGGCAAGGGCTTACCCGTGAAGGAGTAGGTGCCCGGCTTTACCCCGAAGATCTGGTTGACGACGCTGACGCCGGTGGGCTGGAGGGGGAACTCGACCTCGCCGTAGTAGTAGCCCTGGTAGAGCAGCGAACCGGTCTGCACCGACACCACCGGGTAGGTCGCCTGGGGGACGTTCGCGATACTGGTGTGCGCGAAGGTTTCGGCGAGGTGGAGCATCTCGGACTCGCCGAAACTGTTATCGACCGTCAGGTTCGGCAACACCGCGGCGAGGATGCTCTGGTCCGTTAGGGGGTTGCCGATACCGCGCGCGGCGACTTTGGCGGCCAGCACCCGGAGGAATTCGTGGGTACGTCGAATGCGCGCTAGGTCCGACAACGCCTCCTGAGGCCAGGTGTGGGGGTTGTGATTGGAGGGGTTGGGCTGAATCTGTAGGTGTCGGGCCCGCACGACTTGCAGCGCGTGGTACCCGTCTAAGAGGTAGCAGCCCTTGCGCTCGATGTTGAGGCCCGACTCGGCGTCAAAGACCGGGATGGGGAAGTAGAGGTAGACCCCACCGAGAGCGTTAACGACGTTGGCGAAAGTGTCGAAGTTGAGTTCGACGTAGTGGTTGATCGGAATAGCGAAGTCCTCTTCGATCGCCGAGACGAGTTGGCTCGGCCCCTCGTAGAGCGCGGCGTCTATTTTGTTGGCCCCCTCCAGGCGAGCGTTCGGAACGAAGAGGTCGCGGGGAATCGACAGGAGCGAAACGGTCTTCGTCGCCGGATCGAGGTGCAAGATCATGGTGATGTCACTGTTGATGCCCGTGACGCCCTGCGAGCACAGTCCGTAGGCCTTGTTTTGCACCTTGAGCGCGCAGCGATTCGTCGAACCGATCAACAAAATGTTCTCCGTCGCCCCAATGGTCTGGAGGTGAGTGACTTTTTGGTGGTGGATGAGCGAGCCGAGGTAGTAGTAGTCCCCAACCACGGCCCCCACGATCAAAACGACGACCAGTCCGGCCGCGATGATCGAGCGGCGCAGCCACCGCCGCCGCCGCGGGGGCTTGCGCCGTCGCCGGGTCGTAGCCGCGGGAGCTCCGCGTCGTTCGACGGCGTCACCCAGTGCGGCCAACCGCTCCCCGTTGGGTAGAGTCGACCCGCCCCGGGGGTTGTCGCTCACGTTCGCGCCCCCCCGCGCGGGTGCCGGGGCGCGCTAGGCGCCGCGGTCAGTGCTAGAGGTCGCGTCGTCGTACTCACCACCGCTTCATAACTCCTCATGGTCTCGCGCGAACGGTCCGGCGACGCAGGCCGGCGCACCTACCGAGTCTAGAGTTCACCCGAACCGTACCGGGGACCACCAGATTCCCGGGCCACCCCCGCCCCGGCCCCCCCCGGATCCGCGGTG
>JAKBAB010000010.1 GCA_021815645.1 Actinomycetes bacterium
GTCGGCCATTTCAGCCAACTCGGCATCGCTGAGGGCAGTGGTGTCTTTCGTGGTGACGGTCATTGCCATAGGGAACCATTCTACGGGGATTCTTCACCCCCGGCGCCCGCGTCAGGCTCGGATGACGTTTCGCCCGAATTCTGAACGAAGATCGCCCACGACGTGGGGAATATTCACGTTGAACTCCGGCGACAGTCGAAAGGCCTTCCCACCGGCCGCGGCGGTGTCCACGACGACCGGGGAGGGACCGGGGTAGCGCCGTAAAATCTCGCGGAGCGTCGCGATAGAACGTTGGGTTAGGTCTTCGGGCCGCAGGGAGAGTCGAAGCTCAGCGAGCGCGTCGGACGTTACGAACGGCTCCACTTCTAAGGCGTTACAGCGAACCTCTTCGTCGTTTTCGCTGACGCGAATACGCGCCAGCACGACACGATCTTTCGCCAGGAAGCCCCCGTATTTTTCGAAGGCGTTCACCGAAAAGTTCAATTCCATGGCGCCACCGAGGTCCTCTAAAACGACCCGAGCGTAGGTCCGTCCGACCTTCGTTTGACGGAGTTGAACTTCGGCGAGTATTCCTCCCACGGTGACTACTTTGCCCGTGCGCGCGAGTTCCTCAGCGCGCTCGCGAATTTCGCCGACCGTTCCGTCGGTGCGCAGGCTCAACCGGGCGGCGACGTCGCGCAGCGGGTGATTGGAGACGTAAGTCCCCAGCATCTCTCGCTCGAAATCGAGCAGTACCGACTTGTCGAACTCGACCTCGCCCACGGCGACCTCGGTGCCCTCCCAGTCGTCGCCGTCACCGGGGGTGAGTGCCGCGAAGAGCGTAGATATTCCGAGCGCCAAGTCCCGACGTCGCGCGAGGGTCACGTCGATTATCTCATCAACTTTGAGCAAAAACCCGAGTCGGGTGACCCCCAATGAGTCGAAGGCGCCGGCCTTTATAAGCGACTCCATGGTTCGCCGATTCAAGACCGTGGGATCGACCCGGCGAGCGAAGTCGAACACGCTGGAGAAGGGCCCGTGCGCCTCGCGCTCCCGAACAATTTTTTCGACCAGGGTGGTACCCACGTTGCGCACGGCGGCGAGTCCAAAGACAATGGTTGACTGCGCCCCCGGAGACGGCGCGTACTCCGATACCGACTCGTTGACGTCGGGCACGCCGACGGTTATACCCATCTGACGAGCTTCGTTGAGGTAAACGGCGGACTTGTCCTTGTCGTCGCGAAATGAAGTGAGCAGCGCCGCCATGTACTCCACGGGATAGTTGGCCTTCAACCAAGCGTTTTGGTACGCGATAAGTCCGTAACCGTAGGCGTGACTCTTGGGAAAGGCGTAGTCCGCGAAGGGCTCAATTTTGTCGAAGAGGGCGTCGCCGAGGGCCCGACCGTAACCTTGGAGTTCGGCCCCGTCAACGAACTTGGCGCGCTGGGCTCGAATCATCTCCCGAATCTTCTTCGAACAGGCCTTTCGTAGGTCGTCCGCTTCGGCCATGGAAAATCCCGCAACCAACGTCGCCACTCGCATGATGTCTTCTTGGTAAATCATCAGTCCGTAGGTCTCTCCGAGCACGCTCGCCAAGTCGGGGTGGTCGTAGGTAACCTCCTGGCGAGAGTTCTTCCGATCGGCGTAGTCGTTGTGAACGTTTTCACTCAAAGGTCCCGGCCGATACAAGGCGTTAAGGGCCGCGATGTCGTCAAAGTTGGTCGGCGCGAGGCGGCGCATGAGCTGACGCATCTTGTCGCCCTCGAGTTGGAACACGCCGATCGAGTTACCCTGTTGGAGCATTTCGTACACCTTGGGATCGTCGAGCGCGACGTGATCGATGTCGACCTCGCGGCCGTGGCGCCGCCGAATGTGGTCGAGAGTTCTCTCAATAATGGCCAAGTTACGCAGGCCGAGGAAGTCCATCTTGAGGAGGCCGAGTTTTTCGATTGCGGAGGCCTCGTATTGGGTGACGATTGGGGCGTCGTCGAGCGAGCCGTTCGGACTCGACTTTCGCTGTACCGGCACGTAGTCGAGGACGGGGCCCTTGGTGATCACGACCGCCGCGGCGTGAATTCCGTCTTGACGACGTTTATCGACGAATCCCTTCGCCACGTCAATCACGTGGCGTACCTCCTCGTCGCCTTCGTAGAGCCCGCGCAGTTCCGTCGCGTCGTGGTATCGCGCTTCGAAGCCGGCCGTGGGGGTAAAGCACGCGGCCAGCGGCACGTCTTGACCCATTACTAAAGGCGGCATGGCCTTCGCGATGCGATCGCCGAGCTGCGGAGGGTACCCGAGCACCCGGGCCGCGTCGCGCACCGCGGCGCGCGCCTTAATCGTCGAGAAAGTAACAATCTGGGCGACGTGATCAGCTCCGTAACGCTCGGCGGCGTAACGAATCATGTCCCCGCGGTACCGTTCGTCGAAGTCCATGTCAATGTCGGGCATCTGGCGCCGTCCGGGATTGAGGAAACGTTCGAAGATGAGCCCGTAGCGAAGTGGGTCGAGGTCGACAATGCGCAGACAGTACGCGACGCAACAGCCGGCCGACGAACCCCTTCCCGGTCCGACGCGGACCCCGGACTCTCGCGCGTGGCGAATGAGGTCCCACACCACCAAGAAGTAGTCAGAAAACCCCATATCGGCGATAACCGCCAACTCGTAGTCGAGTCTTTGTCCTACGACTTCGGGCAGGGGGTCGCCGTAGCGATCGTGGGCCCCGCGTAAGGTCAACTCCCGCAGGTACCGCGTGGCCCCGTCCTTATGGGAGGGGTCGGAAAATGAGTCCGGGAGTGGGAACTCCGGCAACGCGTCGTTATCGAACTGGATGGTCACGTCGGCCCGCTCGGCAATCGCGAGTGTGTTGTCACACGCTTCGGGCAACTCTCGAAACAGGTAGCGCATCTCGGCGGCGGTCTTTAGGTAGTGCTGGTCGCTCTCGAAACGAAACCGGTCGGGGTCGGCGACTCGCGAACCGGTCCCGATGCACAGCAGCGCGTCGTGCATCTCGTGGTCCCCGTGCCGCACGTAGTGCAAATCGTTCGTCGCTACGAGTGGCGCACCCAGTTCTCGCGCGATTCGAACCAGTTGGGGGTTTGTTCGCCGTTGATCGGCTAGCCCGTGATCTTGCAGTTCAACGTAGAAGTTCTCGGCCCCGAAGATGGACTGCAGACGAGCGGTCAGGTCGCGCGCGCGCTCGTAGTCGTCACGCACCAGCGCCTGGAGCACGACCCCCCCGAGGCACCCGGTGGTGGCGACTAGACCCCCGGCGTACCTTTCGAGGAGCTCCCAGTCGACGCGTGGCTTGTAGTAGTAGCCCTCCAAAAAGGCCAGTGAAGCCAGCGAACGAAGGTTGTCGTAACCCTCATTGGTCATCGCGAGCACCGTCAGGTGGTGGTAGAGCTTTTGGCCGCCCTCGGTATCTCCCCCCGTGTCGTCGATTCGGCCCCGTCGGGTCGGTCGGTCAAAGCGGGAGTTGGCCGACATATACGCTTCGAGACCGATGATTGGCGCCACGCCACGTTGGCGACAGGCTTCGTAAAAGTCGACGACACCGTAGAGGTTCCCGTGATCGGTAATCGCAATCGCTCGCTGGCCGTCGGCGTGTGCGGCGGCCACCATCTCGTCGACTCGCGCGGCGCCGTCGAGCATGGAGTACTCCGTGTGGTTGTGCAGATGGACGAAACCCTCAGCCACCACAACTCCTCTCTGCGGTCGAACTACACGGTGGGGATTCGCACGCTAGTACACCGTACGCCCACCTCAGAGGTACGTACCGGCCCGCGGTTCGGGGGCTCCCGCCACGAGGGAGCGGTCGCGCATCTTTTCCAACTGCGCCGCGGCGGCCGCCTGTTGCGCGAAGAGGGACGCTTGAATTCCGTGAAAGAGCCCCTCCAGCCATCCCACTAGCTGAGCCTGCGCAATACGAAGCTCTGACTCAGAAGGAACGACGCCGCTAAAGGGAATCGCCATTCGACTGAGCTCCTTCGCTAAGTCAGGCGAGAGAGCGTCGGACAGTTCGTGCACCGACGTTTCGTAAATCTCACGCAACCGATTTCGTCCGGCCTCGTCTAGGGGGGCGGTGCGCGCCTCGTCGAGCAGGGTTTTAACCATCGAACCGATTCGCATGACCTTGGCCGGCTGACTGACGTAGTCGGTGCTTTCGGAGTTCGGCGGATCTTCGGGGGAGGCGCCTTCACCGGGGGCGAGTACTTCGTCCGGGTCGACGGCTACGTTGTCGGGGGGAGAGTCGCTCACCCTAGAAGTGTGCCAGATTCCTCGTCCGGGCGGGGACCCGCCGCCACGTGGGCGCCGTAGATAGGATGAGCGCGTGAGAGTATCGACGCGCGGCGACTACGCCAGTCGGGCCCTATTGAGCCTCGCTTTGCGCGAAAACCACGGACTGCCGACTTCCGTACGCGACCTCGCTGAACGCACGGGACTTCCCCAGCCGTACCTCGAACAGATTCTGCTCAGTTTGAAGGGCGCCGGTCTAGTGCGCTCGAAGCGAGGAGTGGGCGGTGGCTACGTCCTCGCTAGACCGGCCGAAGTGATTACCCTGGCCGAAATCGTCTCGTCGGTCGATGGGCCCATCAACGCGGGAGACTTCGGCCCACCGCACCAAGACGGCGCCTGCGACCACGAAGGTCAGTGCGTACTGCTGGGCGTGTGGGCCGACGTCGGAAATCACATGCGGGAGCACCTCGCGAGTTTTACCCTCGCCGACATGGTTGATCAGGCCCGCGGGGGACGTCCCGTAGCGCGAACCCATAGCGGCTAGCGCGGGGGGGAGGCTTGAATTCGTGGCCCCCAGGTGCTAAATTAGTAAGGCGGCTATAGGAGAAATACCTGCCAGGCCGTGCCGACTTTGTGCCCCCCACAGACAAGGAGTTGCAGTGACTACCACGACTAATACCAATGCGCGGCGATCCGCCATAAATACCAACGACATGCTGGGACTTTTGATGCGGGACCTCGACCGGTACCCGATGCCCAACTACGACGAGCAGGTCGAACTGGCCAAGCGCGTCACCGCCGGTGACGAAGACGCCAAAAAGCAGATGGTCGCGGCGAACCTTCGCCTGGTACTGCACTGGGCGCGGCGCTACCAAGACCGCGGAGTCGAAATGGTCGACCTCGTTCAAGAAGGAACATTCGGCCTACTTAGAGCCGTCGAGAAGTTCGACTGGGAGCGGGGCTTCAAGTTTTCGACCTACGCCACGTGGTGGATTCGTCAAGCCCTCCAGCGAGCGGTCCAGCAGCACGGCCGGACCATCCGAATCCCCCTCGAAGTGGGCGAGCAACTGCAACGGCTCGAGGCGACCACGGCGGAACTGACGTCGATCTTCGGGCGAAAGCCCACCGACGACGAACTCACCGAAGCGACCGGCATGTCCCCCGCGGAGCGAGAGGGTCTACGGGGACTGGCCGGCGTAACGGCAAGTCTCGATCAGCCCGCGTCCTCGGACTCAGCGACGACGCTCGGAGACCTTGTAGCACCCAGTCAGACCGACTGGGTGGGCGAGATCGAGCAGGACATGATGAACCACCAAGTCCTGGGCGCCCTAACGAAGTTGAGCGACTTGCAACGCGAGGTCCTGACGTTACGTTTCGGACTCGACGGGTCCACGCCACTCTCGCTTCAAGCGACCGCCACCAAGATGGACATTGGTGTTCGGCGAGTTCGGCGCGCGGAAGATGAGGCGCTGGCCGCGTTACGTGACGACGCCACCGTCCTCGCAGCCCACAACGTCGCCTAGGGAGCTACGTTCGCCGGCAGCGTCGCGCGCAGGTCTTCGGGCAGGGGCGCACTGGTCTCGACCCACTGGCCACCGTCGGGGTGTCGAAAGCCCAACGACGCGGAGTGGAGAAAGAAACGCTCTGGGTCGAGTCGGTCGTCGCGGTGGTGGCCGTAGCGCAGGTCGTTAACGAGCGGATGACCAATAGACGCCATGTGCACCCTTATTTGGTGGGTCCTCCCAGTTTCGAGGTGAAGGGACAACAGAGAAACCGGGTCGGGCCCATTGAAACGCGCGACGACGTCGTAGGCCGTTCGCGCGGGCCTGCCGTCCGAGCGAACGGCCATCAAAGTGGGCTGACGGGCCGATCGACCGATGGGTGCGTCAACGACCCCGTGATCGTTGGCGAGATGACCTTGAACGAGCGCGACGTACTGGCGAGTTACGGTGCGATCACGCAGTTGGGCGCCGAGGGACGCGAGGGCCGCGGGCGTACGGGCAAAGACCAGGAGGCCCGACGTTCCCCGGTCGAGTCGATGAACCACGCCGGGCCGCTCGGGCGAACATAGACCCACCGCACCAAGCTCGGCGACTTCGGGGTAGCGAGCGATGACCCCGGCCACGAGGGTCGCCTCTCGTCTGCCCGCGCTGGGGTGAACAACTTGACCCGGAGCCTTATTGACAACGAGGAAGTGTCGGTCCTCTAGCGCTACCTCGAGGGGAACCGACCCATCGGGCTCGACGTCGTCGCCGCGAAGTTCGGGAAGTCTGACGAATAGGTGACTACCTTCTCGAAGCGCGAGCGAGTCCTTGGTGACTACTAGGCCGTCCAGGGAAGCCGCCCCGCTGCGCAGGATCTCGCGAACCTCCGCGCGAGAGCGTCCCGACGCCATGGCCACTACGCGGTCCACGCGCTCGCCGTCCAGGGAGTGGGGAACGACCATATCTACGGTATCGCCGAAGAACCGGTCCCCTTCGGCGTCACTCATCCACTGACCAGCCCACCCCCGCGAAAGGCGGCGACGGCGAGTAGGACGAATCCGACCGTGATGGCCGCGTCGGCGAGATTAAAGACCGGGAAACTCGACACCGCAATGAAATCGGTTACGCGGTGTGGCCGGGCCGCCAGTCGGTCGACGAGGTTACCGACCCCTCCCCCAATGAGCAGGCCGAAGCCGACGGTCGCGAGTCCGCGACGGGCCCGTAACCCCACCACGACAACCACGAGGGCGACGACCGCCGTTATCACGGTGGTCACCATGGGGCTCAAGCGATTTATGGAAAAGGAGATGCCGCTGTTGTACTCCAAGTGCCACCGCAGTGGTCCAAAGACGTGCACCGATCGATCGGCCAACGCGTGACGAGCCCACCATTTCGTCGCGGCGTCGGCGGCGACCACGCCCAGGGCCAACCAGAGGACCGCGGGATTGATTCGGGCCGTTAGACGCTGGCGCGGCACGACACGCAGGTGAAGACCGGCAACTGTGCTCGCAATCGGGCGTGGGAGATTGATTCGTAGCACTCGTCACAGCGCCCGTAACTGCCGTCGTCGATTCGCGCAATCGCCACGTCAATTTCGTCAACCTTGAGTCGCAGCGCCGACGCGAAATCCTTAAGTTGGTCTCGTTGAATGTCCGACGCGACGCTGGAGCCGTCTTCGTCGTCGTATTCCAGGCGCTCCCGGTCGACCAGCATCTCGTTCGCCTCGGCCTCGCTGACGACAATCTGTTCACTGGTTGACGCGCGAGTCTGTTGAAGCAGTTCGCGTAGTTCACTCAAAAAGGCGACGTCGTTGGCGTAAGGCTTGGAGTGCATCTTGCGTTCGAGTGCTTCGCGACGCTTACGCTCCTCGGCTTCTCGGCGTTCTTGACGCTTACGATCCTCGGCGTCACGCCGCTCGATCTCGCGCAGCTTCTTGAGCTTCTCCGCCTCGATCGCCCTTCGCTTGGCTTCAATCTCGCGTTGCTTTTTGGCCTCGACGGCCGCCTTTTCTCGGGCCTTGCGGGCAACTTCACGTTCACGGGCCGCGACCTTTACTTGCGCGTCATGCTCCCGTTTGGCCTTCGCCGCAGCTTGAGCCTTGGCCTTGCTGAGCGCGGCGCGCTCCTTCGTCCGCGCCCGCTCCTTCGCTTCTCGTTCACGCTTAGCCTTCGCTGCGGCCTGCGCTTTTTCGCGCGCCCGCTCCCTTTGGGCCGCCGCCCGCAACCGGGCCTCTTTCTCTCGCAGGGCGACCGCCGCGGCTCGGGCTCGCTCCTTTTGCAGCGCCGCGGCCCGTTGCGCCGCCGTGGGTACGGCTACTTTTTTGGCCGGAACCTTGCGGGCCGGCGCCTTTTTGGCCGGCGCCACCTTCGAGGGAGCGGCCTTCTTAGGCGGCGGACCGGCCGATTTCTTCGATTTTGTCGGAGCGACCGTCTTTTTCGAGAGAGGCTTCCCCTGGGGCTTGGCCGACTTCACGACGGCCGCCGTGGCCGGTCGCTTCTTAGGAATTTTGGAACTCGACGACATGGCTCACTCCTCGCGTGCAGAACAAGTGCCCGCCGACCCTAGCAGCCGGGGGGAGCTTTACCGACGCTCGTCGCGCGCGAGGGGGTCGAATTTGAATATCGGCGCGGGGTCACCGGTTCCCGACGCGGGCGCCGGGGCGGGGGGCGGCGTCTGGGTAGGTCGCGGCGGTACACTCGCGACACTCGTCGTAGGTGCGGGCGCCGCCGGCGACGGGGCCGGTGGCGCCGAAGGGGCGACGGGGGCCACTACTTCACCCACGAAGGCGCTTTCCACCCAGCGTGTGAACTCCGCCAACACTTGGCTAATGCGAGCTTTTTCCGAAGCCAGTTGACGAGACAGAGTATCCACGTCCTCACTTAAACGCTGTTTGAGACCGTTCAAACGGTTGACCTCGTCTTCCGCGCGGCTTCGCGCTTCGGAGACGATTTCTCGCGCACGCTCTTGCGCGGCGACGGTGAACTCTCGAGACTTCGCTTCCGCTTCTTGTTGCGCTTGATCGATGAAGCGTTGCGCCATGGCAATCATTGACGCAATCTGCTCGGGGCTCTCGGCGGCACCAGTGCGAATGGGTGCGGCCGGCGCCGTGGGCGCCACGGAGACTGGTCCGGTAGCGCCGCGCGCGTCGAGTTGTCCAATCCGTTCGGCGGCTTGACGCAACTGCTGCCGTTGCTGGTGCGCCAACTCCTTGAGCTGTCGGACCTCTAACGAGAGGCGCTCGAGAAACGCGTCGACTTCGTCAACGTTGTACCCCTTGATCCCGACCTTAAAGGCCACCGTATCGATTGAATCGATGGCCGAAACTGCGCTATTTGTGGTGTCCATCCCGCCACCCTACCGCCCTCGCCCCTCTCCAGGCGAGTTCCGCCTTTAGATGACGACTCGGATGATTTCGAGCGCGACGACCGCCACTAGTACCGACAGGTCGATGCCCACTCCCCCGACACTGGGTCTAGGTAAGACGGCGCGCAGGGGGCGTAGGACCGGTTCGGTCAGGCGAGCCAGCACCCCCTTCACGGTAGCGAGTGTCCCCTGGTGGCCGGTCGTGGGTAGCCAACTGAGCAGAGCGGTGATGATGAGGACCCAAATGTAGAGGGTGATTAGATCGCGGAGCAGCGCCACCGTCAATCCGCCGAGCCGTAGTGTGCGGCGCGCAGACTCTCCTTCGCCTCGGAGCCCAGATTCAGCCCCTGAGGACTCACGAGATAGACCCCACGCGCCAGCATCTCAATTCGGGCGTTGAGCGCGTACGCGGTACCCGCGGTGAAGTCGACGAGTCGGCGCGCGAGTCCGGCGTCAACGTTGAGGGTCGCCAGCACCACGGCCCGATTGGCGCGTAGGTGGTCGGTGATCCGTCGAGAGTCGTCGTAGGTCTCGGGCGTAACGACCGCTACGTCACGTTCTCGGGAGAACGTGGGGCCCGGCCGCGGTGGATTTTGGTTCGATATCGGTCGAACCCTGGGATTACCGTTGGGACCTTCGAGCACCGAGATCGACGGCGTGCGCCGCGGCGGGGGTGCGGCCGGCGAACCGCGGTAGGGGGGAGCGCCGGGGCCACCCGCGTAACCGCGCGGGCTAGGAGTCGAAGCCCACTCCGGTTCGTACTCCTCCACCGGCTCAGAAAAGGGCCGCGACGGTGTGCTCGGGCCAAACTCGCCGTACTCGTCCTCGACGAGTCCGAGGAAGCCCAGGAATCCCCGTAGTCGATCTTTCATTCACCTCTCCTCAGCGCCAGCGCCCGGAACCATGTTAGGCGAGTCGGACCTCTCACACCCGTGGCCCAAAGAGAGCCCGCCCTATACGCAGTTCCGTAGTGCCCGACTGACAGGCCAACTCCAGGTCGTCACTCATCCCCATCGAACATTCGTCAAGGCGCCACTGGTCCGCGAGCGCGCGCGTCAACTGAAAAGCCGCTCGCGCCGCGCTGGGTTCCACCGGAGCGACCACCATAACCCCGCGTACGTCCAGCCCCGCGTCACGCGCGCGTAGAACTAGATCGCCGAAGTGCGCCGGGGCGACACCGTTTCTCGTCGCCCCCCCGGTTACGTCAACTTGGCAGTAGACCGACGCTCCCGGTGCGAGCGCGGCGACTCTCTCAACTTCACGCGTCCGAGACAGCGAGCACACGACGTCCGCGCAACCGAGTACCCGGGCAATTTTATTCGTTTGCAGTACCCCCAAATAGTGCCACTGGGTTGCCGGGTTGTCGACTTCACGTCTCTTGCGACACAACTCATCGACGTAGTTCTCGCCGAAGGTGGTCAGACCGACCATCGCGGCGACGCGAACGTCTTGGGCGCTGAAGGTCTTCGTGACCGCCACGACGCGCACGTCGCGCGGATCGCGCCCACTCGCATTTATTCTCTCGTGAACTCGCGCGAGATTGTGACGCAGCCGTTCGCCGTCCTCGGCGCTATCGCAAGAAACTGGGGAGGTCGTCGTCACCCCCAACGTCGAAGATATCTTCGCCGGCCGAAGTGAAAATGTCACTGCGCGGACCTTCGGTCATGACGGGCTGAACCGACGTAACGGACTTCGGCGCCACCGCGTCGAAGCCGGCGGCAATGACCGTCACCCGCACCGCCTCACCAATCGAGTCATCGATAACGCTGCCGAAAATGATGTTGGCGTCGGGGTGAGCTACGGAGTGAATAATCTCCGCGGCCTGGGTTACCTCGCTCAAGGTGACACCGGGACCTCCCACGATGTTCATTAGTATGCCCCGCGCTCCGTCGATGGAGGCCTCCAGCAACGGAGAGGTAATGGCCGCCCGAGCGGCGTTGACCGCGCGACCCTCTCCCGTGGAACTGCCCACGCCCATAATCGCGGTGCCCGCGTTCCTCATCACGGTGTTAACGTCCGCGAAGTCCGTATTGATCAGTCCGGGGACGGTTATGAGGTCGGTGACGCCGCGAACGGCCGACAGGAGGACGTCGTCGGCGACTTTAAAGGCGTCGAGCATCGAGGTTTCCGGTGCGGTCACCGACAACAGTCGATCGTTGGGGATAACAATCAGGGTGTCGACTTTGTCACGCAACGCCTGGATTCCCTTTTCGGCCTGAGTCGCGCGTCGTTTTCCTTCAAAGGAGAACGGGCGCGTGACGACGCCAATGGTCAGTATCCCCAACGCGCGCGCAATTTCGGCCACCACCGGCGCCGCACCGGTGCCAGTACCCCCGCCCTCGCCGGCGGTTATAAAGACCATGTCGGTGTCCTTGAGCGCTTCTTCGATCTCCGCGCGATGGTCTTCGGCGGCCTGGCGACCCACTTCGGGGTCACTGCCGGCGCCGAGGCCTCTCGTCAATTGACGCCCGATGTCAATCTTAAGATCGGCCTCACTAAGTAGGAGCGCCTGCGCGTCGGTGTTCGCCGCGATGAACTCGATACTCTTCAGCCCCGCGGTTATCATGCGATTCACCGCGTTGGCGCCGCCCCCACCCACGCCTATCACCTTGATTACGGCGTGGTAGTTGCTCTGACTGAGACTCATGGGCTCCCCTTGGCTATCTCTACTATTGTTACCGCCCTGGCGGGGGCAAATCGGCGAACAGTTCCTGAAGGCTAGTCACTGCCTAGTTTTTGGTCAAATAAGAGCTCACCCCGACGGGGGCGTCACCGCCAACTCGTCGGGTACCGTAACGTCTACGACGTCGCCCGGCACCAGGGTACTGTGGGCAATTACCGAAGCGATGGCCATGAACTTCGCCTCAAGTTTATGGGTTGACCCGAGTACGAACGTAACGGGGGTGGTCAAGGTGAGTGAGAGCGAACCGCGGCCACTTTCGGTGATGACCGAGACTTGCGCGCTGAAGGCTCGTGGGAGTCGGGAGGCGACGTAGGCCGCCGGGCGAGCGCTCGACGAGAACGGCCACGACTGAGACGATGATCCAGAGAATCTCAAGGTCGGCAAATTGGCGCTCAGTGGAGCGCGTCCGAGGTCGCGACCCTGCGCGTTTACGTACTCGAGGTGGTGGTGCGCGCCAAAGGCGACCGCGACCGCAACACTCTCTTTCACCGAAACCACGACGGTGTTGGGCCACTTTTTGGTCAGCTTCACCGAAGAGATCCAGGCGAATCGCTCCAGCCTTCGCTCGAGCGTTGCGTCGTTGACGGTCAACATGGAGGGGTGCTCCGCGAGCCCCGAAGCCGCGAGGACCGCGGCGACGGACTCGTGACGCAGGCCGACGAAAGAAACGTGTTGGACGCGCAGGTAAGGCTGTCGAAGCACCCACGGCACCGCGACGGCGAGGGCCGCTGCCACTACGACCCCCGAGGCCAGAACCCACCTCCGACGGCGGCGGCGCGGGGCCGGACCGTCTTCCACGGCCGAAAGGGGGCGGCGCCGTTTCGTCACTGGCCGTCTCCGAAGCCCACGAAGTGGTGTTCACTGGCCAGATCGACCCCGCTCGCCTCTCGAACACGGTCGCGCAGTAGTGAGATCAGCTGATAGACGTCGCTGGCCCGACCGCCGGAGTCGGCCTGAATGAAGTTCGCGTGTTTCTCGCTCACGCTCGCACTCCCAACGCGCAGACCCTTTCCACCCACCAAATCGATGAGCCGGGCGGCACTGTCGTTGGGGGGGTTGCGAAAGACGCTCCCGGCGTTGTGGCCACCGGGTTGATTCTCACGGCGCCACCGCACTACGTCGCGCACTCGCTCCTCACATTCGCTCGCCGCTCCCGCGCGCAGCGCCATAGTGACCCCGAGGACGACGTCTCCCGACTGCAAGGCGCTCGTGCGGTACCCGAGCGCCAGTCGGTCCTTCCCCCAGCTCTCCTCGGTACCGGCGCGCCACACTCGGGCTGAGAGAATCGTCGCGGCCACGTCGGAACCGTGGCCACCGGCGTTCATCTTCGCGGCTCCCCCAAAAGTGCCGGGCACGCCCACCGCCCACTCGAGTCCCGTCACTCCGTCGTGGGCTAGCCGTCGAGCGGCCACGGGGAGTTCGATAGCGGCGCCCGCCTCTACGGTCACCCCCCCGTCACCACGGTGCCACCGCAGTGACGCGAACTGTCCACCGAGACGAAGTGCCACCAGTGGCGTCTCCCCGTCGGCCACGAGCACGTTGGATCCATTTCCCAAGACGAAGAGGGGAAGCTCGGTAGCGGCCATCAGTGGGCTTAACTCCGCTAAGTCGCTATCGCTGCTGACTCGAACGAGGCACCGAGCGCGACCACCTACGCGGTACGTCGTGAGGGCGCCCAATTGCGCGTGTTCCTCGACGCGGTCGCCGCCAACTTTAATCAGTACGTCTAGGGCCGTCACTCGAGACCGCCCGGCAACGAGTTGATCACCGACGCGACGTCGCCCGCCCCGACGAAGAGCAGGACGTCACAGCCACCAATCTCGGACACCAGCGAGGGCACGACGTCGTCGAGGCGCTCGTGATAACTCGCGCGTCCCCCGAAGCCGAGACGACCAAGGGCTCTGACGATGACCTCACCGGTCACCCCGGTCGGATTGCCCTCACCCGCGCGGTAGATATCCGAAACTACGACGCGGTCGGCCGCGGTGAGGGCCCGCGCTAACTCGTCGGAGAGCGCGACGGTGCGAGTAACCCGGTGGGGCTGAAAGACGACCGCCACTGACTGGTACCCGGCGGCGCGCGTTGCGGCTATGGTCACCGAAATCTCACTCGGTAGGTGGGCGTAGTCTTCGTAGACGTCGATCCCGCGCCACGCCCCGCGATACTGGTATCGGCGCGGCGCCCCGAGGAAGTTAGCGAGACCGGTAGCGACCACCGGGGCGTCGATGCCGCGCAAACGAGCCAACGTCGCCACGACCGCCGCGTTGGCGACGTTGTGCGCCCCCGTAACTCGCAGCGAGATTCGAAAGCTCTCCCCGGGGCCCGTAAGGGTGAAAGACGAATGGCGCCTAGCCAGTTCAACATCGGAAACCCGCCACGGGGCCTTCGCCACTTGGGCCACCGTGACAATCTCGTGTCCAGAGGTATCGCCCACCCGCACGGCGCCCGGATCATCTCCCCACACCACGACGGGTCCTCGAGTTCGTTCGATCAAATCGGTGAAGGCGCTTTCCAACTGGGCCACGGTGCCGTAGTAGTCGAGGTGGTCCGGTTCAACGTTGAGCACACCGAGAAACGCCGCTTCGACTTCGCGAAAAGTTCCGAAACTCTCGTCCACTTCAACAATCAAATCGCCCCTCCCCCAGTGACCGTTAGAGCCAACGCCGAGCACGGGCGCTCCCAGGAGCCAACCGTCGTCGCGACCGTCGGCTAGAGAGACGTGGACCATCATCGACGTAGCTGTCGTCTTTCCGTGCGTCCCGCACAGTCCAACGAGCGGGGCGATTTTCGAAAGTTGACCGAAGAGCGTCGATCGCGATACCGCCCGCACGCCTCGCGCTCTCGCGGCCGCGATTTCGGGGTGATCGTCTGAGATCGCGGGCGACCACAGCACGACTTCGCACTGATCCACGTGCCCGGACGAGTGACCAATCGCCGTCGCGACGCCGCGGTGACTTAGCTCGGTGAGCGTAGGTGAGTTGGCGACGTCGCATCCGCTTACGGCAGAACCGGACTCGGCCACCAGCGTCGCCACGCCACTCATGCCGGCGCCCCCCACCCCGACGACGTGCACGCGCTCGTGCGCGTCGAAGAGAGTCACGGAACCACTCGCGCCGAAATCGTCACGTCGGCGATGCGCAGGGCCGCCCCCCGACGGCCCAGCGACCGGGCCCCTTCAGCCATCGCGGAAAGCACAGACGGGGACGTAATTGACTCGAGGACCCTCTCGAGCGCTTCACCCGTGCACAGATCGTCACGAATCACTACGGCGCCACCCACACCCTCCACGGTAAGGGCGTTCTTCATCTGGTGATCGTCGGGCGCTCCCGGCAACGGTACGAGAACTGAGGGTATTGCGAGGGTCGTCAATTCGGCGACGGTGATAGCGCCCGCGCGACAGATCGCCACGTCACACACCGTCCACATAAGGGTCATATCCGCGAACGGCACCACCCGGTAGTCGAGGCCGCACGTCTTCGGGGCACGATCGCGCACTACCTCGAAGTCGCGACGGCCAGTCACGTGGATAAGGGCGACGTCAGTGCGTAATCGCCACGTTTCGGCCAACTCGGTCACGGCACCGTTGACCCGAGCCGACCCCAATGAGCCGGTCATGACGACCACGACCGTCCGATCGGGGTCGAGCGGCGGAGTCATGTGGGCCGAGGTCCTCGCCCGAGCCGGGGGGCTACGGTCGACGCTTTCGACTTCACTGCGTACCGGTGCGCCGGTCACCAGAACGTTGTCGCCCGAGGTGGGAAAAGCGCAGCATCGCCACCGGGCGTGACGCGCCGCAAACCTCGACACCACTCCCGGAGCCGCGTCGAACTCCACCACGATGAGCGGAACTCGCCACCACAGTGCCGCCAAAGTCGCCGCGGCCGACGCGTACCCCCCCACCGACACCACCGCCGTCGCTCGCCAGCGTCGCAACAAAATCACCGCGCCGACAGTCGCTACCAGTAGCCCGCCGACGGCCCCGCAGTTCGCCACGACGGCCCCGGGACGCCACGAGCGCTGGAGCCCCCGACCGGGCAGTCTCGTCAACGAGACGGCGCTACCACCGAGCAGCTCACTCTCCTTCCCCCGGCGGCTGCCCACAAAACGCAGCTCAGACTCGCTCACGCCCCGGGCCACGAGCGCGTCCGCGAGCGCCCGCATGGGAAAGATGTGCCCACCCGTACCGCCTCCGGTAATCACGATGGGTCCCCGCACTATCGGGCCCGTGATCGATTACCGGCTCCGGAGCGTTCGAAGGCGCGCCCGGCACGGGCCGGTGGCCTAGGGGCGGGCTCGAACCGACGGCGGCGCGCGCCGCCACTCGACTCGAGAGTCACGTCGGGCCCGCGCGACCGGTCGTGGGCGACGTTGTAGAGAAGACCCACGGCCGCCATTTCGGTGATGAGCGCGGTCCCACCGTAAGAGAAGAAGGGCAGCGGCACCCCGGTGACGGCCCACCAGCCGACGACCGACGCAATATTGATGATCGCTTCGACCATTATCCAGGTCATTACGCCCACCGCGACCAGCCGGTTAACCGGGTTGGCGCACTGCTGGGCAATGCGCACCGACACCATTAAGAACACCACGAAAAGGGCAATGACGGCGAGGGTCCCGATGAGACCTAACTCTTCGCCGACGATGGTGAAAATAAAGTCGGTGTGGGGATTGGGCAGTAGACCGAACTTCTCGCGACTGTTGCCCAGGCCCAGGCCCGTTAGACCACCCGCGCCCAATCCAATACGCGACTGCAATAGTTGGTAACCACTTCCCAGGAGGTTGGCGTTGGGGTGTAGAAAGGAAAAAAGTCGCTGAGCGGCGTAGGGTTTGGCCGCGAGGTAGGCGCCAACCCCCACCCCCGTAACCAAGGTCGCACGAACCAAAAGACGGCCGGAGAGTCCCGCCGACGCCAACGTCGCGACGGCGATCATCAACACCACCGACGCGGTGCCGATATCGGGCTCGAGAACAATCAGGGCGCAACCTAACCAGATTGGCGCCGTACGTACGACGAGAGACTTCGCTTGATCCAAATCGCGATGGTGGTGCTGAACCAACCACGCTACGTACAAAATTGCGCACAACTTAAAAAGCTCCGACGGCTGTAAGTTGATGACCCGCAAGTCGAGCCACCGCTTCCCACCGTTAGTCGAAACCCCCACCAGCTTTACCGCGAAAAGCAAAGCGAGACCGCCACCGATAAGTGTGGGCGCCAGGGCGACGATCCGCTCGAGGCGAACCCGGGCCGCGACGTACCACGCAAAGATGCCGAAACACAGGTACGCCAGGTCGTGGGCGACAATCGAAAACGCGGACCCACCGTTGGCGGCCGCCTGGCCCTCACTGGCGGACGCCACGAAGACGGTACCGAAAATTATGAGCGCCACGGTGGTGGCGAGCAAGACCCGTCCCGTCGCGCTACCTCTCGGTAGAGGTTGAAACAGACCGTGATCGCTACTCGCGCCGCGCACCCTTAGACCACCTTGGCGATCTTTAGAAAGTCACCGTAGAAGATACCCAAGCCGAGCATCGCTAAGAGGCCGGCCAATATCCAGAACCGAATAATGATTGTTGTCTCGGGCCACCCGAGGAGTTCGAAGTGGTGGTGAAGTGGGGTCATCCGAAAGATTCGCCGACCGAACAGACGCAGGCTGAGCACTTGAAGTATCACCGAAGCCGTGACGGCGACGAAGAGGCCGCCGATAATAACGAGGAGCAGGTCTAGATTCATCAAGAGGCAAAGGGCGCCGAGACCCGTGCCAATGGCGAGGGCGCCCGTGTCGCCCATGATGATGCGCGCCGGAGCCGCGTTCCACCACAGGAACCCCAAACACGCTCCGACGAGCGCTACCGCAACGAGTCCGAGGTCGAGGGACGCGTGAAGGTGGTAGATCGAGAAGTGACGGAACTGCCAGTAGCCGATGATGGACAAAACGCCGAAGCAGAACGTCGCCGACCCCGCCGCGAGGCCGTCGAGTCCGTCGGTGAGATTCACGGCGTTAGACGTAGCGATAATTACGAAAACCGCGAGGAGAAACCAGCCGCCCGCCGTCAGATTCCATCCCGGTAGGGAGAACCGGGTGAAGGAAAAATTAGTCGAAGTGTGAACCCACGTCAGCGCCAGCACGGAAAAGGCCCCGGCGATCGCCAGCTGTCCGAACAGTTTGGCCCGCGCGTTAAGGCCAAGGTTTCTTTCGTTTCGAATAGCGACGTAATCGTCAACGAGCCCCAAAACGCCCGAGGCGACAATCACCATCGCCGCGAGCACTCCCGAGCGGGTAAAGACAATCGCCGTCCCAACGTGGCCCATGGCGTAACCGAGCAGAGCCGCTCCGACTATGACCACCCCACCCATCGTGGGTGTTCCGGCCTTGCGCAGGTGGGTCGAGGGAACGTCCTCGTGAATACTCTGGCCCATTGAGCGAGCTCGCAGGAAGCGAATCCACAGAGGTGTGAGCAGTAGGGAACAGACGAAAGCCACACCGCCCGATTCCATCAAACTCAACATCTGCGCCTCACTTCAAGAGCTCCCGTACGACGGCGCGGTCGTCGAACGGAACTTCCACTCCGTTTAGAATTTGAACGGTTTCGTGACCCTTGCCGGCCACCACGACCACGTCACCGTCGGTGGCCAGTTCAAAAGCTCGGGTAATCGCTCGTCGGCGATCCTCTTCACGCACCACCGTGTCGAGCCCAACCAACCCCGCCAGTGTCTCGTCAATAATCGCACCAGGTTTCTCAGATCGAGGGTTGTCAGACGTAACTACCGCGACGTCCGATCCCGCGACTGCGACGCGCCCCATCTCGGGTCGCTTTGCGCGATCTCGGTCGCCCCCGGCGCCGAAAACCGTGATCACCCGACCGCGGGGACGCAGGGCTCGTACGTCAGCTAGGAGGCGGTCGAGTCCTTCGGGGGTATGTGCGTAGTCGACGACGGCGGTCACGCCCGACCCGCGGATTACTTCAAACCGACCCGGGACGCTGTTGACCTCCGCCATCGCTGCCGCAATCCGCGCCGACTCCTCCCCGAGGGCACTCAAAATCGTCATCGCCATAATCGAATTGTCGACGTTGAAACCACCAACCAGTGACGAGTTGACCAGGTGTCCTCGCCAAAAGTAGGTAGAACCTTCGAGCGTCGTTGAAATTTCGCTGACATCCTCGCGCGACACTCGCGTCACCGGAACGGAAGTCGTCTCGGCCAGTCGTCGACCGAAAGAATCGTCGGTCCAAATGACGGCCCGACGAATGCGCTCGCTACAAAAGAGTGACGCCTTGGCCGCGAAATACTGCTCTTGAGTTCCGTGGTAGTCGAGGTGATCGTGGCCCAAATTCGTGAACGCACCGACACAATAGTGAAGGCCCTCAATACGTCGTTGAACCAAAGCGTGGCTCGATACTTCCATCGAAACAACACACTTCGCAATGACGGGATCGAACGAACCCACGAGCGTAGCGAGTGTCCGGTAGAGCTCGGGCGAAGCCGGAGTCGTTCGCGGGCCGGTCAAGGTCCCGATGCTGGCGCCATTCCAACCGAGGGCCCTAGCCAACTCGCTCACCATCGTCGTCACGCTCGTTTTGCCGTTGGTACCGGTAACGGCGACCAACTTCACCTTCGTTTGGGGGCTACCGACAATGACCGAAGCGGCGTGGGCCACTAACGGGACGATTTGAGTTGTGGGAACGACAACGAGCGGCACGGAGGTAGGAACTGCGCGATCGGAAACGACCGCCACCGCCCCCCGCGCGACCGCTTCGTCCACGAATTGGACTCCGTGGCTCGTTGTACCGGGCATCGCGAAGAAAAGAGTTCGGTCGCTACAGCTTCGCGAGTCAATCTCGACCCGTTCGACTTCAACGCTGCTCGTCACGACGTCTAGCGCTAGGTCATCGAGGATGTCGCCCAACTGCATCACGTCACGTCCGAAGAGATAGTGGCCGCGATGCCCTTAAGGGGCTTCTGGACGGCGCCGTTTGACGGAATACCGTAGTGGTGCAGGGCGTAGGACATGACTGCTTGAAAAACCGGCGCGGCCACGGTTCCGCCGTAGATGTTCGTTACCGGTCGTTGCACCATCACAATCATTGATAACACTGGATTATTCGCCGGCGCGAAACCCACGAATGTCGCGTCAAAACTATTGGTTAGCACCGAGCGGCCGGGGTAGGGAATGGTCGCGGTCCCGGTCTTGCCCGCCACCAGGTAACCGGGTATCACCGCGTTGACTCCGGTCCCGGCGAGGACAACTTGCTCGAGCATTTTGACCATGGTGTGGTCCACCGATGGTGACAACACTTCGTGTGTGGCACTCGCTGGTGCCGCCTTGAGTGACCCGTTAGCGTACACGTAGCCTCGAACCAACTTGGGCTCGACGAAAACTCCGCCGTTGGCGATCGTGTTGAATGCGTCCAGGACCTGAATCGCCGGCACGGCGTCGACCTGACCGATGGGCAGGGCGGCTTGGTCGCTCGCGTACCAGTTCGCCGCGTTGACCAGCAGTCCCGCGGTCTCGCCGGGAAAGTTGACCGAAGTCGTCTGCCCGAACCCAAGTCGATAGACCTGCGACAACAGACCGGCTTCACCAACGCGGTGTCCGATTTCGTAAGTGCCAATGTTGGATGACTGAGCCAGTACTTGGGTGGCGGTGAGGTGTTCCAGTCCGTGGGTCTCGGCGTCGTGAAAGATTCGTCCGCCCACCACTATGGAGTTTGGCACCGGGAAGACGGTTGTGGGTGTAATCAAGTGACGTTGGAGCGCGGCCGAAAAGGTGACGACTTTAAAGACCGAACCCGGCTCGTAGGCTTGGGTAAAGGGCAGATTGTTGATGGTCTGATCGATGCCCGCTACACCCACGGATTTTCCCCAGGACGTAATCGGTCCCAAAATACCGGCGCGAGTTTTCGTATTCACCAGGGAAGCATCCGCCAAAATCTCCCCCGTGTGGACGTCCATGACCAGCGCGAGACCACTTAACCCGTCGTAAAGCTTGATGTCACGGGCCAAGACCCGCTCCGTTACGTACTGCAACGATGAGTCCAGCGTGAGTTCGAGGCCGACACCGGGTGTGGCCTTCTTAAGCACGGTCGCCGGCGATGCGGGTAGATTCACTCCCGAAGAAGAAACGTACTCCTGCGTTAGCCCACTCTGTCCGGCGAGGAGCCTTTGGTACTCATACTCGAGGCCCGCCGATCCGGCACCACTAGCGTTAACGCCCCCCAAGACCGAAGTGGCGAGCGGTCCGTCCGGGTACGTTCGAATCGACGAACTCTGGACCACGACTCCGGGAAAAGTCATGGCCGCGACCTTTTTGCCGTCGGCTAGGTCGAGACCGTTATTGAGTATTACGTACCCGCTCTTTTCGGATAGTAAGCGGCGAAGCTTTGAAGTAGGGACGTGCACCAACGGTGAGAGCGCCCGCGCTTCGGTGTGGGGGTGGGTAATTTGAAAGTCATCGGCGATCACTACCGAGGTTGGTCGCGAAATGGCCAACGTCTCTCCGTGTCGGTCGTAGATTCCCCCGCGAAGTGCGGTTACCGGCAAAGTGACCTTAACCTGCGCCACGGAAAGCCGGGCGTAGTGAGCGTGGTCGACAACTTGTAGGTAGAACAGGCGAACCCCTAGGGCCGCGAGAGCGAGCGCGAAAACGGCCCGCAACATCAACAACCTTCGATTGCCGAGTGAACCACTTCGCGGCTCGCGTCGCGGAGATGCTGCGCGGGCGTGGGTCGAGGTGTAGTGCGCGCTCACCGCAAGGTCCGTGACGTCGCCGTTGCGGAACCGGAAAACTTCGGAAGCGGCAAGGGGACGTCAAGACCCGTCGAGGGTATCTGCGTGACCGACGTGGGACTTACGAGGTGCAGGGCCCCCGCTTTCGTCGCGATCAAGCTGGGCGCCGACAGGTTGGTCAAGGAACCAACGTGAACGGCGTAGTTGGACTGAAGTTGGAGCAGTTGACTGTCCAGCGAGTGAATCTCTACTTGCCTATTCGCTTCCAACATGGTGCCGAACAGGGCCAGGGAGAGCGACGCCACCACAATGATCACTGACTTACGAACCGCCGACGCCGCTCGCCAACCGTTCGCGACGACCGCCCGTCGTGGCGCGGTGGCCCGATGGCGCGCGCCTCGGCGCGACCTCGTCGGTGGCTCGAGGGCCCGTCCCCGCTCTACGCGTCGGGGCAGGCTGATCACGCTCACGGCCGCAACTTCCGCGCCGCGCGCAGGCGCGCGGAACGCGCCCGGGGATTAACCTCGATTTCGCGAGAACTCGCTAACCGAGCACTCGATTTTAGGACCTTCACGCGGGCCGTCGCGCCGCAGACGCAGCCCAATTCGCGGGGACAGTGACAGCCCCCGCTCTGCTGTTCGGCGAAAAACGACTTTACGAGCCGATCTTCCCCGGAGTGGTACGACACGACGACGACTAACCCCCCCACCGCCAGTTCGTCTAGGGCCGCCGCGAGTCCTCGCGCCAACTGCCCCAACTCGTCGTTGACCGCAACGCGCAAGGCCTGAAACGTTCGAGCGGCCACGTGCCCGTGGCGACGCGCCGATTTAGGGACAGCTCGGTCCACTGCGGCCGAGAGTTCGAACGTCGTCTGCGGTCGGCTCTCAATGACCGAGCGGGCGATTGAGCCCGCGAAACGCGCTTCGCCGTTTTCGCGCAATAGTGAGGTGAGTTCTGCTACGTCAATTCGAGCAATGAACTGCTCGGCCGTTTCCCCAGCGCGGGTGTCCATACGCATATCGAGTGGCGCGTCCGTTCGGTACGAGAAGCCCCGTGACGAGGTGTCGAGTTGGTGCGACGAAACCCCGAGATCCATCAAAACCCCTACGACGGGCTCACCGCGTACAAACGACCGGTGATCGACCACCACGGCGGATAGGTCGTCGAAAGTGGCGTCGACCACGCGACTCCTCATTGGGAACTCGGCGAGCCGTTCTCGCGCCGCGCGCCTTGCGGCGGGATCTCGATCAACGCCCAGAACCCGCAGGTGATCCGTTTCCGACAAAAGAGCGGCGCTGTGTCCACCCCCGCCGACGGTCGCGTCAATAACGAGGCCCGGCGCCAACCCCGCGAATAACTCGACAATCTCCCGTGTCAGTACGGGTTCGTGGTATGGGTCGAGGGCCATCCGCAGCCTTTCAATCGCGGCAGCGGGCGAGAGGGCGGAGGAGGATTCCCGCTCGACTGCCGCGATTGCCAGGCTGCGCGTGGTCCGCGACCGGTACTGCCACTGAACTCCCGTCACTAGTCACTTCCCTGCTTAAAAATCTCTTCGGCGGCGTTGACCTTCTCCGCGTAAGCGGAGGGGTTCCACATTTCCACGTGATCAATGGCTCCCACGACCAGTACGTCGCCAGATAGTTGTCCGTATTCGCGAATAGCCGTGGGCAGGGCGAATCTTCCCTGTTTGTCAAATTCAACGTCGGAGGAGTTGGCCGACCAATAACGAACCTGCTGGCGTTCGCTCGAACCGCCCAGACGAATTTGCTGGAGTCGCTCCTCCATTTGGCGGGAGAACTCGCCCGGCGTCCAGAGCGCGACGCACCCTTCGGTATTAGGGCTCAGATGTCCGCCCCGTTCGAAGGCGGGTCGAAACTTTGACGGAAGAATGAGTCGACCCTTGACGTCCAGCGAGTGCTGAAACTGGCCGACGAACCCGAGCATTCTGTCCTCCCGCGGTGTCACCATTTGACCCCACTTCGTGACACATTACACCACAAGTCACCACCAACCGCCACTAACTCCTCCCAACCCCTCTTCCGGCGTCCGGGGGCTCCGCAGAAGCGCTACGCGAGATCCGAGGGGTTGGCGAAATGCCAGTGGTTAGCGAGAACCGGGCTCAGTGGAAGTGGCCGAAAAACTAGATTTCTGGGGTATTTGGCCCCGCTGGCCATGGTCCACTCAAATCGGTCACGTGCCCGAGCAGTTCCTCGCCGTCGCCTAGGCCGAGTCCGGCCAAGGTGGCCACGTCAAAGTGGACGGGTTCGCCGGAGGGGTCGAGACGCAGGATTTTCGTAATGTCTAGGCCGTCCCGAGCTAGTAACACCGTTGAGAGAAAAACGCCCTCGCGCACTCGCCACTGCGTGATCCCGACCGCTTTCACTCCCCCGACGAAGACTTCGCCAGGCCCCCGTCCGGCGAAGCAGGCGTCAAACGACGCGCCACCACTTTCGAAGGGCCCGCGGTACAACTCGACGGGTAGTGAGGTAACTCGAGTTAGGGCCGTCGCCCACCACTGGCCCACCCGTAGCGACGAGACGCGCACGTCACTTGACCACCGAGGGTCGCCACTGGGTAACCACCAATCGACCCACAGGTCACCCGGCCTGAGCAGGACCGCCCCCCCGCCACCTCGACGGCGCCGAAGATCGAAGACGGTACCCGGGGCGGAACTGACGACCTCTCGGGACTGGTGGCCACCGAGGACCAAGGTGGCCCTTCGAATCCGCGGGACGAAGATCGCGGCGGCGCTCCTACGACGAAGTCGGTCGTAGTCGTATAGCTCGCCAACCTCGTCGATCACGAGGCCCGGGGAAGGAAGGGGGCCCAGAGGGGATCCGGATCGGGCACGTGGCGCCAACGCCACCAGGGGCCCTCGGGTTCGCGCGGTTCAAAGTGCATCCGCCAGCCGATCTCTTCGAGCAGTCGATCCCCCTTTTGCATGTTGTGAGGACGACAGGCGGCCACGACGTTAGTCCACTCGTGACGCCCCCCGCGCGAACGAGGTACTACGTGATCAACCGTATCGGCGTGCGCCAAGCAGTACGCGCACCGGTACCCATCACGTAACAGCAGGGTTCGCCGAGTGAGGGGCGGTGTCCGCAACCGGGTGGGTAGCTTAACCATCTCGTGCAGTCGCACGATTGACGGTATCGCCACGACCACGTTCGCGGAACGACACAGGGCGCCCCCCGCGGGCGTGGCGATGGCCTCCGCCCTTCCGGCAATCATCAAAACGACCGCCCGGCGCTCTGAGACCAATTGCAAGGGTTCGAACGTGGCGTTTAAAAGTAAGACGCGAGTCATTGCTTAACTACCGTCCGCCCCGCTGACGGCGGGCCCACTGCGCCGCGGCCACAATATCGTCACCGCGCAGTTCTGGCGAATCAATACCCTGGGCCGTCACCAACCGGAACTCCCAGTAGCGACGACCCGGAAGCGGCAAGAAGGGGCTTCGACGCCACCAGCCACGGGCGCGAAGTTGCCAGAGAGCGACCCCAACCACGACCAGGCGCCCGGGGCGCGCCGCGAAATACTTGACGAGGTTTCGTAGTTCGACGCCCGTCACGGCTGAGCTCGCCACCCCACGAGCGCAGCGCCGAGCAGCGGACCGTCACGGCCCAGGCCCGACGGTACGACGGTGACGTCGTGAGAGTAAAACATCATCGCCGATTTTCGAGCGGACTTCGTCGCGGTAGCGAAAAACTCTTCGCCGTAGCCCAGGGCCACCGAACCCGCGACGTAGCAACGACGAAAGTCGAGAACCGAACTCAACGTACCGATCGCCCGACCAACCAATTCCGCGGTTCGAAATCTGGTCTGTTGGTCGGCCTCACTCGGGGGACGTCCCGTACGTGCCTCGATGGCCCAACCGGACGCTTCGGCCTCCAAGCAACCACGGGCTCCGCACGAACAAAGGGCTCCGCCGTCAACGACGTTTAGGTGCCCCACGTGACCGGCGTTGCCCGTGTCACCATCGAGCAGGCGCCCGTTTAGAACGATGCCACCTCCCACGCCCGTGGACACGACCATGGAGAGATACGACGAGTCGTGCCTAGCCGCACCGAAAGCACCCTCGGCGAGCGCCAACGCGCGAGCATCCCCCTCAACGAAAACTTCGAGACCGAGTCCATCGCACAGAAGACGGCGCAAGGGGAATTCGCGCCAACTCGAGATGTTAAGCGGTGACACTAACTCACCGCCGTAAGTCATGGGGCCGGCGCAACCCACGCCCACACAGCGCACCGACTGCGCCATTGCCCGAGCCCGGACCTCAGCGAGAATCGCGTCAAGAAGTTGCTCTCCCCCACCAGTTACCGGGACGCGACAACGCTCGCCGATGCGACCACCGGGCGATACGACCGCGACGTCAACCTTGGTAGCGCCGACGTCGAGAGCGAGACACGGGAACGCGCCAATCGCGCTCCCGGAGCCGGTCATTCGCTTTTATGGCGATGACGCGACAACCAGTCGCGAAGCGAACTCGTACGAGGACCGTAGTTCGCGTTGGCGTCGTCACCTTGACCGGGACGTGTGATGTCCCGCCAAGATGCTCGACCGAGGAGACGGGCGTTTCGCTCGACGACGATGGCCGATACAAACATCAGCGCTACCCCCCCGAGGCCCAAGAGGACCGAGTGAGAAAAGAAGAGCACCAATATTACGAGGCCGACCAGAAAGCCGACCACGCCCCAGCGGACGCGACGTCCGCTGTGGGAGTAAATATTAGTTTCTCGAACATTCTTCGCGAAGCGCGGATCCTGCTTCGAGAGAGACTCCTCCAATTCGGCCAGGATTCGCTGTTCGTGCTCTGACAGCGGCACCACGACTCCTTCCGTCTTCTCCTAACCGTACTTTATCTTTGGGGGGCGACAACCCGCACGTCGCTCTGCCCAGTTTCACCGACTAGAACTGAGGAAAACCCAAGGAGAACTATGGCGCCGCGCGCCGTTACCGTAGCCACGGTTTGCACCGGTAACATCTGTCGCTCACCCATGGCGGAGGTTCTCCTACGCCACTACGTCTCAGCCGATCCGCGCCTCAAGGGGCGAGTAGAAGTCGCCAGCGCCGGAACGGCGCGCTGGCACGTGGGTCGGCCGATGGACCCACGGGCCCGCGGCGCCCTAGACCGCGCGGGCCTCGTTGGCTCGGGCACGGTTGGCGCTTACGCCGATCGGAGTTTCATTGCTCGCCACGACCTCATTTTGGTGATGACGCGCGAGCACCGAAGGGAGATCTACGAGCGTTCGGGGAGCGCCGCGGTGGACGTACGGCTATGGCGAAATTTGGTTGAACCGGGTTGTGAACTCGACTTAGCGGACCCGTACTACGGCGACGACAGCGACTTCGACGACTGCCTCGACGTACTCGCCCAAGGCGCGCCGGCGCTCCTCGAGGACTTAATCGAGCGCGTTCTCTTCGTGAGGCGGGGCGGTAAAAGTTTGCCAACTCAGACGCCGTAGCTCCGCGGCCGACTGCTCACATCGCCAGCCCCGTCCCTTTTCCGCCCACCGGGATGCTCGTTAGGCTTTCGACGTGCCGACCGCTAGGCGACTGCTCGATCCGGTAGCGCTCGATCACGAATTCGCTCCAGCCATCACGCTCGTCGCCGGCGCGAGCGTCGCCCTCGCTTACTCGAAGCTTTTTGCGACGTCGTACTTTCGCACTGTCTACACGAACTCGACGTGGTCACCGTTGCGAGAACTGGGCGTCAGTTCACTTCACGATCTCACGGTGAACTTGCTAATGGTCGTCTTTTTCTTCGCCCTCGGCCTCGAAGTCGCCCACGAATTCGCACCGGCCCCACTCGCGCGTGTACGCTCCGCGCTACCCGCAGTTTGCGGAGCCGCCGGTGGAATGCTCGCCACCGCCCTAGGGTCCCTAGCGGCCGGCGAGATTCTCCACTCGGCGGCGCTCGTACGCGGGTGGGGCGTTCCGATGGCCACTGACGTGGCGTTCACCCTCGCGCTATTGGCCGTGGCCGGTCGAAGACTCCCATCTCACGTTCGAGTTTTTCTCTTAACTTTGGCGATTTGCGACGACGTACTCAGCGTGATTGTCCTTTCGCTGAGCGGCCACGCTCACTTGCGCTGGTGGGGTCTCGTTCTCACCGTGGTTACGGTATCGGCTGTGGTGATCGTGCGCGGGCGCGTGAGCGGTGTCGTCGTCGTCGCCGCGGTAGTGGCGCTATGGCTCGCCTTTTCGGCGGCGAACCTCGAGCCCGCGCTCGCTGGCCTCATCGGTGGCGCGGTGCTGGGCGCCGCCCCCTGGCGTACGAGCGCCCACGCAATCGCCAATCGAGTCTCGGTGGGCCTGGTCCTGCCCCTCTACGCTTTCGTAGCCTGCGGTCTCCAGTGGAGTCACGTCGGTTTTCGCGGCGCGGTCGGTGCGGTCGTCATCGCCACCATCGCCGTCCGGTTAGTGGGTAAGTCGTTGGGAATCACCGCCGGGGTGCAGTTCGCCTACGCCACCGGGATGAGCCCAAGCGCTCGAATGGCGCCTTCACTGCTCGCGACGCTCGGCCTTACGTGCGCTATTGGCTTCACGGTTCCCCTCTTCTTCGCCGCCCGGATCTTTGGTGCCAACACTGTGCTCTACGACGCGTTCGCCTTGGGACTTCTCCTGAGTTCTCTCGTCGCCGCCGTCGCCGGCGGTCTCTTGATTCACTCGCGGCGCGGTATTGAGTAGTTTGAAGGGCTAGATGAAGACTCGGCTCACCGAACTACTCGGCGTCGAACACCCCATCATGCTCGCGGGTATGGGTGGTGTCTCGTACAGTTCACTCGTGGCGGCCGTGTCCAACGCGGGCGGCTACGGCTGCCTCGGTGCTTCCACGATGTCGCGTGACACGTTAATTGAGGAAATCGCCGCCACGAGGGCCCGGACCACTCGTCCCTTCGGCGTCGACCTCCTGACGGCTTTTCCCGACTCACTGGTCGAACACGTCGAGCTCGCGATCGAAGGCGGGGCCAGCACTTTCGTCGCCGGGTTAGGAGTTCCCAGCCAGATCGTTGAGTTGTGTCACCAAAACGGCGTACTGGTGGTATCTCTGTGCGGCAAAGTTGACCACGCCCTTAGGGCCCGTGACGCCGGTTGCGATCTCGTGGTTGCTCAAGGAACCGAGGCCGGTGGCCACACTGGCCTCGTGGCGACTTTGCCCCTAGTGCCGCTGATCGTCGACGCCCTCGCTGGAGAGATACCAGTGGTGGCCGCCGGGGGAATATTCGATGGCCGCGGACTCGCCGCCTCGCTCGCCCTAGGCGCGGACGGGGTTTGGGTGGGAACCCGCTTCATCGCCACTTTCGAGGCGCGAACTCTGCCGGGATACCACGACAGGATTCTCGAAGCGCGCGAGGACGCCACGGTCATCTCACGCGCTTTCACCGGCAAAACCATGCGAGTCCTTAGCAACGACACGACGGCCCGTTACGAAGCCGACCCCAGCCTGCTCCACCCTTTTCCCGATCAACTTTTCACCTCAATGCGCGAGGGAACTTTTCACCTCGGTGGCGACGGATTTACCTCGGGAGTCGACTTTCGCCGGGAGGGATACCCCGCCGGACAGGCGGTGGGCGGAGTCGAGGAGATACTTCCCGCGGCCCAGATTATTCAGCGAATGGTCGACGACGCGAGCGAAATCATCGCTCGCCTCGCCCAGCTCTAATCGGCGACTCCTTAGACCGAGGGAGACCGCCCTATGGTTTGGGGGTGACCAGGGAACGACTCGACGAGGACGAGATCATCTCCACGGTCCGTAGCCACGCGCGGCGCGTAACGGCCGCGAAACGAGCTCTCGCCCACGTACTGGCCGGGTCGACCCACCACCTCACCGTGGACGAAATTACCCTCGCCGTTCAGCGCCGCCTGCCCGACGTCAGTTTGTCGACCGTTTACCGAATTCTCGAAGAGTTCGAAGAACTCAACATCGTCGTGCACACCCACCTTGGCCAGCCGGCCGCGGTCTACCATTTGGCCGGCCCCGTCCACGGGCACTTGACCTGCGACTCATGCCAAACCACTGAGGAGATTCCGTCGGGTCTCTTCGACGAGCTGAGCCGACGGGTTCTCACTGGTTTCGGCTTTCGCCTCGACCGTCACCACCTAGCGTTGTCGGGTACGTGCGCCCACTGCGCGAGCCCTGGCCCCAGCGCTGCACCGCCGAGCGAGGCGCCCTCGAGCCATTCTTAACGACGCCTTATCGCCGAGTAGTTAGGGCTCACTAGATTTTCTTAGGAATCTAAATGATTAAGGTTGAACACCTCTCTAAGCGCTACCGAAAGACCCTGGCCGTCGACGACCTGGAGTTCGAGGTCCGCCCCGGGGTCGTGACGGGTTTCCTCGGACCGAACGGATCGGGCAAGTCCACGACGATGCGCATTATCTTGGGCCTCGACCACCCCACGAGTGGTCGCGCCACCATTAAGGGCCAAAAGTACGGGGAGATCGCCGACCCCCTCCATGTCGTGGGCGCCCTCCTCGACGCCAAGGCGGTGCACCCGGGGCGCTCGGCGCGAAGCCACCTGCGCGCTCTGGCGGCGTCGAACCGCATCGCGTTTCGAAGGGTGGACGACGTTCTGGAGTTTGTGGGCATATCCGCGGTCGCCGATAAGAGAGTCGGTGAATATTCACTCGGCATGAGTCAAAGACTCGGGATCGCCGCCGCCCTGCTCGGCGACCCCGAAGTACTGCTCTTCGACGAGCCCGTCAACGGGCTCGACCCGGAAGGAATTCGTTGGATACGTGAACTTTTCCGCTCTCTGGCCAGTGAAGGTCGAACGGTATTCGTCTCGTCACATTTGATGAGCGAAATGGCGGTGAGCGCCGACCAAATTGTGGTTATTGGGCGGGGCCGTTTCATTACCCAAGGCTCCCTCGAGTCGCTGACCGCCAACGCGCAAGGGTTCGTCTACGTACGTTCGGGTGATCCCGCGCAACTTCTTCGAGCCCTCGTCGCTCGCGGCGCCGTCGCGAGCCCGGTCAACGACGGTGCCCTTAGCGTCAGTGGACTCACCACCGACGACGTCGGACGTATCGCCTTCGCCTCGGGCGTGACGCTCTTTGAACTCACGCCCCAACGGGCCTCGCTCGAGGAAGTCTTCATGGAACTCACCGCCGACTCGGTCGAATACGGATCCCCGGGGCGGCCCGGTGAGTAGCGAGGTAACCCTTAGGTCGGCCGTTCGCGCCGAGTGGATCAAATTTCGGTCCGTTCGTTCAACGATCGTCGGGGTCGCGACGACCTTCGTCCTCACGATTGGCCTGGGTGCCGTCATCTGCTTCGCCGTGCGGTCGCGCTGGAGTTCGGCCGGACCCCTTCGTCAGGCCACCTTCGATCCCGTTACCACGAGTTTGGGCGGTACCCTTTTCGCCCAGTTCGCCGTGGGGGTCATTGGGGCACTGTTTATAACCAGCGAATACTCCTCGGGCGCCATCCGTTCCACGCTGGCGGCCGTTCCCGCGCGCGGCGCGCTCGTGGTCGCCAAGCTCGTCGTGCTGGTATCTTCAATCTTCCTCGTCGCACAAATTGCGTGCTTCGGCGCATTCTCGTTGGGCCAGAGCATCTTCTCGGGCGTCGTACCCACCGCGTCGCTCTCCACCGGACCGGTCCTGCTCTCGGTATTTTTAGGTGGTGTCTACCTGACGGCGCTCACGACTCTGGGATTCGCCCTCGGACTGATTCTGCGCCACAGCGCCGCGTGCATCAGTGTATTTACGTCACTGCTTCTGATCTTGCCCATCGTGACCTTTCTATTGCCCCAGAGTTGGCAGAACGCCTTCGCTAAATTCGAACCGTCCACCTTGGGCCAGTCGATGATGACGCCCACGGCCCCGGCCAATAGCCTGAGCGCCGGCCCCGCCACGCTGCTCTTGTTTGTCTACGTAGCTTTCGCGCTAGGTTTGGGTGTCACCATGTTGAAACGACGCGACGCGTGAACGAGCCAACGGGTGACCTACGAGATTCGACTACCCTGGCGGGCGCCCTACGCGCTTCGGGCGCGGTTCGAGAGTTCACCGACGACGTCGTGACCGATTCGACGCTCTACGACATTCTCGACGACGCCCGCTTCGCCCCTTCCGGTGGCAACCGACAGCCCTGGCGCGTCATCGTTCTTCGTGACCCTGACCAACGTCGCCTGGTCGCTGAGACGTATTTAGAAGCGTGGCACGACTACGTCGGTCACGTCCTCGCCGGTCTAGTGCCCTTCGCGCCAACCGCTACCGCGCAGGACCGCCTGAGCGCCCTCGAGCGGCGAGGAGACGCGGTAGCGAAATCGGATCCCCGCGGTTTCGCCGAAACTCTCGCCGACGCACCGGCCCTTCTACTGGTAACCGTTGACCTCTCACAGCTGGCCGCGACCGATCGAGACCTGCCGCGCTACACCTTCGTCGGTGGGGCGTCGGTCTACCCCTTCGTGTGGAACGTCCTACTCGCCGCCCAAGCGCGGGGACTGGGGGGCGTGATGACTACCGTAGCGACCCGTCTCGAAGACCGGTTACGCCCAGTTCTCAAACTCGATGACAACGATGCGGTCGCCGCGATGGTCGTCCTCGGCTACCCGCGCCGGCGGGTCGCGCGATTGACGAGGCGCCCGGTCGAACGGTTCACGACCCTAGACACGCGCAACGGGCCGGCCCTCGAGCCAAACAACCCATCGGCCTAGGGGCCGTCGCCGAATATCTCTGCGGTGTCTTGCCCGAGGGTGCGCGGTCCGCGGCGCACCACCGGTCGGCGACCGTCGATCAATAGCGGCGACCCCATGGTGCGCGTAACTCCGGCGGGAACAGTTACTTCAGTGACGAAGTCGCCCCCCGCAATCTGAGGCTGCCCGAAGGCCTCGGCGACGTCGAAGATTGGGGCGTGGGGCACCTTCGTGTGAGCGAGGCGGGTCAACCAGTAGTTCGTTGTCTGGGTCGAAAAGATCTCGTCGAGCGCCGCTCTGACGTGATCGCGCTCGCGTACTCGTTCGTCGTTGCCCGCCCACTCGACTCGCGCCGTCAACGCGCCGACGTCGAGCGCGCGCACCAGGGCGACCCACTGCTGATCAGTGCCCACCGCGAGCAGTAGAAAACCGTCGGCGGTGCGCACCGGTCCGTAGGGGACGATACTCGGGTGGTCGTTACCCAATCGAGGGGGATTGAGGCCCGTAGATAGGTACCCCTGCGCCTGATTGACGAGCGTACTCATGGTGGCTTCGAGCATCGGCGCCTCGTAGCGACGACCGGGACGTCCGCGCAAGACCCCGTAGAGTCCGCTCACTAGGGCGAGAGCGGCGTATAGCCCCGTCGTCACGTCGGCCACGGGCGCACCCACTTTGCTCGGGGTACCACCCGGCTCACCAGTTACGCCCATCAGTCCCGAACGGGCCTGGGCCAACAGGTCAAAAGAGGGATTCTCGGCCAGCGGACCACCCGAAGTCGCCGGGGTGACACTCACCCACACGCAGTCGGGGTTGAGAGCGCGAAGGCGATCAACGCCGAGGTCGCGCACCTGGCTGGGCAGGAAATTCTCGACGACCGCGTCGGCGAGCAGCACCAACTCGCTGACCCGGGCGAAGTCTCGCGAATCGCGCAGGTCGGCCACGACGTTTCTTCGGTGACGATTGACCGCTAGGTAGTAGGTCGAGTCCGATCCGAAGCGCGGCGGCGCGAGTGCGCGCACGGGGTCGCCTTGCGGACCTTCAACCTTGACCACGTCCGCCCCGAGATCGCCGGCGATCATTGCGCACAGCGGTCCGGCGAGAACCCGCGAAAAGTCTAAGACGCGAACGCCCTCGAGCGGTAGTCCCGTACCGCGGTTAGTTGGGTCAATGTCCCACGGCACTAGAGCACCTTCGAAAGAAAGGTACGAAGTCGCTCGCTCTTCGGCGCCGAGAAGAGATCCTTCGGGGCGCCCGACTCCTCAATCACTCCGCCGTCGAGGAAGTACACCGTATTGGCCACCTCGCGCGCGAAGTTGATTTCGTGCGTGACGACAATCATCGTCATGCCGCTACGGGCTAGGTCCTTCATGACGTCGAGAACTTCACCGACTAGTTCGGGGTCGAGCGCCGAGGTCGGCTCGTCAAAAAGCATCAACTTTGGGTCCATCGCCAACGCGCGCGCGATGGCCACGCGTTGCTGTTGCCCACCCGATATCTGACTGGGGTAGTTCTTCTCCTTATCGGGCAGTCCCACTCGCTCGAGCAGCTCTCGGGCTCGTCGCCGAGCCGTCTCGGGATCGATTTTTAGCACTTTCACCAGACCGATGGTGATGTTCTCCAGCACGGTCAGGTGCTGAAAGAGGTTGAACTTCTGAAACACCATCCCGATACGGGCGCGCTCGGCGCAGATTTCGCGGTCATTTCGTTCGTAGAGTTTTCCCCCGCGGGCCTGGTAGCCGACGAGCTGTCCATCGACGCGCAACTCCCCCGCGTCGTGCTTCTCTAAGTGATTAATACACCGCAGAAGGGTACTCTTGCCCGAACCGGACGGACCGATGAGGCAAGTGACTTCCCCGCGTACGACGGTCAGGTCCACTTCGCGAAGGACCACGACCCCGTTGTAGGACTTGCGCACGGCGCGCGCTTCCACCATGGCGTCGGTCATCGGCGCGCCGCCGCGACGTGGCGGGACGGAAATTTTACGAGGATACCGTGGAGGTCTCTTCGCAACCTCTCGATCGGGGTGGGTGGGGGCGTGCGCAACGCGCCGCGCGCGAAGTGTCGCTCCAAGTAGAACTGACCGATGGACAAGACGGTCGTCACGATCAAGTACCACAGTCCCGCAACAATCAGTAACTGCATAACCTCGAAGTTGTTCGCCGAGATATTCGTCGCGGCGCCCAAGAGTTCGGTCAGGGAGACCGACGCGGCCAGTGACGTCGTTTTGAGCATGGAGATGACCTCGTTGCCCGTGGGCGGGATGATGACCCGCATCGCCTGGGGCAAGACGACGAAGCGCAGCGTCTGAGAGCGCGTCATGCCGAGGGAGCTGGCCGCCTCGGTCTGACCCTCGTCGACCGCGAGCAGTCCCGAGCGGGCGATCTCGGACATGTACGCTCCTTCGTTCAGCCCAAAGGCCACCAGGGCCGTGTGAAACGGGGTAAAGAAAGCGTTCAAATTTAGGCTGAAGAACGTAACGTTGACGAAGGGCACGCCCAGGGTAATGACCTTGTAGAGAGCGGTGATATTGAACCAAAACAGCAGCTGGGCGTAAACGGGCGTCCCGCGGAAGAACCACGTATAGGTCCACGCCGTTCCCGAAAGCAGACGACTCGTGGAACGGCGCATGATGGCGACCACGACGCCCAGAACGATTCCCACCGCCATCGCGAGCACGGTCAGTTCGATAGTCGTCACCAAGCCGTGGAGAATTTCGGCCGAGGTGAAGTAGTGAAACACGGTATTCCAAAAGAACCGCCACTCGAGTCGCGGCCGGCAGTGACGCACCCCCGCGACCGTGCGACAGATAAAAGTTCCCGACGGCACCTTCGACAACAAGGTGTGCACCAGCATCGCCACCGCTACGAGGGCGACGAACGCGCCAACCCACCTACCAACGTGACGAACGGGAACGACGGTTAGGTCGTTCCCGTCGCCACTTGTCATTCGGGTATCCGCCAAGATTGGCTAGGAGATCGCTCCGTTGAGAACCATCTTCGAAAGGGGCAGGGCGCCCGCGCTTACCCCGTACTGCGACAGAATCTTTCCGTACGTTCCGTTTTGCACCAAGGTCTTAAGGGCCGCGTCAATGGCGTGCGCCAGACCCAGCCCGGCGGGCGTCTTGGGCGTAGCGATGCCGTAGGGCGCAACTTCAATAGCCTTGCCGAGCAGTTTGAACTTGCCCTGCGACAGCGAAACGATGTAGCCCGCCACCTGGGAGTCGACGAAGCCCACCTGGGCCTGACCCGACAGAACGGCAGTATTGGCCTCGTTTTGGGTCGCGAAGGTGCGGACCGTCAACTTTTTCGATGGCGCACACTTACCGGCCTGACGATTAGCGTCACTCTGCTCGGTCGTTCCGGTCTCGACCGCCACGGTCAGGCCGCACAGGCTCGGGAGTCCTTTGAAGCTCACCTTGGACGTCGACAGAGCGTAGATGCCCTCTCCGGCTTGGAAGTAGTCGACGAAGTTGACACTCTTCTCACGACTCTTTTCGTCGGTGAAAGACGAGTTGCCAATAACGTAACGGCCGGATTTAATACCAGCGATGATGTTGTCGAAGGTGACGTTGTTCTCCTTCACCTTGATTCCGAGGGTGGTCGCGATGGCGTTAATGAGGTTGATGTCGAAGCCGACCATCGTCGTACCGTTCATCGACTCGTCGGGTGGGTAGGTCGCGTCGGTCGCGACCTGCAAGGTCGTGTGGCGATAGGTCGCGGGTACGAGTTTGGCGTCCGCGGCGTTATAGACGCCCTTGGTTGACGAGGCTCCAGCCACCGCGGTGGCGGCCAACACGAGGGAACCGACCGCGGCTCCCACGAGAAACTGACGTAACGGTGACACTCGCGGCATGGTCGCTCCCTCACTATCGAGCGCCCTTCGACGCCCGAGTCCGTCCCCATTGTTAGCAGGTTTCGCGAACCCGCTCTCACGCACCCCCGGCGGCGACAGCGGCGAACGGCGCGTCCTCGGGCCACTGGCCGCCACGCTCGGGGGTCAG
>JAKBAB010000072.1 GCA_021815645.1 Actinomycetes bacterium
CGTGTCTGGGATCAAGGTGAGGTACGGCGCATGGTCAAAGAGACGATTAGCGAGGTCATCGAGCCGCTGCTCTACGCCGAAGCCCTCGAAATGATTGACCACCACCTCGCCCAGGGCGACGAGGTCTACCTAGTCTCGAGCGCCCCGGCCGAGATCGTCGAACCTCTGGCCGAGCTGCTCGAGATCACCGGAGCGATCTCCTCGCGCTCGCTCATCGACGAGGCCGGCAAGTTCACCGGGGAGATGGCGTTCTTCGCCCAGGGGGAAAACAAGGCGTTGGCCATGCGCGAATTGGCGCTGCGGCGCGGGATCGACCTCACCGAGTCCTACGCCTACTCCGACTCCGAAACCGACGTACCGATGCTCGACGCGGTCGGTCACCCCTACTGCGTCAACGCCGACCGACAGCTCACGCGCATCGCCCACGAGCGGCGGTGGCCACTGCTCACCTTTAGCCACCCGGTGACGGCCCTGCGCCGTACTAAATCCCATACGCCATTTTTCGTCAGTGCCGCCATCGTCGGTGCGGCCGCCCTCTTCGGCGGTCTGCGACTGCAGCGCCGCTAGAGCGTCAACAAATCGCGCGCGCCCGTATCCGAAGAGGGGTGACGTAACTTGCTCATGGCGCGCGCCTCAATCTGACGAATCCGTTCGCGCGTGAGATTCATCTCCGCGCCCACGTCCTCGAGTGTACGAATCTCCCCGGCGCCGTCCAGACCAAAGCGCATACGCAGAATCTTCTGCTCGCGCTCGTCGAGCGGCTGGAGTAGTTTTTCGATCGCCGCCGGCATCATCTTGACGGCGGCCACGTCGAAGGGTGACTCGGCCGAGCGGTCCTCCACGACGTCGCCCAACTCGGCGTCACCGTCCTCGCGCAGCGGTTCCGAAAGTGAGATGGGCTCGGAGCGAAAGCGCAACGCCTCAATCAGTTTGTCCTCGGGCATTTCGCACTCTTCGCACAGTTCTCTAATGGTGGGGGGACGGCCGAACTTGAGCTCGAGTCGCGACTGGGCCTTTTGCACGCGCGCCAACGTATCGCCGGCGTGCACCGGGAGACGAATTGTGCGCCCGGTATTAGCGATGCCCCGGGTGATCGCTTGACGAATCCACCACGTGGCGTAGGTCGAGAACTTAAAACCCTTACGCCAGTCGAACTTCTCGACGGCGTGCATCAGTCCGAGGTTGCCCTCCTGAATGAGGTCGAGCAGCGGCAGTCCTGAGGCCTGGTACTTTTTCGCGATTGATACCACCAGTCGCAAGTTGGACTGAACGAAGTCGCGCTCAGCCTGGTCGCCGCGGTGAGCGGTGCGCTTGAGCACCTGTTTGCGATTGGGGGTCAACTTGACCTTTTTGTCGACTTCGGCGGCCTCTAACTCAGCCTTCGCCTCTCGCCCCTCTTCGATGGTCTGAGCGAGGTGCACCTCATCGTCCTTGGTTAACAGCGCGTACTGACCAATATCGGAGAGGTAGAGACGGACCAGGTCTTCGTCGTCGCGGTCGATACGATCTTTCGCCATTCATTCCTCTTCGCCGATTGCCTGGTCGCGGTGGTTTCGTGTCCGGGCGGGCCCCAACGGCCCGCCACCGCGACGTTCCCCGCGCCCCCGTTGTCCGCCAGTCTACGGGCGAGGCGGCCCCGCCGCACCGGAGCGACGGTCCGCCCGCCGACCCTCGACGGTGCGCTCAACGGCGAGGACCTGAGCCGCGAGGGCCGCCCGGGCACTCGACAACGCCGCGACGCGCTCGGGCGCGCCGCCGACCTCGAGGCGCTCGAGTAACCCGAGCACCGTCGGCCCGACCGAGTTGGCTAGGAGTTCGAGGGCGCGCTCGCCCGTGTCGTCGCTCGCTAGGGCGTCCGCGAGCACCTCCGCGACCGCACCTTCACCATCGGAATCGGCCCCGCCAACGTCGTCGTCGAGCCATTCGCGTAGCGCCCTCGCGACCTCGCCGAAGGCGCGCGCGGCCTCGTAGAGCCGAATCACGACGCGGTCCTCGACCACGGCCCCCGCGCCCTCGCCGAGTACCCGATAGGCCTGGTTGACGGGGGAAAAAACCTCCGCGACGCTCGGGGACGCGACGCTCACGCGTCGGGCCGAAAAGCGTTAGTGATCGGCATGCGCCGGTCACGACCGAAGGCCTTCTTCGATATCCGCACGCCCGGGGGCATCTGGCGGCGCTTGTACTCACTTCGGTCAACGAGCCGCGTGATACGGGTCACCAGTTCCCGGTCGTACCCGAGGGCGATGATCTCTTCGGCGGTGGCGTCGTCTTCGACGTAGAGCTCGAGGAGCGGGTCGAGCAGTTCGTAGGCCGGCAGCGACTGGTCGTCGCGCTGGTCGGGTCGCAGCTCCGCGGAGGGGGGCTTGGTCAAAACTGACTCGGGAATCGGCTCCGAGTCGCCGTCGGCGCGCGCGAGGGCGTTGCGGTAGTGACAGAGCCGATAGACCAGAGTCTTGGCGACGTCCTTGATGACGGCGAAGCCCCCCGCGGAGTCGCCGTAGAGGGTGGAGTAGCCCACCGCCATCTCCGACTTGTTACCCGTCGTGAGCACGATCGCGCCCGTGGCGTTCGAAATGGCCATCATTAATATGGCGCGAATTCGCGACTGGAGGTTCTCGTCGGTCAGTCCGACCGGGTCACCGCCCAGCACGTCGTGCAGCGCGCTCGACAAAACCGAGTGCGTCTCTTCTATGGGCACCGTAACCAGGTCAACGTCGAGGCGACGGGCCACTTCGAGCGCGTCACTGAGCGAGTGGGGCGACGAGTACCGACTGGGCATTGCGACGCCGCGCACCGCGCGCGCGCCCACGGCGTCCACCGCAATCGACGTCACGAGCGCGGAGTCCACCCCGCCCGACAACGCTACGATCGCCTCGCGAAAGCCGTTCTTCCTTAAGTAGTCTCGGGTGCCCATCACCAGGGCGCCGTAGATCTCCGCCACTTCTTCGAGCGGCTCTTCTACGCGGTTGAGGTAGGCGGCACTCGGGTAGACCACGTCGCGCCCGAAGTGGCTCTCGAGAACGACACCCTCCGTCGAAGGGGCGGCCGACAGCTCCACCACGAGCAGCTCTTCGCTAAAGGCGCTGGCGCGCGCGAGGACGTCGCCCTCGGCGCTCACCACCACACTCTGACCGTCGAAGACGAGCTCGTCCTGGCCACCGACGAGGTTCACGTAGGCGATCGGGCAGTTCGTCTCGCGCGCGCGTTCGCGCAACATCGCCTCGCGCTCCCCGCGGCGGGCGCGGGCGTAGGGTGACGCGTTCGCCACGACGAGTAGCGTCGCACCGCGGCGAGCCAACTCGGCCGCGGGACCATCGCTAGTCCAAACGTCTTCACAGACCAGTAAACCGAGCGCGACGCCGCGGACGTTGACGATCGTCGGCGCTCCGGTGCCGGGCTGAAAGTAGCGGCGCTCGTCGAAGACGTCGTAGTTGGGTAGCAGCCGCTTCGTCGCGGTCGCTACGACGCCGCGGTCGTCGAGAGCCACTAAGACGTTGGCCACGTGGCTTCGCCCCGCGTCCTCGAGAAGTCGCACGGCGTCGCGCCCGTCGCTCACCGGGGCGAGGGTGACCCCTTCCCGTTCAGCGGCCACCGTGCCGACGAAAATCGGTGGCAGCCCTCGCGCCGTCGCCAACTCCCGTAGCGCCTGGTCGGCGGCGTCGACGAAACCCTCCTTCAATAAGAGGTCCTCGGGGGGGTAACCGATGAGGGATAGTTCGGGGGTGAGGACCGCGTCGGCGCCGACGTGGGCGGCCTGCGCGCGAAAACGTTGGAGAGTCTCAACGTTCTGGGAGAGACCGCCGACGACCGCGTTCATCTGGGCTAGGGCCAGTCGCAGGGTCGCCACGACCAAAGACTAATGGTGACCATCGACGGAGCCGGGCGAAGGTTTCACACGCCATTAACAGAACTCGGGGTCCCTCGGGTCGCCCAAAGACCAAACTGGGAGGAGACGCATACGGGAACGGACACGAGGGAGCCGAATTGACTTACCAAGCGGAGTACATCTGGATTGACGGGACCGAGCCGACTCACAAACTTCGTAGCAAAACCAAGATCATCGCGGACGGCAAAAAGCCGCCGGTGTGGGGCTTCGACGGCTCGAGCACCAACCAGGCCACGGGCGCGGCGTCGGACTGCGTGCTCGAGCCGGTCTTCGTGTGCCCCGATCCCCTGCGTGGCCCGAAGGACGTTCTCGTGATGTGTGAAGTCCTTAACCCCGACATGACCCCCCACGTCACCAACCACCGCGCGCGCGCCGTCACCGTCGCCAAGGCCTTCGCGCGATTTGAGCCGATGTTCGGAATCGAACAGGAGTACACCTTCTTTAAGGACGGTCGACCCTACGGCTGGCCCGAAGAGGGTTTCCCCGCTCCCCAGGGCCCCTACTACTGCGGAGTCGGCGGCGCGAAGATGCCCGGACGCGACATCGTCGAAGTCCACACCGCGGCCTGTCAGCGCGCCGGGATCTCCATCGAAGGCACCAACGCCGAAGTAATGATGGGTCAGTGGGAGTTCCAAGTCGGCGTGCTCGGTCCGGTGGCGATCGGCGACCAACTGTGGACCGCGCGCTGGCTCTTGGAACGGATCGCCGAAGAGTACGACGTCGACGTCAGCTTCGACGCGAAGCCCATCAAGGGTGACTGGAACGGCGCCGGTGCGCACACCAACTTCTCGACCAAGCAGATGCGCGCGGCCGGTGGGTGGGACGCGATCATCGCGGGCTGCGAAGCGTTGGGCACGAAGGTCTCCGAACACATCGCCGCCTACGGCGCCGGGATCGAGGACCGCCTAACGGGCGCCCACGAAACCGCCCCCTACTCCAAGTTTTCCTACGGCGTCTCGAACCGCGGCGCGTCGGTACGTATTCCCGCGGCCGTGGCGCGAGAGAAGCGTGGCTACTTAGAGGACCGCCGTCCGAACGCCAACGTCGACCCCTACGTCGTAGCGGCGCTGATGGTGGAAACGATCTGCTCGGCGGCCGCGTCGGGGGACCGACCAAAGAAGGGGTCCGACCGGGCGCCCAAAAAGAGTTCGGGCAAAAAGACGATCAAGAAGTCGGCACCGAGGGCCACCAAAAAAGCGACCAAAAAGTCGACGACCAAGGCGGTCACCGCGACCACCAAAAAATCGACCGCCGCGCGCGCGCGCTGAGTCACCCTCCCCTAGTGAGGGCCGTCGCCCCCACGACGGCCCTCACTAGGGGTGCATCGGGCCGGATTTCGGTGTTCGGGTGGAAGGTGCGAAGATGACTTACATGCAAAGTCAGGCCCAGTACGTACTGCGCACCGTCGAGGAGCGCGGGGTGCGCTTCGTCCAGCTGTGGTTCACCGACGTCCTCGGGCGTCACAAGGCCTTTCACGTCACTCCGGCCGAACTCGAAGACGCGCTGGACCAGGGCATGACCTTCGACGGCAGCGCGATTGACGGATTCTCGCGCACCGCGGAGGCCGACCTTTTAGCCCGCCCCGACCTCGCGACCTTTCAACTGCTCCCCTGGTATCGAGCGGGCGCCGGGGTCGCGCGCGTCTTTTGCGACATCGTAAACATCGACGGCAGTGTCTTCGAGGGCTGTCCCCGCCAGCAACTACGCCACGTCTTGGACAACGCGCGCGCCGGGGGATTCAACTTCTTCGTCGCGCCCGAAATGGAGTTCTTTTACCTGCGCGACCTCGACCCCGACACGGGGCCCGTTCCCCTAGACCGCGGTAGTTACTTCGACCTCTTGCCCGACGACACCCCGAGTCAACTACGGCGCCAGAGCGTCCTCACGCTCGAGGAGATGGGCATCGGGGTCGAGCACGCCCAGCACGAGGACGCCCCGGGCCAACACGAGATCGACCTTCGATACACCGACGCTCTCACCATGGCCGACACCGTCATGACTCTTCGCCACGTCGTTAAGGAGCTGGCCCGCCAGTCGGGGGTGGCGGCCAGTTTCATGCCCAAACCACTGGCCTCAGTGCAGGGATCGGGCATGCACACCCACCTTTCGCTCTGGCGCGACGAGAAGAACGCCTTCATCGGCGAGGGGACCTACGGACTGAGCGACGTCGCCACCGCGTTCGTCGCGGGGTTGGTAGTTCACGCTCCCGAGATCACGGCGGTCACCAACCAGTGGGTCAACTCTTATAAGCGACTGGTACCCGGGGGAGAAGCCCCGGTCAGCGCCGGTTGGGCCCGGTTCGATACGGCCGCGCTCGTCAGAGTGCCCTCGGTGAAACCGGGCCGACTCGACTCGACCCGACTCGAGTACCGCGCGCCCGACTCGGCCGCTAACCCCTACCTGGCCTTCGCGGTGATACTGGCCGCCGGCCTGCGAGGTGTCACGGGGAACTACCCCCTGCCGCGCGAAGGCGAGTTGGTCGCCCCCCTGCCCCAGTCCCTGGCCGAAGCGGTCACGTTGATGGAGAACTCCTCGTTGATGCACGAGACGCTCGGTCACCACCTGGTCGAGTGGTTTTTGCGCAACAAGCGCGCGGAGTGGGACGACTACCGGGTCCGGGTGAGCGCGTTCGAACTCGACCGGTACCTCCCCCTGCTGTGAAAATCGACGTCGTTCTGTGCGTGCCGTCCTGCGACGGTCCGGTGCGCAAGGCGTTCGACGTCACGGGGGTGAGCCCGGCGGTGGCCACGAGCGCCCGGCTGAACGAAATTACGGCGCTCGAGCCGGCCGACGGATTCTCCGGAGCCGTTATCAACGCTGCGGCCCTGCCCTTCAGCGAGGCGATGAACCTCTGTCGACAGCTGCGACAACGAGAGCGTCGCGTCGGACCGATCATCTTGCTCCTCGACCACTACCAACTCGACGACCTCACCTTTCGCGAAGATCTCTTCGACGACTTCGTCGTGGGGCCCTACGACGTGAGCGAACTGGCCACGCGCCTGCGACACCGACTACGACGGGCCGGCAACGAGAGCGTCGCACCACGGGTGGAACACGCGCAACTGTCGATGAATTTAGAGACCTACCAAGCGTCCATCGCCGGACGGGTGATGGACCTCACTTACATGGAGTACGAACTACTGCGTTTTTTGGCGACCAACCCTAACCGGGTGTTCACTCGCCAAACTTTGCTGAGTCGAGTTTGGGGTTACGAGTACTACGGTGGAGCTCGCACCGTCGACGTCCACGTGCGCCGACTGAGGGCGAAACTGGGTGAAGAGCACGCTCACCTCATCCACACCGTACGCTCGGTGGGTTACAAGTTCGGCTCCGCGAACGAGCCGCCCGGCTAGACCCCGCCGTGGCCCGCGGGCGCCACGTGGGCCCAAAGTTCGACTTCCACGAGCGCGCCGTAGGGCAGGGCGCGCACCTCGACGGCCGTTCGGGTGGGTAACGGGTCGCTAAAGGTGTCGAGCCACACTTCGTTAAGCGCGGCCAATTCGCTGATATCCACTACGAAGAGCGTCGCCTTGATCACGTCGCTCAAGCTCGCCCCGGCCTCGCCGAGCACCGTTCGAGCGTTCGCGAGAGCCTGGCGCAACTGTTCGGTCGCCCCGCCGTCTACGAACGTCGTCACTTCGGCCGGCACTACCCCGAGCTGGCCGGAGATAACGACCAGGGGGCCCGCGTTACGCCACGTCGAGTACGGTCTGGTGGGCGCCACGGGACTAACTAAAGGAGTTGCCGCACCCGCAAGTGCGCGTCGCGTTGGGGTTCGTGATGTGAAATCCCGCGCCCTGAAGGGCGTCGGTGTAGTCGAGCGTCGCTCCCGTAAGCAGTTCGGCGCTCGCCGGATCGACGACCACGCGCACGTCGGAGAACTCGCTGGTGACGTCGTCGGCGGCGATCTCTGAGTCGAAGTACATGTCGTAATTAAACCCCGAGCAGCCCCCCGACTTCACCGCTACGCGCAGGGCCAAGGGCTCCTCGGCCGCCGCGGCGGCGATCAGTTCGGCCACCTTTACCACGGCCGCGTCGGTCAAAGTAATCGGTGCGGTCACCTTCTCGGTTACCTTCACGCTGGTGGTGGTCATAGTCGACGCCCCTTCTCAAGTTCCCTCTCCCCATGGTAGCGACCCTGGAGTTCATTCAGCCCCCGAGGCCCGGCGCTGGGGTCTCAACGAACCCCTCATCGCCCGGACCAACGATGTGTATTTGACCCGCGAGATCGACGATCTGGGGCTCAATGCGGGGAA
>JAKBAB010000073.1 GCA_021815645.1 Actinomycetes bacterium
GGAAGAACTCGGAGCCCGGGCCGTCTTCGCCTTTCCTTTGAGCCTCGGTGCCATTCGCCTCGGTGCCTTGGGCCTCTACCACGACGAGCCCGGACCACTGAGCGAAGACCAGGCCGTCGACGGATCCCTCTTGGCGTCGGTCGTGGCGCGCGCCCTGTTGGCCATGCTGGCGGGTGCCCCGGAGGGCGAGCTCTCCGCGGTCCTTTCCCGTGAGTCGACGTTGGATTTCACCCTCCACCAGGCCTCGGGGATGGTCGCGGTTCAAGGTTCCATGTCCGTCGCGGACGCCCAGGTGACTCTACGGGCGCGGGCCTTTTCGACGGGCGACTCCCTGGCCGACACCGTTAGATCGGTCATCGCCCGCCGTCTCTACTTTGACCTGGTCACTCGAACTTGGCTCGAAACTACCGGTGAGCCGTGACGGTGCGCTCGGTCGTCTCCCAGTACCCGTTACGGTGGGGCCGTTTGCGCCCGCAGGCGGGCTCGTAACGGGGGGTGTTGCGCTATGGCTAGAGAGTCGCTCCTGGTAAGGACCTTGGTGGAGCTAGCGGACAATCTCGTCGACTCGTACGACGTGATCGATGTCCTCACCGTACTTACCGACCGTTGCGTGGAGGCTTTCGACGTGTCGGCGGCCGGGATTATGTTGGCACAACCTGGCGGGGAGTTGCAGGTCGTTGCCTCGTCGAGTGAGTCAATGCGCGTGTTGGAGCTCTTCCAGATACAGGCGAACGAGGGGCCGTGCGTCGAGTGCTTCACGTCGGGCACCGCGATTATTAACTACACCCTGACTGAGTCCGATACGCGTTGGCCACACTTCACGCCCATTGCCATCGATCGCGGTTTTCACTCGGTACACTGCTTGCCGATGCGTCTGCGCGGTCGCCGGATTGGCTGTCTTAATCTCTTTCGCGATGAGGCGGGGGTGCTCGAAGAGAGTGACGTCGTGGCCGCTCAGAGTTTGGCCGACATCGCGACCATCGCTATTCTCCAACACCGGACGTCAGTGAACGCCAAGTTGCTCAACGATCAGCTCGAAAACGCTCTCCAGAGTCGAATCGCCATTGAACAGGCGAAGGGGATGGTGGCTCAAAATGGTCGCTGCAGTATGGACGCGGCTTTCGGGCGACTGCGCGCGCACGCTCGGAATCGTAATCTTCGCTTGACTGACGTGGCGTCGATGGTCGTGAGTGGCGCGATTACGCTGACCGACCTCGCCTACCCCAAAGCGGCGCCCGCGCCGTAGGTTCTTCGACAATCGGGGACGACGCTCGACGCGGACCCGGTGGCGCCCGCGGTAACTCGATACACGCGACGAATAGACGTCGCGCTCGGTGAAAAGATTTTTAGGATTCGCCCCACGATCTGTGGTACCCTTTCACAAAGGACGTCCAGACTTCGCCTCCTTCTCACTTGGCATCGAGCCAGGGAAGAGTGAAGAGAGTGTGACATGGGACTTCCAGGAATGGTTCTCAGTGCAATTTCCGTGGCTGCGGGAGCCATTATGTATTGGGCTATCACCTACCAAGGAACCGGTTTTCGACTTTCGACCATTGGCGTCATTTTGATGGTCGTGGGGGCGTTCGGCTTCGTGGTCTCCGCTATCGTCTTCGGCGTCTCGCGCGGGAACGTGGGTTCTAGCCGCCACTCCCTCGATCGCGTGGTCGTCGACGCGCAGGGCAACACGAGTTCGGTCCATGAACAGACTAAGTAAGGTTCTGGCACTGTCCCAAAGGTTTGGCGCACCGCGTCGCACCGAATCGTCGAGGCGCTCCGCGCCTTCGTCGGTCACGCGATTAGAAGACGAAACTACTTTCGCCCGCCGGGGGACGTACTGACCGTGGCGACGAACGTAACGACAGCACCCGTGGGGTTTCTCACTCGAACCACGGTGGTGGAGTCCAGTCGTGGCCAACCGCGTCGCGCCTCGCGCCGAACGCCGCGTGACGCGGTTGGCTCGAGAAAGCGAGTGGAGCCGCACTACTGAGTCGCGACGTCGCCGGGGTGGTTGGGTGCCGGGCCTCTAGCGAGCGGCAACGTTTCAAGGAGTAAACGCCGACGGGGGCGGGCGGGGGCGCTGATTTCAAACAAGGAGATTAGACAATGAGAAAAAGTTTTCGACCCGAGCGCCTCCTCTACCGGAACGTGCGCATTCGCGGCCCGCGTGGCGTCGACCGGCGCCGGATTGGACGGCGCCACTCCTCAGCCCTCTTCGGCCTCGCCGCCGCCTTCGGCGTGACTTCAACGCTGAGCCTCGCCCTCTTAGCGCCCGGGGTTGCTCTCGCCGCAACCGCGTCGGTAAACCTCGCCACGGCCTCGCCGTTCGCCGTGCTCGCCGGCAGCACGATCACCAACACGGGGTCTTCGGTAGTGGCCGGTGACGTGGGGCTATCACCGGGAACGTCCATCACGGGATTTCCACCGGGCACGCAGAGCTCGGGCACTACGTTCGTGGCCGACGCCCAAGCCCAAGGCGCCCAGAGCGACCTGACCGCGGCCTACCTCGACGCCGCGGGACGAACGCCTTTTACCGCCGTCACCGGTGACCTGGGGGGTTCGACTCTCGTCGCCGGGGTCTATCAGTCGTCGTCGAGTTTGGCTCTGACCGGGACGCTGACCCTCAACGGTCAAGGGGATTCGGGTTCCGTCTTCGTACTCCAAGCGGCCTCGACACTAACGACGGCGTCCGGTAGCTCCGTCGTGCTCGAAAACGGGGCTCAGGCGTGCAACGTCTTTTGGCAGGTTGGCACGTCCGCGACGCTCGGCACGACGAGTAACTTCTCGGGCACCATCCTCGCCTTGACGTCAATTACTCTCAACACCGGCGCCTCGGTGTCGGGTCGCGCGCTCGCTAGAAACGGGGCCGTCACGCTCGACGACAACTCCATTTCCGTTCCGACCTGTTCGGCGGCGTCGACGACCACGACAACCTTGGGGTCCACGACGACTACGACGCCGCCCGCAACGACGACCACGACTACGACGCCGCCCGCGACCACCACCACGACGGTCTCGTCCACGACCACGACGCCGCCGACCACGACGACCACCGTCGTCATCCCCATCGGGTCCCCCCAGACGGGATTTGGTGGAACGGCCGGCCCGGGTCCGCGACCGTGGACACCAATCGGACTCGCGGCCCTCGCCCTCGCGCTCTTGTTCGTCGGGCTCGCGGTACTGACGAGACGTCGCCATCCGGCGGACGTCCACGAGCGACGCGGGGGCCCCCGTTCGTCGTAGGGCGCGCGCGGGCCGCGAATTGACGCTGTGGCTCCTGGCCGTAGCCGCTTTCGGTGTCGCCGGGGGCGCCCTGGTCGCGGCGCAGTCGTCACCGACGCGGCCTTCGCCCACCCTCACGCTCAGTGGACCCGCGCGAGCGACCGCGTTACACCCGCCTGGCGCAGCGCGGCGTCGGTCGCTTCCGTCGGTCGCTCACTCGACCCCGGTGCGCCTCAGCATCGGCCAACTGGGAATCTCGACGGCGGTGGGCACGCTCGGACTGCAGGCGAACGGTCAGGTTATGGTGCCGCGCTCCGTGCACACCGTCGGGTGGTACCGCGATGGGCCGACTCCCGGGGAAGTGGGCTCGTCGGTGATCCTCGGTCACGTTGACTCGTACCTTGGACCGGGCATCTTCTTCGAGCTAAAGACCCTGCGCGAGGGGGCGATCATTTCGGTCCTGCTGGCCGACGGAGTCACTACCCGCTTCGCGGTGACGAGGGTCGTCGAATACTCCAAGGGATCTTTCCCCGATCGTCTGGTCTACGGACCACGCGGGACCCGGTCGTTGAACCTGGTGACTTGCGGCGGAGTCTTCGACCACGCGACGGGTCACTACGAGTCCAACATTGTCGTATTTAGTCGCCTCGTCGCCGTCGAACGTCCCGTGGCCTAGGGCGTGGCGAGGTTCACTACTACGTACTTTGATATCGGCGATGGGGTGCGCGACGGGGAGCTCCACCGGCGCGACGCCCTACGTACTTGCTCCACCTGAGGCACTACGCCCCTGCTCGCCCGGTTCCCTCGACTCCAGGGGTCGGGTCGGCGCTTGCGAACTCTCTCCAGGTGAGTGCGTTTTGGCTCGGTGTGCGCGTCGTCGTGGTCGTCGTCAGTTGGTGTCGTTCGCGCCACGCGCCGGAGGGTCGGGCCACGTCGATCGTTTCGTTACGCCTGGCTCGTAGCGCCGCGACGGTGGCCGTCAATGTCAATGGGGTCGTTTCTCGGCCAACACCGGCTACGACGTACGTCGCGCGATATCGTGCGCGGACCGTGGTCTTCTCAGGGTGAGTTGGCTATTGATGCCGGGGTGGACGCGCGGTCGCGATGGGGCGGCCCTTGGTGGATGACTCGACACGCGTTGTCATCGTCGCTCGCTCGCGGTGGTGCCAAAAATCAGCGATCCGTCGTCCCAGTCGACCTTGGGTAGGGTGGTGCGCTCGATCTCGTAACTGACGGCGTGGCGCCACGGATCTCGGTCGCCCTGAGAAGGGAGTAGGGCGAGCGCGCGTCGCAGGTAGCCGGGGTTGAACTCCTCGGGGTCGATCCAAGGAATTCGCGTCATGCCCTCATCCCCGACGCGAAGCGTCGGGGTAACCGTGGTCGCCCCCCGCTCGCTCATGTGGCGCAGGAGACCGCACACGAAGTCACCGATGAGGTCGACGCGCAACGTCCAACTTGCGCGGAAGTAGCCAAAGACCTCAACGAGATTAGGGACCCCCGTGAACATGAGTCCGCGGTAGGTGACGCACGAGGCGAAGTCCAGTGCGACGTCGTCGACGCGAAAGGCGATATCGCCCAAGACGTTCATGGTGAAACCGGTCGCGGTGACGATGACGTCCGCGTCGAGCGTGGCGCCGGATCGTAGCGCGAAGCCCGTGTCGGTAAAGCTCTCGATCTCATCGGTCACGACCGAGACGCGACCTTCCCTTATTGCGTGGAAGAGGTCTCCGTTGGGCACGAGGGCGATGCGCTGACGCCACGGTTGGTAACGGGGAGTGAAGTGAGTGTCGACGTCGAACTCCTCACCCACTATGTCGCGGATTGGCTGAAGGAGTTCCGCTCGCGCGAGGTCCGGGTATTCGAGTGCGAACCGGTTCAGTAGTTCGAGGTCGGCGATGCTCTTTCGTCGAACGATCTCGTGGGTCCACTCCGCGGGAATGTCGAGTTGGCGCAGGGTGTCGGCTAACTCGTTCGCGTTCTGTCCGATGAAGAAGTACGTGGGCGAGCGTTGGAGCATCGTGACGTGCGCGCAGTCGGGAACCAACGCGGGAATGAGGGTCGCCGCCGTAGCCCCCGAGCCGACGACAACGACGCGCCGTCCCGCGACGTCGAGGTCGTCGGGCCAGTTTTGGGGGTGAACGACCGGACCGGTAAAACGTTCACGTCCCGGCCATTCGGGTGTGTACCCCAGGTCGTGTCGGTAGTAGCCCTGACACATCCACAAAAAGCCGGCCGTCAGGGTCAGGATTGCGCCGTCGCCGCGCCGCACGCGCAACGTCCAGCGTCCCTCGTCGCTCGACCACTGCGCGTCGGTGACCGTGTGTTCGTACCGGATGAATCGGTCGAGTCCGTCGTCGCGCACCACCGCCCCCAGGTAGCCCACAATCTCTTCGCGGGTCGCGATGGGCGCTCCCGTCCACGGTTTGAAGCGGTAGCCGTAGGTGTAGAGGTCACTATCCGATCGCGCACCCGGGTAACGGTGTGTGCGCCACGTACCCCCGAAGCCGGGCTGAGATTCGAGCAGGACGAAAGTGGTGTCGGGCCTTTGCTCGAGGAGGTGGTGGGCCGATCCCAGGCCTGAGATACCCGCACCCACGATGACGACGTCGAAGTGTGACGCGCTCGTTGGTCCGAAGTCAGGTGGCGGTGGGTGGCTCACTCTCCCCATTCCCCGAGTCGTCGCGGCTCGCTCGCGCCGCACTCAAACGTGAAAGTCTACCGTCGTAGTGCGATCATGTTTCTTCGTTGGCCCTCACTGGGCGTTGTTTACCGGGTCCCGCACCCCCGTGGGGGCCGTGTCGCGTGACGCCCGTGGTGTTACTCGGTGGATCTTCGGATCGACCAGCCTTGACTGTCCCGAAAGCCCTCGTCATCGTTCGGTTCGCCGCCCGTGTTCATCCAGGGCACCAGGGAGGTCGTACCTCGAGCCCAGGCGTTCAGGAGGTGGTGCGAAAGTCGGTCCTCCAATAGCATCGTCGCTCGCACGCCGAACAAAACGTCGCGCGCCAATCGGGGTTCGTCCCTCACGAGCCGCACCACCCACTGCTCTCGCCGTTGCGCGCGGTGACGCGCGTTTCCGTCGAGTCGCGCGTCGAAGTATCGGCGCCCCTGTGGACCCACGCCGAGAAGCGCGAGGGCGTCACTTAATTGAGCGAATGACTCTTCGGAATCCGGCCCGCCGAATACGAGGTTGCCCGCCCGAGCGGCGCGCCAACGGCGGTGCAGGGTCAGCATCGAGGTGAAGTTGACGGTCGCGAGGGTGACCCCGGGCAAGATATCCACGTAAGACCCGAGTGATGGGTCGAGCCCGAGGGCCACCATCGTCCCCGCGAAGAGGGTCGAGCGCATGGGGAACGGCCCCCAGGCCGAATCGTCGGTCAGGGGTCCTTCGAGAGTGTTGGGCGCGTCTTCACGCAGGAAGTCCGAGTTGGCAAAGTCCGTCGGGTCGGACCGTCGTAGTTGGTGCGCCGATCGGTGGACGCAGAACTCGCGAAACTGGTCGAGCGTGCCCTCCTGCGCGAGGTACGTGGCCAGCGAGCGTCCGGGAAACTCTCGAACGAGATCGTCGAGGATCGTCGGGACGTCGAAAGGGAAGAGCGGGGCGACGCTTCCGACCTCGTCGCGGAGCCGCTCTTCGAAGTGGCGCTCCAGTCCGGCCCGAAAGCGTAGTAAATCGAGGTCCCACTCCCACTCAGGATCGACCAGGGAGCGAAAGTGCACCTCGTAACACAGGTAGAGGGCTAGCGCAAAATCATTGTCGGTGAGTGGGTCGAGTTGAGCGAAGGGTGGCGTCGAACCCAGCGTGCCGGGAGTTCGCTGCAACGCCGCGAGGACCGTCGCGCTCAGTGGTCCGCGGGCCCAGGGGAGTAGGGGCCAGTCGACGGGGCTCGCCGCACTGGGTGCGATGAGCGTACGTCGCGAAGTTGACGTCGTGGCGACGTCGTAGTACTTCGTCACCCGAACACCCCGGGACCCTCGCGGTCGTGCCGACGTAGCTGGTAATCGCTCGTAGGCGTTGGCGCGAACCGTAGACCCTTACGTTTAGTTGGCTTAAGGGTTTCGTTCACGCCCTTAGCCGACTTCGTGGGCGCGCGGGAATCGCGGGCGAATGGCGTGCGCCGAAAGGACGGGTGATCCTTCGCCTAGCGCAATGAGCGAGTGGGGATCGTTGAACCGAATCGCCGTACCAACATCGGTCGTGGTCTCCGTCGCGCCGTCGACCGCAAACCTATCTGCCGGTTCGGGCAACATCGAACATCCGACGACGTCGTCTAAGAAGTCGCCGTCGACAGGAATCAAGGGGGAGGATCCGATTCCTGTCGACGAGCGGTCTGTGGCGTCCGGATTCCGGACTGGCGAATGGGCTGGGCTAGTCACCGGAGACGCTCCGGGAGCCCGCGAGTTGGATGGTCAATCGAGGGGGCCGCGTACGTCTCACGTCTCACGTCTCACGACCGAGGACGAGCGAGTCGACTCGCGAGGGCACGAATGACACCACCTGGTGTGAACCCACGTCGAACCCCCTTCATCTAGTGCTGACGAGTGTCAGTAAGACAAGGAAGCGAGGTCTGGACGTCCTGACGGAGACGCTACCACGAGAGGAGATTTTTTGGCAAGTGAGTTTCCCCCCGGTCCACGTCCGAATTCTGGGGCGCTCTCGACGTCACTGCGCGAGTGGCGTACCGCGCCCGAATGCGAGGTGCGTTGCGGATCGGTGCCCCGGGCGAAGAGCCTCGCCGGCGTCGACGTCGAAGAGCCGAGGTTCCCCGAGGCGCTGAGGCGAAGCCCATCGACTCGGCCAGGCTCACCCACAGCGCTGGACGTACCCACGGGAGTCGGCTCGATCACGACGTCGCCTACGGTTGCCGCGAGAACGTCGGACGCCGTGGAAAGTCCGCCTCTAGCCCCGATAGTTCACG
>JAKBAB010000011.1 GCA_021815645.1 Actinomycetes bacterium
GGTGTAGTCGTCGAGTAGCTCGGGCGCGAAGTACCCCAGGTCCGCCAGCACCGGGTAGAGCCCGATCGCGGCGTGGCCCTTAGACAAGATGAACCGGTCCCGCTCCGGCCAGCGGGGATTCGCCGGATCGAGGCGCAGGACGTGGTAGTAGAGCGTGGCGAGGAGTTCGGCCGCGGAGAAGGTCCCGCTGTAGTGGCCCGCACCGGCGATTCGCGCGAGACGGAGGGTCTCGAGCCGGATAAACCTCGCCCGCTCTTCGATCCGATCAATCAACTCCCCGGGGGGTTCGGTCACGAGGTCTCCTCTCGTAGTTTCGACGACGCCCGCAGCGGCGCGGGGTGGGGGTGAGCGGCCAGCAACGACCGGGTGTACTCGTCGCGTGGCGCGCGAAACACTTCGGCCGTCGGTCCCACTTCGACGACGCGGCCGAGGTGCATGATCGCCACTCGGTCGGCCACTTCGGCGATCACCGAGAGCTGGTGAGCGACGAAAATAATGGAGAGGCCCAGTTCGTCGCGCAGGTCGAGAAAGAGGTTGAGCAACTGGGTCTGGATGGACACGTCCAGGGCGCTCACCGCCTCGTCGGCGATCACCACGTCGGGACCCACCGCGAGGGCGCGCGCGATAGCGACGCGCTGTCGCTGCCCCCCCGATAACTCCTCGGGGCGTCTGCGCGCCGTCGCCGCGGGCAGACGCACGAAGTCGAGAAAGCGCGCGACGAACTGTTCGGGGTGCTCGCTACCGCTCTGGTGGTGTACGCGACCGGCTTCGAGTATCGCCGCACCCACGCTCATCCGGGGGTTGAGCGACGAGTAGGGGTCTTGAAAGACCATCTGCATCCGTCGACGGGTCTCACGAAGGGCCCGTCCCGACAGGGATCGCACGTCTACGCCGTCGAAAGTAATACGCCCGGCGTCGGGTTCGACGAGCCGGATAATCATTCGGGCCAACGTGGTTTTGCCGCTGCCCGATCCGCCGGCCAGCCCGAGAATCTCTCCGGGCGCCAACTGAAAACTCACGTCGTCAACCGCGGCGTGGGCCGGTCGTTTTCGACGGGCCACGGCGTCGGTCCAACCACGGCGCAGCGCGAAACTCTTACTCAGTCCCTCGACCTCGAGCGTCGGTCCCGCGGTCACGACGGCCCACCCACTCGCGACGACTCTGTAGCCCCGGGCGGGTCGCTCCACTCCCCCACGAACGGGCAGGCCGTCACGTGGCTCGGCCCAACGGGGCGTAGGGACATGTCCACCGACGAGCAGCGCGCGCTCGCGTGCGCGCACCGGTCGGCGAACGGACAGCCCTCGCCGACGTCGGCGGGATTCGGTGGCTGCCCGGGTATGCCCTCACGTCGTACGCGCCGCCCGGCCGCCTCCAGGCGGGGAATGGACTCCAGTAGGGCCCGCGTGTAGGGGTGTTGGGGCTCGGTACAGACTTGGGTGACCGGTCCACTCTCCATCACCCGGCCGCCGTACATCACGACCACGCGGTCGCAGACCTGAGCGACGACCCCGAAGTCGTGCGAGACCAGCAGCACCGCCATACCCGTGTCGTCGCGCAGTCGGCTCATCAGCGCCAAGATCTGCGCCTGGGTCGTGACGTCGAGGGCGGTCGTCGGTTCGTCTCCGATGAGTAACTTCGGGCCCGCGGAAATGGCGATGGCGATCATGACCCGCTGGCGCATCCCCCCGGAGAGTTCGTGGGGGTAGGAGCGTTGACGCTCCGCACCCCGATCAATTCCGACGCTCTCGAACAGTTCAATCGTTCGGGCGCGGGCGTCGATCTTGCTCATTCCGGCGTTAACCCGTAACGCCTCGGCGACCTGTTCGCCCACGCGCTGGGTGGGGTTGAGGCAACTGTAGGGGTCTTGAAAGACCATGCCGACGTTGTGTCGACGGTGGTCGCGCAACTCGCGATCGGACAATTTAGTGACGTCGCGCCCGAGAAACTCAATGGCCCGCGCGCGCATGACGCCGTGGGCGGGCATGAGGCGCAAAATGGAGCGGCAACTCACGCTCTTACCCGAACCGGACTCTCCCACTAGCCCAACCACTTCACCCACGCCCACGTCGAAGCTAACGTCGCGCACGACGGTCAACTCTCCGCGTCGTTGGCGAAAGGCGATGGACAGTTCTTCGACGTTGAGCAGCGGGTCGGTCATAGTCGCCCCTGAGCGAGGTCCCCGCGGGTTATGCCGTCACCGATGAGGCTCACCCCAAACCCGAACAGGACCAAGACGGCTCCGGGCAGCGTCGTTATCCACCACGCACTGAGCAGGTAACCCTGGCCGCTCGCGATGATCGAACCGAGATCGGCCCCCGGCGCCTGTTGACCCAGCCCCAAGTAGGACATGCCCGCCAGCACGAGCATGTTGACCACCACGTCGACCGTTGAGTACACGAGGCTCGTTCGAACCAGGTTGGGCAGCGCGTGGCGAAAGATCGTTCTTAGGTGGGAGTACCCGAGGGCGCGCGTCGACATGATGAAGGGCTGCTCGCGCAGCGAGAGCATCTCGGCGCGCGCCAGGCGGGCGTAGAGGGCCCAGCCCACGATTACGATGCCGATCGCCACACCCTTGAGGCCGGGACCGACGATGGCCACGACCGCCAGCACCAAGACGATGAAGGGGAAGGCCACGACGGTGTCGGCGACCCGACCGACGATCGCGTCGAACCAGCCCCCGACGTAGCCGGAGACCGTTCCGATAATCACCCCAACGACCAGACCCAAATAAGTGATGAGGGCCACAATTAGCACGTCGATGCGCAGCCCGAATAGCACGCGCGACCACACGTCACGGCCCACGAAGTCCGTCCCCATCCAGTGGTGCCACGACGGCCCCTGGAGGGCGACGAGGACGTTGACCTGGTTGGGCGGATAGGGGGCGAGGTAGGGCGCCAGCAGCGAGGCGACCAGTAGCAGGCCAACGACGAAGAAGCCCGTCGTTAGCTCCCAGTTCTGTAGGCGACGAATCGACCAGCGGCGAGACCTCACGAGCGCGAGCGCGTTACTCACTGCGCACCCCCGGTCGAACCCGTGGGTCGAGCACGACCTGCATCAGGTCGGTGGCGAGATTGAGGAAGACCACGACGGCGCCCGCCAGTACCGCGATCGTCTCAACTAGGGGGTAGTCGCGCTGTTCGACCGCTTGGAACAGTAACGTGCCCAGTCCCGGTATCTGAAAAACCTGTTCGAGCACGACCGTGCCACCGATGAGGAAACCGACGTTGACCGCGAGCACGGTAATCGTCGGCATTACCGCGTTACGCATAACGTGGCGGGTAAGTATCCGCCGCGTAGAAAGTCCGCGGGCGTTCGCGGCCTCGATGTACTCGAGCGACAGTACGTGTCGGATGCTCGTTCGCAGCGTTCGTACGATGACCGCCAACAGTGATAACCCCAGGGCGATGGCCGGCAAGGTCAGTGACTGGACGACGCCGAAGAACCCCGAGCCGTAGCCCGACACCGGGAGCCAGTGAAGTTTCAGAGCGAAAACGACCGCCAGAATTAGACCGGACCAAAATGTCGGCATGGCGAAACTGATGGTCGTGAACACCCGGATCCCGTGATCGAGTGGTCGCTCCGCGCGCAGCGCCGACGCCACCGCGAGCGGGACCCCGAGAACCAGCGCCACGATGAGGCCGTAGGCGATCAGGGCCAGGCTGGGCACGGCGCGCTGGGCGATCAGTGACGAGATGCTCTGAGAAAAGGTGAAGGACGTCCCGAAGTGCCCGGTCACCAAGTGACCGAGGAAGAGTCCGAACTGCTTGGCGAGGGGTTGATTTAGCCCCAGGCTGTCGCTGATTTGGCGTATCTCGCTCGGCGTCGCTCGAGGTCCCAGCATGGTCGCCACGGGATTGCCCGGCACGAAGTGGATGAGGGAGAAGGCGAAGAACGACAGCAGTACTAGTTGGATCAGGCTCACGCCGACGCGCCGCGCCACGTACCCCGTCACCGGACCCCCCCTAGGGGAGAGGGGTCTCGGTGGCTACGAGGCTGTGACACGACGCGTGGGCGATTACGGCGCAATCCACGTGTACTGCAGAGAGTCGGCACCGAGCGGGTCGAGGTACGTCCCGCACACGTTCGACTGGTGCGCGTTCAAAAAGGGCAAGTCCATCACGTTGATGAAGGGGGTCTGGGCCATCAGCGCGGCCTGAATCTTGGGCCACATCGTCACCCGCGCGGCGTTGCTCTGGGTGTGGTCGAAGGTCGTGACCATGTTGGCGATGGTCGGGTCGTTCCACCACGAGAAGAAGCTGTACCCACCGCCGCCGTAGGTCGTAACGAACGTCGCGTACTCGTCGGGGACCGTGACGTCACTCGTGAACTCGGCGTAGGGGAAGGTTAGGTCGTACTGACCCTTCATGTACAGCGCCGTCATGGTGGCCTGGTCCTCGCTGATCAGCTTGACCTTGATGCCAATCGAAGCCCACTCGGCCTGGAGGATGAGGACCAGGTTCGTGTACTCGGCGTAACCGCTCGGGTACTGCAACGTCGTGGAAAAGCCCTTCGGGAAGTCCGACTTGGCCATGTACTTTTTCGCCAGCGCCAAGTTGTAGCTGTAGGGCTTGACTACCGAGTTGGGGGCGTCGTACTTGAGTTGGGGCAAGACGCTGTTGGGTATGGTCCCCAGGCCGTCGAAGACGGTCTTGTTGATGAGCGGGCGATTAATCGCGTACTCCATCGCCAAGCGAACGTCGAGGTTTTGGAACTGCTTGCGCTGGTGGTTGAGCCACAGTCCCACCCAGTAGGGCACTTTGGCCGGTTGCAGAACGAGCTTGGGGTTGGACTTGACGGTGGCCACTTGGGAGAAGGGGATGCCGTCGGCGATCTGGGCCTGGTTGTTCTCCAAGTCCAGTAGGCGCGTGTTGTCGTTCTGCGCGTACTGGTAGGTCACCGAGTTCAGGTACGGCAGACCCGGCTGCCAGTAGTAGGTGTTACGGCTGAAGGAGATCGACGAGCCGCGGACCCACTTGTTCAGCTTGAACGGTCCGGTACCCACCGGATTGTTCCAAAAATTCTTACCCTCCTTCGTGACGAGGTTCTTCGGCACGATAAACGCGTCGAAGATGCTCATGTTGTAGAGCAGACCCGGCGTCGGCGTCGAGAGAGTCATCTCGACGGTCGAGTTGTTAAGGGCGCGCGCGCTCTTAAAGCCCCCCGACAGAACGGCCGTCTCGTCGAGCTTGGGGTTCGCGAAGTAGTCGAGGGAAAAGACCACGTCGGCCGCGGTCACGGGCTGACCGTTCGAGAACTTTATGCCCGGGCGGATGTGAAATACGTAGCTCAGTCCGTTCGCGGACACCGTCCAACTACTGGCGACCGCGGGCACGATGTTCTGCGTTTTCCCGGTGGGGTCGGGCATGACGAGTCCCTGATACAAGAGCGTGTCGGCGAAAATGTCACCGTTGCCGTTGGTGGGAAAGAAGGGGTTGAGCGTCACCGGCCCCGTTTGACGGGCGTAGGTGAGCGATCCGCCCCGGACCGGTGTGCCCGAACAGACCGTGGAGGTCGTGTGGCTCTTAACCGAAGCCGAGGCGCTAACGGCGGGCAGGACCAACCCCACCATCGCGAGCGCCAGCGCCCCTTCGACCATCCAGTAACGGTGCCGCCGCGACCGGTAACTAACTTCGCGAGTGCTCAACACAACCCCTCCTGCCTCCCTTGGGTCGAACCACACAACGATCTTCCGCTGATCAGCTCGGCTGCGATAATCGGGCAAGCATACGTGGCACGAGCCCCCATTTCAAGCCGGACGTCCAATAAAAATAAATTCCCTACTTGACGGCCAGGGCGTTCGCGGGAGAGCCCACCGCCCCGCGTACGTGCAGGGGGGCACTGGCGAGGAGAAATTCGTACACCGCGTCCCGGGCGCAGTCCGCGGCCAGGGCCTCGAGGTCCCATAACTCCCCGATCGCGAAGCCGAACTGGCCGATGAGGACCCGATGTAAGAAGCCGAAGGGTCGAGCCTGGTCGGAAAAGTCCGGCGGCCACACCTCCAGGGCGAAGGTATCAGTAGCCACGGCGGCCGCCCCACTGTCCCAGAGGTACTGAGCCATCTCTTCGGTGTGCTCGACGCCCGGCGCGACCAAATCTTGGCTCAGCGCCGCGCGCTCGTCGGGCCCGAGCGAGCGGTACCACGAAAGAAATCCCGTCCGGATAACGATCGCGCAGCCCGCAGAGTACGTCAGGGAGTGGGCCGTGCGCGCGGCCTCTAACTCCTCGACCGTAATGGCTCCGCCCCGCCCGGTGGGGTCGCGTGAGCTAACGCGCGCGACGTCGAGTAAGAGGCCGCGCGTGACTACGCCGCGGCGACTCCAGTGGTCGATGGTATTGCGACCGCGCTCGAGCACGTCGGCGACGGATCGTCCATTGTAAAAAACTCCCGGGCGCGCCGCCACGTGCGCGAGGGAGTCCCACTGACTCGAGATCTGGAGAAAGAGATTGTCGACCACGTCGTCGAGATCCTCCGACGCGTCACCGGCGGGGACGAGCACGCGGTGCGCGTGAAGCGAGCGGGTCACGTCCAGGGGCGGGCGGAACGTATCGAGTGCCGCGTCGAGACCGAACGACACGCCGCGACGCACTAGCCGAGCGGCCGCGACGACCACCGCCTCGTCAATCAGGTTCAAGCGACCGAGCGAGTCGTCCTCGCCGAAGAGACCCCACGCCGTCGCGACGCCGTCGCCGTCGCGCGGCAGCGACGCGTAGGGGGGCAACTCGACCACGCTCAGCGCCCGTTCGAAGCAGCCGCCCGTAACTCGCGAAAAGCGCCGTCCGAGGCCGTGAGTGCGAGGTCGAGGTCTCCGTCGGTCATCGCCGCCGAAACGAACCAATTGTGTCGCGGGTGCAAGTAGAGACCGTGACGGAGCGCCGCGGTGGCGAAGGCGGTCGCTACTTTGTGGTTGACGTCGCCGGCGAAAGTGACGTAGGGCATCTGCGGCGGCCCACTCTGGAGGATCGTGAACCCCCAGCGTTGGGCCTGGCTCGCGAGACCGGCCCGAAACGCCTCACCGCGACTTCGCATGGTCGCTACGGCGTCTTCGCTCTCGAGCGCGGACAACGTCGCGAGCGAAGCGGCCATGGCGACCGACGAGAACCAAAATGAGCCCGTTGTAAAGAGCGACGTGGCCGCGGCCCGGAACCGGTCGCGCCCGAGCACGGCGGCCAGGGCGTAACCGTTGGCGATGGCCTTACTCCACGCGGAGAGGTCCGGTTCCACACCAATGGGCTCCCAGCTGCCCCCGAAATTGAGTCGAAGTCCACCGCGAACGTCGTCGAGGATGAGCGCGGCGCCCGTCTCATCACACAGGGCGCGCAGACCTTTCGCGAACGCGACGTCGACGAGTTCCTGGTCGAAACCGGCGTCGTGTTTGAACGGCGACACGACGATGGCCGCCACTTCGTCGGTCATCGCCGCGCGTACGGACTCGAGGTCGTTGTAGGTGTAGTAACCGATATTCGCCCGGTCCTGCGGCGTCGTGCCGGCCAGTACCGGCGTGCACCAGGGCGCCGCGCCGTGATACGCGCCGCTCGCGACGAGCACCCGCGGCCGGCCGGTCTCGGCGCGGGCCACCGTAACGCATAGCGTGGTCGCGTCCGTACCGTTCTTTTGAAACATCGCCCACTGGGCGTGCGAGACGACCTCGACCAATCGCTCGGCCAGTTCGACCATTCGCTCCGAGGGACCATTCAGGCAGTCTCCCGAGTTGGTCTGCGCTCGCGCGGCCGCCTCCACCGCACCGTGGCGGTGTCCGAGGATGACCGGTCCCCAACTACACATGAGGTCGACGTACTCGCGCCCGTCCACGTCGATAACCCGCGCGCCCTGACCGCTTCGAAAGAACTGCGGGTACTCGGGCGGCAAGGCACCCACGTTGAGGTGGCCGTACATCCCCCCGGGGATTACCCGCGCGGCCCTGGCGCGTAACTCGTTATCACGAAGACGCGGGGCGCCTGTCCCCACTACTGCGGTTCCACTCTCACTCGTCACGTCCGGCCTCTCTCACTTATTCACTGATTAACAAACTCGCGCAGCGCACCGGCCACGCCCACGGCGTCGGGGCAGTCGTCCCAAGACGCGAGGCGCGCTACTACTTGGGCGAGGTCCACGATTCCCGCGTCCGACCCGAGCCCGGTAGCCACGAGGGCGCCGCACGCCGTAGCCAACCACGCCGCCTCGAGGGGCTCGAGTCCAGCCACCAAACCGGCGACGAAGCCCGCGTCGAACGCGTCCCCGCAGCCCGTCGTGTCTACGACGTCCACCGCCAGGGCCGGAAAGCCCGTCGTCCGTTCGGCCTCGACGACGAGGCAGCCCTGAGCACCGCGGGTGACGACCACTCCGTCGACGCCTCGCTGGCGCACGACGTGGGCCGCCTCCTCTAGGTCGTCGCGTCCAGTCAACGTCCGCAGCTGCTCGTCGTTGGGACAAAACCAATTCACGTAGCGCAAAATCGGGGCCATTCGCTCTAGCCCCTCGGGCCCTTCGTTACGTAGGACGTCCATCGTGACGACGGCGCCTCGCTCACGCGCGCGCGCGACCACGGCGGCTACTCCTTCCGAATCGAGCGCGGGCATCGCGTCGAGGCCGCCGAGGTGGACTACTCTCGCGCTCTCCACCATCGTCCACGTTTCCGGTGAGAAATCCCCGAAAGTGGCCGTTGCGCTCGCGCCCGCCGCGTGCAGGGCCGGGCGCTCCCCGTTAGGTCGTATGGGCAGTATCGTCGCCGAGGTTCGCTCACCCCGTCGGCGAATGACGTGGGTCACGTCGACCCCTTGCGAAGAGAGAAGATCCGCGACCACGTCGCCGATGTAGTCGTCGCCCAAAGCACCAACGTTTCGGACCCGTACGCCGAGTTTGGCGAGGTCGACGCTGGTGCCCGCGGCCGTGCCCGCGGCCGTTAAGCGTATTTCGTCGATGAGGACCGAGTGCTGACCGGGGGGAATGACTTCCACCGGCCGGCCCAACACGTCGAGGATGTGTACACCCCAACAGACCACGTCCCCGCAGTCGGCCAAAGTTAGGTTCACCGCGGCGCCTGCCCTTCGCTCAAGCCACCGTAACGACGGCGCGCCGCCTCGGCCGCAACGTCATCGAGCTCTTCCGTCGTCAAGATCCGCGCCGTTCCGTAAGCGAGCGACAGTCGATAAACGTGGGCGAGCCATTCGAGCAAAAGAGCGCGCTCGAACGCCTGAACGAGCGTCGCTCCGTAGGTGACCGCCCCGTGATTTTGCAGTATGGCCGCGCGGTGGGTCGCGAGAACCTCCACGGCGTTGTTGGCCAACTGTCGCGAACCAAAGCGGGTGTAACCGACAACGGGAACGGGGCCCCCGAGCGCGACGATGGCGTAGTGAATGGCCGGGAGGGCTTCGCAGGTCGCCGACAGGGCGACGACCTCGGGCGAGTGCGTGTGCACCACGGCCCCGGCGTCAGTCGCTTCGTAGATGCTCGAATGCAGGGGCCACTCCGACGACAGGGCCGCCCGCCCGTCTACCTGGCGTCCGTCGAGTGACATGACGCAGATGTCGTCGGGTTCGAGCAGTTCGTACGCCAGACTGCTCGGGGTAATCGCGATGAGGTCATCAACCCGCACGCTCAGATTCCCCGCCGTCCCAATGGCCAGCCCTTCACTGACCAGCCGTCGGCCGAAGGCGACCAGCGCGCTGCGAGCGTCGTCCACCGCCGCCGATCGCCCGTCTCTTGTCGTCACCGAACTCCCCTCGACGGCGCCGTGGCGCGTACGGGGACGACGTTATACGGACGCCCGACCAAAATCAACTCACCAACCTGTCCGTTCCGTCGATAGTTGCGGTACGCTCGCCACCACGGCCGTGAAGCGAGTGGGGTGGAGTGCCAAAAATTGTTGACTGGGACGTACGTCGTGACGAGATTCTCGCCGCGACGTGGGCGGTCATCGCCCGCGACGGACTAGCCAACACCACCGTGCGCGCTATCGCGCGAGAGGCCGAGTGCTCCCAGGGCATCTTGTCGCACTACTTCAACGACAAACAGGACATTTTGGCCTCGGCGTTACTGCTGTCCCACCGAAGAGTTCGAGAACGCACCGAACGCAAGCTCCGGGGTCGAACGGGACTATCCGCCCTGCGCGTCGCGATGCTCGAAGCGCTGCCCCTCGATAAGGAACGGGAGCTCGAAGCGCGCATCGAGGTGAGTTTTTGGGGGCGGATGCTCTCCGACGAGCGCCTCGGCCAGCTCGGCCGCGACGAAGTTGATCACCTCCACGACAGCCTGTTGGCCAGTCTGCGCGACGCCGCGAAACTGGGCGAACTGCGCGAAGACCTCGACTTAGAGTTGGCGACCCAGCAGTTGCTCGTACTGATCGACGGGGTCAGCGTGGAGCGGGTCCACTTCCCCTCCCGGGTCCCCCCTTCGCGGCAGCACCAACTGCTCGACCACCTGTTGGAGAGTTTTCGCGCACCCGCGTAACGTCGATGGCGCCGTGTGAGTCTCGCGCCCGGGCGACCAAGGAGATGTCCGCCCGAAAGTCGCGTGGCCCTAGGGCCGGGTGAAGACCTCGGGTCCGTCGTCGGTGACCGCGATGGTGTGTTCGAAGTGAGCCGACAGCTGGCCGTCCGCGGTCACAACGCTCCACCCGTCGTCGAGGGCGACCGTCTCGTAACGGCCCACGTTGACCATCGGCTCGACGGCGTAGACCATCCCGGATTTGAGGGTAGGTCCGGGGGTGCCGGGCCAGTAGTTGGGTACCTGGGGGGTTTCGTGCATCTCGGTACCAATGGCGTGACCCACGTACTCGCGCACCACCGAAAACCCAGCCGCTTCGGCGACTTTCTGGACCGCCCGACCGACTTCGTGGAGTCGCGAACCGGCCACCAGTTGATCGATACCCGCCCAAAGGGACCGCTCGGTGACCTCGATGAGCCGCGCGGCGAGGGGGCTGACCGTCCCCACGGCCGCGGTGTAGGCCGCGTCGCCGTGGTACCCCTCGACGATGGCGCCGGCGTCCACCGAGATGATGTCACCTTCGCGCAATACGTACTCTCCGGGGATTCCGTGGACGATCATGTCGTTGGGGCTCGTGCAGATGACCGCGGGGAAACCGTGGTAGTTGAGGAAGTTCGAGCGCGCGCCGCGACGTTCAATCACCTCCGCGGCTACGTCGTTCAGTTCACGCGTCGTTACACCGGGCCTTATCGCCGCTCGCGTCTCTTCGAGCATCTCCGCGACGACTCTCCCGGCTCGGCGCATCTTGTCGAGTTCGTCCTTCGAGCGAATCACGGGGTACTCCGTCGATCGATCGCCGCCTCGATGGCCGCGGTTACGTCGTCGAGGGTCCCGTCGCCGTCGACGGTTACGAGCAGTCCGCGCTGGTGGTAGTAGTCAATCAACGGGACCGTGTCGCGACGGAACATCTCGAGCCGTCTGGTGATGGCCTCGGGCTGGTCGTCGCTGCGCTGGACAACGTCACCGCCGCAGATCTCGCACGTCCCCGAAATCGCCGACACGTCGGCCTCGCCGTAAATCTTGCCGCACTCCTGACAGACGCGCCGCGACGAGAGGCGCGCCAACACGAGTTCGTCGGGTAAGTCGAGGTTGATGACCAGCGAGACGCCGTGAGGGGCCAGAATCTCGTCGAGCGCCTGCGCCTGGGGAATGGTGCGGGGGAAACCATCGAAGAGAGCCCCGTGGGCCGCGTCGGGCCGCGCGACGCGCTCGCGCACCAACTCGTTGACCAGATCGTCCGACACCAGGCCCCCGGCGTCGAGCACTTCGGCCACGCGCCGGCCGAGGGCGCTGTCGGCGGCCACGGCGGCTCGCAGAATATCGCCGGTCGAGATGTGAACCAGAAAGTGAGTGGCGCACAGCCGCTGGCTCTGGGTTCCCTTGCCGGCGCCCTGCTTACCCAGGAGGACGAGGTTCATCTGCGCCATGGCTATCGCTTGAGGAAGCCTTCGTAGTTACGCATCATGAGCTGTGAGTCGATCTGTCGCATCGTTTCGAGCGAGACGCCCACCGCAATGAGCAAAGTCGTGCCGTAGTAGGGGAATCGATTGATGCTCCAAAGGGCCATCAAGATGCTCGGCACGACCGCGACCGACGCCAGAAAGACCGCTCCGACGACGGTCAGTCGCGAGAGCATTCGAGCGAAGTACTTTTCGGTGGGCATACCGGGGCGGATTCCCGGCACGAAGCCACCTTGTTGGCGGAGCAGTTCGGCTTGCTGGTGCGGCTCGAAAGCGATGTAGACGTAGAAGAACGTGAAGGCCAGAATCAGGACGAAGTCCGAGACTATGTAGAAGAAGTTCGTCGGCTGAAGCGATGACGAGACGAAGTGCTGGAAGCTCGCCCACGGCACGATATTCGACAGCAAGACCGGGATGTAGAGCACCGACGAGGCGAAGATGATGGGAATAACGCCCGACTGGTTGACCTTTAGGGGAATGTACGTGGAGCTCCCGCCCATCTCACGGCGGCCGACGACCCGTCGCGCGAACGTAACGGGAATGCGGCGCTGACCGTTATCCATGAAGACGATGAGTACCAAGAGACCCAACGAGACGACCAAGATGATGAAGAACTTCGTCGGGCCACCTTCGGCGTAGACGGCCCGGCCGCCCGACGGCAGTCCGGCCACGACGTTGGCGAAGATGAGCAGCGACATACCCTGACCGATGCCCCGCTGGGTAATCAACTCGGCCAACCACATCACGAAGGCGGTTCCGGCGGTCAAGATCACGACCATGAAAAGTCCGAGCCAGAAGTTAAAGCGTGGAATGAGGTCGATACTGAAACCCAAGAGCGCCTGGTCGTGTCCGTGGAAGGCGTAGACGAGTCCCGTCGACTGCAGCAGAGCGAGGCCGATGGTGAGGTAGCGCGTGGTCTGGGTAATGCGCTTTTGACCCACGGCACCTTGATCGCGCCACTCGGTCAGCTTCGGAATAACGGTCGTCAGTAGTTGGATGACGATGGAACTCGTGATGTAGGGCATAACGCCCAGGCCAAAGACGGCCAGTCGCGTCAACGCACCACCGGAGAAGAGATTTAGGAAGCCGAGCACTCCACTGGCGCCGGCCTTGGCCTCGAGTAACTGGACCTGGGACCAACTAACGCCGGGAATCGGCAGGTTCGCGCCCAGCTGGTAGAGACAGATAATCGCGATGGTGAACAGGACCTTGTTGCGAAGGTCCGGTACGCGAAAGATGTTCCCGAGTCGCTGGAGCACTCTACGACCCTAACGGTTCTGGTGTTGGTTACCCGATGCGGCCGGACGCACGGCGAAGGGCAGATCCACTAACGTCACGGTCCCGCCCGCCGCCTCGATAGCGCTTCGGGCCGAGTCGGAAAAGGCGTGGGCCGACACGTCGAGGGCGCCTACGACTTCGCCGCGGCCCAGCACCTTGACGAGGGCCTTTTTGCGCACGAGACCGTGCGCGGCCAAAACGTCGGGATTAATAACCCGTACCTCAAGTGCGCTCAGGGCGTCGAGATTAACGGGGGTGTAGTTGACCCGAAAGGGGTTGGTGAATCCCTTCAACTTCGGAATGCGCTCGAGGAGGGGTATCTGTCCCCCTTCGAAACCGGCCGGGATCTGGCGGCGCGCCTTTTGACCCTTGGTACCACGGCCCGCCGTCTTGCCACCCTTACCGGCGATCCCCCGGCCCACGATCTTCCTACGGTGGGTCGATCCGGCCGCCGGCTGGAGTTCGTGCAACTTCATGACGACACCTCTTCTACGGTAATTAAGTGCGGAACGCGCGCGATCATCCCGTGGATCTCGGGTCGATCGGGTAGGACGTTGGACTGACCGATGCCGCGCAGTCCGAGGGCGCGCAGCGTCCCGCGGTGCTTGGGCTTAGTGGCGATGGACGAGCGTATTTGGGTGACTTTGAGCACGGTCACACCTCCGTAACTTTGAAGAGATCGCCCTCGCGCTGACGCTCGCGGTACGCGCGCAACGTCCCCGAGGGGATGACGTGATCGGCCGGCTGATTGCGCAACTTCGCCAGCTCTTCGGGTCGGCGAAGCTGCTTGAGGCCCTCAATGGTCGCGTGAGCCACGTTGATGCCGTTCGACGAACCGAGTGACTTCGCGATGATGTCCTTGACGCCGGCCATTTCGAGGATCGCGCGCGCGGCGCCTCCGGCGATGACGCCCGTGCCCGGAGCGGCCGGCTTCATGAGTACCCGTCCGGCTCCGGCGCTCCCGATGACCGGGTAGACAATCGTGGTGCCCGCGAGGGGCACGTCGAAGAGGTTCTTACGCGCCTCTTCGATGCCCTTTTGGACCGCCAGGCCGGCCTCTTTGGCCTTGCCGTAACCGAGTCCCACTCGCCCCTTACCGTCGCCGATGACCATCAGGGCGGTAAAGGAGAACCGCCGACCACCCTTGACGACCTTCGAAACCCGGTTAACTTTGATGGTTCGCTCTTCGAACTGCTCTAAATCACTCATCAAAACTCCAGTCCGTGGGCGCGCAACTCTTCGGCGAAGGCCGCCACTCGACCGTGGTAGTCGAAGCCGCCCCGGTCGAAAACCACCACCGAAATGTCGGCGGCCTTGGCCCGCTCGGCGAGCAACTGCGCGACTGCCTTGGCGCCGACGACGTTGCCACCGGTCGTAGCGCGCAGCGCCGGCTCGACCGAGGAGGCCGCCGCGAGGGTACGGCCGGCGACGTCGTCGATGATCTGAGCCGAGATGTGCTTGTTGGTTCGACTGACCGCCACGCGGGGCCGCTCGGCGGTGCCCGAAATGCGCCGGCGCACTCGGCGGTGCCGACGTAGGCGCAGTTCACGAGTAGTGCGTGCCATTATTTTGCGGCCTTTCCAGCTTTACGCGCCACTCGTTCTCCGAGGTAGCGCACACCCTTACCCTTGTAGGGCTCGGGCTTACGTAGTTTGCGAATATTAGCGGCGACCTGGCCGACGACTTCCTTATCGGCCCCCTTGACGACGACCCGCGTCGGGGTGGGGACGTCGAAGGTGACGCCCTCGGGCGCGGTGAACCGCACGGGGTGGCTAAAGCCGAGGGCCAGGTCGAGCACTCCGCTCGCCCCGGGGGCGGCGCGGTAACCCACGCCGATGATCTCCAACTCCTTGGTCCACCCGCTGGTGACGCCGGTCACCATGTTGGCGATCAGCGTGCGCGTTAGTCCGTGCAGCGCCTTGTGGGCCGTTTCCTCACTGGCCCGCTCGACGACGACGACGTCGCCGTCGCGACGTACGTTCACCCCACTGGGCAACGTGCGCGACATGGTGCCGTTAGGGCCACTGACCGTAACGACGTCACTGGCCACGGCGACCTCTACGCCCGCCGGGACCGAAATGGGGCTTCGTCCGATGCGGCTCATCAGCTCTCCTCTCGTCGTGGGGTCCGATTGCTACCACACATAGCAGAGCACCTCGCCACCGAGTTTGGCCTTACGCGCTTCGCGGTCGGTCATAAGTCCGTGACTCGTCGAGACGACCGCGACGCCGACTCCACCGAGGACTTTGGGCATCTGATCGGACTTCTTGTAGATACGCAGCCCCGGCTTCGACACCCGCTTGATGCCGATAATCGTCTTTTCGCGGTCCTCGGAGTACTTGAGGTTGATCTCGAGTTGGGCGCCCGGTCGGTCCGCCACGTTCGTGACCGTGTAGCCCGCGATGAATCCTTCGCGCTCGAGCAATTTGGCCAAGCTCTCTTTCAACTTAGAACTGGGCATTTTTACGCTGTCGAACATCGCCGAGTTGGCGTTACGAATTCGGGTCAGCATGTCGGCGATGGGGTCGGTCATTGTCATAACGTTCCTCCTACCAACTGGCTTTCGTGACGCCGGGGATCTCTCCGGCGTGGACCATAGTGCGCAGGCAGATCCGACAGAGGCCGAACTTGCGATAGACCGACCGCGGCCGACCGCACCGCTCGCAGCGCGAGTAGGCGCGCGTCGAGAACTTGGGGGTTGCGCGCTGCTTGATCCGAAGTGATTTCTTCGCCATGCTTATCGATTCTCCTGCTTGAAGGGAAAGCCGTAGGCGCGCAGAAAGGCGCGTCCGTGCTCGTCGTTGGTGGCCGTTGTCACAATCGTGATGTCGAAGCCCCGCGGGGCGTCGATCTTGTCGTAATCGATCTCGGGGAATATCAACTGATCGTTGACGCCGAAGGTGTAGTTGCCATGACCGTCAAAGGACTTAGCCGACAGTCCCCGAAAGTCTCGGATGCGCGGGATGGCGAGGCTGATCAGTCGGTCGAAGAACTCCCAGGCCCGGTCGCCGCGCAGGGTGACCTTCACCCCAATGGGCTGCTCTTCGCGGAGCTTGAAGCTCGCGACGGACTTCTTCGCGCGCGTCACGACCGGTCGCTGACCGGTTATCAGTTCGAGGTCACGCTGGGCGCCCTCTAAGAGCGACGCCTGTTGAGTGGCGCGCCCCACACCGGAGTTGAGAACGATCTTGTCGAGGCGCGGCACCATCATCACGTTGTCGAGCGCCAGCTCCTCTTTAAGGGCGGCGCGAACCTCGTCGTCGAAACGGACCTTGAGGCGCGGTCGGGTGGCGGTCGTCATAGCGTCGCCCCACACTTGCGGCAGACCCGCAACTTCACGCCGTCGCGAACTTCGGCCCCCACTTTGGCGGGCCCCTTATGACCCGAGCACCATACCGCCACGTTGGACGCGTCGAGGGGCATCAACTTATCGATAATGCCGGCCTGCATCGTGGCGCCGCTCTGCTTCGTCGCGCGTTTGGCGATGTTAACGCCATCGAGGACGACCTTATTGACGCTCGGCCTCGCCTCTTCAACCTTGGCGCGGGTACCGCGGAACTTGCCCGACAGTACGAGCACGTCGTCACCTTTGTGAATCTTCATCAGAGCACCTCCGGCGCCAGAGAGATAATTCGCATGAACTTCTTGTCGCGCAGTTCGCGTCCCACGGGCCCGAAAATACGCGTACCGCGCGGCTGGAGTTGGTCGTTGATCAGCACCGCCGCGTTCTCGTCAAACTTGATGTAGGAGCCGTCGGGCCGACGCTTCTCCTTAGCGGTGCGCACAACGACGCAGCGCACGACGTCACCCTTCTTCACCGCCGCCCCGGGGATGGCGTCTTTGACGGTGGCGATGAACACGTCCCCGATGGAGGCGTAGCGTCGACGGGTGCCCCCCAGTACACGAATACACAGGACCTCCTTCGCGCCGCTGTTGTCGGCCACCTTCAGCCTTGACTCTTGCTGGATCATTTCGCGCGCTCCACGACGTCGGTCAAGCGCCACCGCTTCAACTTCGACAGCGGACGGGTCTCTTGAACCCGGACGCGATCGCCCACTTTGGCCTCGTTCTTCTCGTCGTGCACGTAGAGCTTCTTCGTGCGCTGAACGGTCTTGTTGTAGCGGGGGTGACTGACTCGTTCGTTGACGGCCACGACCAAGGTCGAGTTCATCTTGTCCGACACCACGACCCCTTCGCGGACCTTGCGGGGGTTCTTTCGAACGTCGTTCGATTCACTCATGACGCTTCACCTTCTTCCAGGGCTTCGGCGGCCGCGATCTCGCGCTCGCGCATGAACGTCGACAACCGCGCGACGTCTTTGCGCACGGCGCCGAGCCGGGCGGAGTTGTCTAACTGACCGGTCGCCAGTTGAAAGCGCAGGTTGAACAGCTCGCGACGGGCCTCGGCCAGACGCCCGAGCAGTTCGCTGTCGCCGAGCAACTTCATCTCCGCAACGTGTTCTTTGGTTTTAGCCATTAGATGCTGACCTCCGGGACTCCGTGGGTTCCGGGTCGCACGACGAACTTCGCCTTGATGGGGAGCTTTTGAATAGCCCGTTCCATTGCGGCGCGCGCCAGGGCCTCGTCCACGCCACCCAACTCGAATAGCATGCGGCCGGGCTTGACGACGGCTACCCAAAACTCGGGGTTACCCTTACCCGAACCCATACGGGTCTCGGCGGGCTTTTGCGTCACCGGCTTGTCGGGAAAGACCCGGATCCAGACCTTGCCGCCGCGCTTGACGTGACGGGTCATCGCGATACGGGCGGCCTCGATCTGGCGGGCCGTGATCCAGCCGCGCTCGAGCGCCTGGATGCCGAAGTCGCCGAAGTTGAGGTCCACCCCACCCTTGGCGTTTCCAGCCATCCGCCCGCGCATCTGCTTGCGGTGCTTCACCTTACGGGGCATCAACATGATTACTCCGCGTCCTTTCGAAAGTGGGGCGTGTCGGTGTGCTCGACCGCCGTACGGCGTTCGATCTCTTCCTCGACGCTCAACTGCGCTTCCACCTCCGGCGTTGAGGCCAGCAAATCGGCGGGGTTGACGTCCGTGGTTAGCGCGCCCTCGTCGAGGGTGGTCTCGGCGTCGAGGGTCTCGGCGTCCACGCGCCGTCGCCCCCCGCCCGCGCGCACGACACCTTTCGGGGCGCCCGACCCAGCCCCCACCGGCATCGCGTCGCCGGCGGCCATCGCCGCTTCGCGCACGATCTTCTCGTCGTTGGTCAACTGGTAGGGCAGAATGTCGCCCTTGTAGATCCACACCTTGACGCCGATGCGTCCGGTCGACGTGCGGGCCTCACGAAACCCGTAATCGATGTCCGCGCGCAGGGTGTGCAGCGGCACGCGACCTTCGCGGTACGACTCACGGCGGGACATTTCCGCGCCCCCGAGCCGTCCCGAAGCCTGGATTCTCACGCCCAGAGCCCCGGCCTTTTGAACAGTTTGGATGCCCCGCTTCATCGCTCGGCGAAAGGCCACGCGGCGGATGAGCTGGTCGCAGATGCCCTGAGCGATGAGGGCCGCGTCCAGTTCGGGCTGCTTGATTTCTTGGATGTTGAGCGAGATCTTGTTCTTCTGACCGGTGATCTTTTCCAGGTCCTTCTTCAGCCGTTCGGCCTCGGCCCCACGCCGACCGATGACGATGCCCGGGCGCGCGGTGTGTATGTCGACGCGAACGCGATCGGAGTTTCGCTCAATCTCAATACGACTCACGGCGGCGCTCTCGAGTTGACGCGTCAGGTAGTCGCGAATCTTCCAGTCCTCGATAACGAGGTCTCGGTACCCGCGCTCCTTGAACCAGCGCGACTTCCAGTCCGTCGTAATTCCCAGCCGGAATCCGTAGGGGTTGACCTTTTGACCCATTAGTTCGTCTCCTCCGCGGACTCGGGGGAATCCCCCTCGCCGAGCGTTTCGTCGTCTGGCGAAAGGTCTTCGAGCGTCGCGTCCCCGTCGTCAACAACGTCTCCCTCGCCGAGCGGAGAGTCCGCCGACGACGACTCGAGTTCGCCCTGCGCTTCGAGTTCTCCCTGCGCGTCGAGTTCGGCCTGCGCCTCGATTTCGGCCTGCGCGTCGAGTTCGGCCTGCGCCTCGTGGGCGGCCTCGCGCCGGTTCACACTGGCCTGCTGGTCGGCCCGACGCCGTGACGTCGCGACCCGGCGAGACCGACTCGCCAAAGCGCTAGCGCTGCGAGCGGCTTGAAACAGTTCCAAACGCTCCTCGTCCATCCGCGAAACGATGACGGTGATGTGGGTAGAACGCTTAAAGATCTTGCCCGCTCGCCCGCGGGCGCGCGGGGAGAAGCGCTTCATCGTGATTCCCTCATCCGCGTAGGCGGCCGACACGTAGAGTTCGTCAATGTTCATCGCGTCGTTATTAACGGCGTTAGCGACCGCCGACGCCAGAACCTTCGCGATGACGCTCGCGGCTTCGCGCGACGTCGACGCGAGAATCTCTCGCGCGCTCGCCACGTCTTCGCCCCGAATGAGGTTGAGCACGACACGCGCCTTCGACGCGGACATCTGGTAGCCGCGCACCGAGGCCCGAGTGCCGGGACGTTCGTTGGTCTTCACGTAGGCCACTATCGCCGCCCCGTCTTTTCTTGACCGGCGTGGAACTTAAAGGTCCGCGTCGGGGCGAACTCACCGAGTTTGTGTCCAACCATCGACTCGTTCACGAACACCGGCACGTGACGGCGTCCGTCGTGCACGGCGAACGTGTGACCGACCATGTCGGGAATCACGGTGGAGCGGCGACTCCACGTCTTAATGACGCGTTTCTCGCTCGCGGCGTTCATCGCGTCCACCTTCTTCAGCAGGTGGGTATCGATGAATGGACCCTTTTTGAGACTTCGTGACATTTTCTACCTACCTCCGTGCCCCGCGCCCGCGGCGCCGGCGAATAATGAGTGCGTCCGAACTCTTGGGCAGACGGGTACGGCCCTCGGGTTGACCCCACGGAGAGACCGGGTGACGTCCCCCGGACGTCTTGCCCTCGCCACCACCGAGCGGGTGGTCCACCGGGTTCATCGCCACGCCGCGCGTCTGGGGGCGCTTACCCTTCCAGCGATTACGCCCGGCCTTACCGATTTTGATGAGTTCGTGCTCCGAATTACCTACCGTGCCCAACGTCGCGCGACAGTCGAGCGGTACGCGACGCATCTCGGTCGAGGGCAGGCGCAACGTGGCGTAGGCCTCGTCCTTCGCGACCAACTGCACGCTCATGCCGGCGCTGCGGGCCATCTTCCCGCCGCCACCGGGGCGAAGCTCGACGTTGTGAACGGTCGAACCAGTCGGGATGTAGCGCATGGGCAGTGCGTTGCCGTTACGAATGTCGGCCTTTTGGCCCGACTCGACCACGTCGCCCACCGTGAGGCCGAGCGGCGCCAGTATGTAGCGCTTCTCTCCGTCGACGTAGTGCAGCAGAGCGATGCGACAACTGCGGTTGGGGTCGTACTCAATGGTGGCGACCCGGGCCGGAATGTGGTCTTTGTTGCGTTTGAAGTCCACGACACGGTACTGGCGCTTGTGGCCCCCACCGCGGTGTCGCGAGGTCTTACGACCGTGGGCGTTGCGCCCGCCAGTGCGGGGCTTGGCCGACAGCAACGACTTCTCCGGCGTGGCGGTCGTCACGTCGGCGAAGTCCGACACCGTCTGGAAGCGGCGACCGGGGCTCGTAGGTTTGCGGCGGCGTAGGGCCATGGTCGTCCTTAGTTCTCGAAGAGGTTGATCGTGTCACCGGCGCGCAAGGTGACGATGGCCCGCTTGGTGCCGGGCTTGGTGCCCGTCACTCCCGTGCGGCGGTTTCGGGTGTGCTTGCCCTTGCGGTTCAAGGTGTTGACGTTTACGACGGTCACGTCGAAGGCCTGCTCCACGGCGTTGCGCACGTCAATCTTCGTGGCGCGCGGGTCCACGACGAAGACGTAGGTTCCCTGATCCATCAGGGCGTAGGTCTTCTCCGAGATGACCGGGCTAATCAAAATGCTCAAGGCGTCGCGCATCACGCACTCTCCTTCGCGCTGGGCAGCGTCGCTTCGCTAAAGAGGATCCAGTCGCAGTTAAGAACGTCGTACGCGTTGAGCTCGCCGGCGTCGATCGTGGTCACGTTGATGAGATTGCGAAAGGCCCGTTGGGCCACGGAGTCTTCGCGACCGAGCACGACGAGGACCTTCCCGTCGAGGCCGAGCGCCCCGAGGGCCATCTCCGCTTCCTTAGTGCGTGGCTCACTCCAGGGGGCGAAACTCTCCACCAGGGCGACCCGTTCAATCGCCGCTCGGTCCGAGAGCGCCGAGTTGAGGGCGAGGCGAATCATCTTCTTCGGGGTCCGCTGCTCGTAGGAGCGTGGCTTAGGGCCGAGGGCGATGCCACCACCGGGGTAGTGGGGGGCGCGAACGGTGCCCTGGCGAGCCCCACCGGTGCCCTTTTGGCGAAAGGGCTTTTTGCCGCCCCCGCGCACCTCTTTGCGAGTTTTCGTGGACTGGGTCCCGGCGCGCCGGGCCGCCAGCTGGGCCGTGACGACTTGGTGCATGACGGCCACGTTGGGCACGATCCCGAAGACGTTGGGGTCGAGGGCGACGTCGCCCAACGAGTCGCCGCTCAGCGAACGTTTCGTCACCGTACGCGCGGTGGGCGCCGGCCGCTCCTTTTTGACCGGCCCGCGCAAAGTAAAGACCTCACTCATCGGATCCCTCCGGCCTTCATCGGGTTCTTGACCGACGTGCGCAGGACCACCAGTCCCCCACGGGGCCCCGGTACGGCGCCCTTGACGAGCACCAAGTGGCGCTCAACGTCGACCGAGATGACCTCTAAGTTGGTGGTGGTCACCTGGGAACCTCCCATGCGACCGGCCATTTTCGTTCCTCGAAAGACTCGACCGGGCGTCGCGCAAGCGCCGATCGACCCCGGGGCGCGGTGGTGCTTGTGGTTGCCGTGGGCCGCCCCTTGGCCCGAGAAGTTGTGGCGCTTCATGCCCCCGGCGAAGCCCTTCCCCTTCGAAACCGCGGTCGCGTCGATCTTGTCGCCCTGGCTAAAGACGTCGGCCAGTATCTCCTGGCCCACTTCGTACTGGGTTACGTCATCGAGGCGCAACTCGACCAACTTCTTGCCCGGGGCGACACCGGCCTTTTCGAAGTGGCCCAATTCGGGCTTGGTCAAAGTGGCGGGCCGCCTAACCCCCCACGTCACCTGGACCGCGGCGTAGCCCTCTTTTTCCGGCGTCTTGACCTGGACGACGCGGGCCGGGCTCACGCGTACGACGGTGACCGGAATGGCCCGGTTCTGGTCGTCCCAGACCTGGGTCATCCCCACCTTCTCGCCGACGATCGCTTTGGTCGCCACCTTGTCCTCTTCCTCTTACGTGCCCGACGTCGGACGGGGCCGACATACAGACGCTCCGCCGGGCGACAAAACCCGAACGGAGCGCTCGACTGGTTGGTTCGGCGTTCCACGAATGGCGACCGAACACATCTTTTGTGCACCCCCAACAATGGGGGCTACTCACTCTACACCACCACCTCCCCGGGGCGCAAAGGCCCCGGGCGGTGGCTCAGTTCTGGCGAATCTTGATCTCGATGTCCACACCGGCCGGTAGGTCGAGGCGCTGGAGCGAGTCGACCGTTTTGGCCGTGTGATCAACGATATCGAGCAGCCGCTTGTGCACCCGCATTTCGAAGTGCTCGCGACTGTCCTTGTGCTTGTGTGGTCCGCGCACGACCGTGTAACGGTGCTTCTCCGTGGGCAGGGGCACCGGCCCCTGGACGCGGGCGTTCGTGCGCTCCACGGTCTGGACGATTTTGGCGGTGGACTGGTCCAGAACGCCGTGATCGAAGGCCTTCAGCCGTATGCGAATCATCTGTCGGTTGTCGGCCACGCGAACCTACTTCAAGATCTTCGTGACGCGGCCCGAACCGACGGTGCGGCCCCCCTCACGAATTGAAAAGGTCAGACCCTCTTCCATCGCGATGGGCTTGCCGAGGGTTACCGTCATGTCGGTGTTGTCTCCGGGCATGACCATCTCGGTGCCCGAAGGCAGTTCAATGGTGCCCGTGACGTCCGTCGTTCGGAAGTAGAACTGGGGTCGGTAGTTCGCGAAGAATGGCTTGTGACGGCCGCCCTCCTCCTTAGTCAAAACGTAGACCGCGGCCTCGAAGTTGGTGTGCGGCGTAATGGTTCCGGGCTTGCACAACACCTGTCCGCGCTCGACCTCCTCCTTCTTCGTCCCGCGCAACAGGGCGCCCAAGTTGTCACCCGCGCGACCCTCGTCTAGCAGTTTGCGGAACATTTCGATGCCGGTCACGACGGTCTTTTGCGTGGGTCGTAGCCCCACGATCTCGACTTCGTCGCCGACCTTGACCACGCCCTGCTCGACTTTGCCCGTGACCACGGTGCCGCGCCCGGTGATCGACATAACGTCCTCGATCGACATCAGGAAGGGCTTGTCGGTGGCGCGAGTGGGCTCGGGGATGTAGCTGTCCACCGCCTCCATCAACTCGGTGACCTTGTCACCCCACGCGCTGTCGCCCTCGAGGGCCTTGAGCGCGGACACGCGAACGATCGGCGTGTCGTCGCCGGGGAAGTCGTAGCTCGTCAGCAGCTCGCGTACTTCGAGCTCGACCAGTTCCAACAACTCCTCGTCCTCGACCATGTCGGCCTTGTTGAGGGCTACGACAATGTAGGGCACGCCCACCTGCCGCGCGAGCAGGACGTGCTCACGCGTCTGGGGCATCGGGCCGTCGGTCGCCGAGACGACGAGGATGGCGCCGTCCACCTGGGCGGCACCGGTGATCATGTTCTTGACGTAGTCGGCGTGACCGGGCATGTCGACGTGGGCGTAGTGGCGATTGGCCGTCTCGTACTCCACGTGAGCGATCGAGATGGTGATACCGCGCTGGCGCTCTTCGGGGGCCTTATCGATCTCGTCGAAGGGCGTGAAGGTCGAGCCCGGAATGCGCTCGGAGAGGACCTTGGTGATCGCCGCGGTGAGGGTGGTCTTGCCGTGGTCGATGTGGCCCATGGTGCCAATGTTGACGTGCGGCTTAGTGCGCTCGAACTTTTGCTTTGCCATTGCCGGGAACTAACTTTCTCTCTCGTGACCGCTTCACGTTGAATCGGTCGTTTCTTTCGGTCCGCCCCGACGAAGGGTGGGACCCACTGGTGCTGGTTGCCCAGCGGTTACTGCTTACGCGCCGGTGGCCTTGGCGATGATCTCCTTAGCGATCGCGTCAGGTACTTCCGCGTACGAATGGAACTGCATGGTGTACGTCGCCCGCCCCTGTGTGCGAGAACGCAGGTCAGTAGCGTAGCCGAACATGTCCGCCAGTGGCACCAAAGCCTTTATTACCTGGTTATTGCCCACCTGCTCCATGCCCTCGACCCGACCGCGACGCGACGAGAGGTCCCCGATGACGTCGCCCATATAGTCCTCCGGGGTCACCACTTCGACGCTCATCACCGGCTCGAGGAGCACGGGACTGGCCAGTCGGGTCGCCTTTTTGACCGCGATGGACCCGGCGATCTTAAAAGCCATCTCCGAGGAGTCGACGTCGTGGTAGCTACCGAAGGTCAGGCGAACTCGCAGGTCGACCATCGGGTAGCCGGCCAGGACCCCCGAGGTGAGGGCCTCGACGATGCCCTGGTTGACCGGGCCGATGTACTCCTTGGGGATGACCCCGCCGCTGATCTCGTCGACGAACTCGTATCCCCCCGCCGGTCCCGTGGGTTCCACGGTGATTACGACGTGCCCGTACTGACCCTTACCGCCGGTCTGTCGCACGTACTTCTCTTCGACCTTTTCGACCTTTTTGCGAATGGTCTCGCGATAGGCGACCTGAGGCTTGCCGACGTTGGCGTCGACGGAAAACTCGCGCAGCATCCGGTCCACCAGCACCTCGAGGTGCAGTTCGCCCATACCCGAAATGACGGTCTGACCGGTCTCTTGGTCGGTGCGAACCCGAAAGGTCGGGTCCTCTTCCGAAAGCGCGTAGAGCGCCTTTCCGAGCTTCTCCTGGTCGGCCTTGGTCTTGGGTTCGACGGCCACGTGAATCACCGGCTCGGGGAAGGTCAAGGTCTCGAGCTGAATCGGTTGGCTGGAGTCCGAGAGGGTGTCGCCGGTCGTTACCTGCTTGAGGCCGACCGCCGCGACGATATCGCCGGTGCGAATGGTGTCGAGGTCCTCGCGGTTATTCGCGTGCATCAAGAGCAGGCGCCCGAGCCGCTCGCGCTTCATACCCTTGGTGGTGTTGATAACGGTGTCGCCCTTTTCGAGCGTGCCCGAGTAGACCCGCAGGTAGGTCAACTTACCGACGTAGGGGTCGGTCATGATCTTAAATGCCAGGGCGGAGAAGGGCTCAGCGTCATCGGGCTTACGCTCGAGAACCTCTTCTTTACCCGGCTTGGTCCCCTGGGTCGGGGGCAGGTCCACGGGTGAGGGTAGGAAGTCCACGACCGCGTCGAGCATCGGCTGGACGCCCTTATTCTTAAAGGCCGAGCCGTTGAGGATCGGCACGCAGTGGTTTTCGAGCGTGCCCCGTCGTAGGGCCCGGCGAACGTCCTCGACCGAAACGTCCTCGTCGCCGAGGACCTTTTCCATTAAATGGTCATCGAAAGTCGTCAGCACGTCGAGCAGCTTGGCCCGGTACTCGTCGGCCAACTCACGAAGCGACTCGGGGATCTCGACGACGTCGAAGGTCTCGCCGCGGTCGTCGTGGTAGAGAATCGCCTTCATCGCGGTGAGGTCGACCACGCCCTGGTAGGCCGATTCCGCGCCCACGGGCAACTGGATTACGGCCGGCACGCAGTCGAGACGGTCGGCGATCATGTCGACGCAGCGGAAAAAGTCCGCCCCCACTCGGTCCATTTTGTTCACGAAGCAGATTCGCGGCACGTGGTACTTATTAGCTTGGCGCCAGACGGTCTCGGTCTGGGGCTCCACCCCGGCGACGGCGTCAAAGACCGCGACCGCGCCGTCGAGGACCCGCAGCGATCGCTCCACCTCCACGGTGAAGTCCACGTGGCCGGGCGTGTCGATGATGTTGATCCGGTTGCCGTTCCAGTAGCAGGTGGTGGCGGCCGAGGTGATAGTAATTCCGCGCTCTTGCTCTTGGACCATCCAGTCCATGGTGGCGGCGCCCTCGTGGACCTCGCCGATTTTGTAGTTCTTGCCGGTGTAGAACAAGATCCGCTCGGTGGTCGTAGTCTTGCCCGCGTCGATGTGCGCCATGATGCCGATGTTGCGCACTTTATCCAGGGGGTATTCGCGGGCGGTCATAGCCTTACAACTCTCTCTTTACCAGCGGTAGTGGGCGAAGGCCTTGTTGGACTCGGCCATTTTGGCCATGTCCTCGCGCCGTTTGACGGCCGCCCCCACGCCGTTGCTGGCGTCAATGATCTCGTTGGCCAGTCGGTCGGCCATGGTCTTTTCGCGCCGCTTTTTGGCGAAGTCGGTCAGCCACCGGATCGCCAGCGTCGTCGACCGGCGCGGCCGCACCTCCACGGGGACCTGATAAGTGGTGCCCCCGACGCGGCGACTACGCACTTCGAGCTCCGGGCGCACGTTCTCCAGCGCCCGCTTGAGGGTGGCCACCGGATCGGCCCCGGTCTTTTGCTCCACCTGTTCGAGCGCACCGTAGACGATACGTTCGGCGATGGTGCGCTTGCCGCGCTCGAGGATCTTGTTGGTCACTTGCGTCACCAGTACTGACTTATAGATCGGGTCGAGGGGAATCTCTCGGCGCTCGGCGGGGCCCTTACGCGGCATTACTTCTCCCTCTTAGCGCCGTAGCGACTACGGGCCTGCTTGCGGTCACGAACGCCCGAGGTGTCGAGGGCGCCGCGAATAATCTTGTAACGAACTCCCGGCAGGTCCTTGACGCGGCCGCCGCGAACGAGCACGATCGAGTGCTCTTGGAGGTTGTGACCTACGCCGGGGATGTAGGCGGTCACCTCGACGCCCGAAGTCAGGCGAACGCGCGCCACTTTGCGCAGGGCGGAGTTGGGCTTCTTAGGGGTGACGGTGTGTACGCGGGTGCAGACCCCGCGACGTTGGGGGGCCCCCTTTAGCGCCGGGGTCTTCGTCTTCGAAATCTTGTCCTGTCGACCCTTTCGGACCAACTGTGCGATTGTGGGCACGCGGAACCTCTCTTTGGTACATCTCTGGGCACTGCGGCACGGCCACAGTGCGGACTGTCAATCCTACGACACCGCGACCCCCTACGGCAAGCCCGCCACCGCGCGAGGCGGTGGCGGGGCTCACCTTAGAGAGCCTGGCCCCCGAGTTGATCTTCGGGGTTGTAGGCGTCGTTCTCGGGTAGCGCCGACTCGTCGTAGGTCGCGGTGCCGATATTTTGAAAAGCGGTGAGGTCGGCGCTGAAGGAGTCGTCACTGCTGAGCTCCCCGAGCAGGCTCGCCAGGTCGAGGTCTTCGTCGGAGACCTGCGCCCAAGCCGGCAGTAGTTCGGCGTCGGGCATGTCGAGACGCAGCTCGCGCTGGTTGTAGTAATCGAGTCCCGAACCGGCCGGAATCAGCTTGCCGATGATGATGTTCTCCTTAAGGCCCACCAGGTTGTCGCGCTTACCCTCGATGGCGGCCTCGGTGAGGACCCGCGTGGTCTCCTGGAAGGAAGCGGCCGAGAGCCACGAGTCCGTCGCCAACGAGGCCTTGGTGATGCCCATCAACTGGGCCCGCCCGTCGGCGACTTCGAGCGCGTTGCCCTCGAGGTCGTCGTTGGTGTCGTTGAACAGTTTCACGTCCACGAGCGCCCCGGGTAGCCACGGCGACGCTCCGGCGTCGACGATCTGCACCCGGCGCGTCATCTGACGAACGATGAGCTCGATGTGCTTGTCGTGAATCGACACCCCCTGGTCTCGATAGACGTTTTGCACCTCTTCGACCAAGTACTGCTGGGTCTCGCGGGTCCCGCGGAACTTCATCATCAACTTCGGATCGAGGGGTCCGTCGTGCAGCGGCGTACCGACCTCGACTTCCTGTCCGTCCTCGACGAGGAGGTGTCGGGCGATGGAGATCGATTCGTCCTGTTGTTGACCCTCGTCCCCGACGATGGTGACCTTACGCTCCCGACCCACCAACTCCACGCGGATCGCCCCGGAGAACTCCGCGACGGCGGCGGCGCCCTTGGGCGTGCGCGCTTCGAAGAGCTCGACCACTCGCGGCAGACCGTGAGTGATGTCGCTCTCGGTTACGCCACCGGAGTGGAACGTGCGCATGGTGAGCTGCGTACCGGGTTCACCGATCGACTGCGCGGCGATTACCCCCACCGCCTCGCCCAGTTCGACCAGTTGGTGAGTGGCCAGCGAGAGGCCGTAACAGGCCGCGCACACCCCCTGGACCGCGTCACAGGTGAGCGTGGTTCGCACCCGCACGCGAGTCACCGCGGCGTCGTCGCGTAGTTGCTCGACGTCGTCCATCAGCAGCATCGCGCCGGCTTCGATGACCGAGCCGTCACTTAACGTGACGTCTTCGGCGACGACGCGGCCCCACAGTTTCGTCTCCAGGTGGGCGCGCTGGGCGCGGGTGTCGGGCGCGACGTGTTCAATCCACATGCCCCGCCCCGTGCCGCAGTCGAACTCCTTGACGATGAGTTCCTGGGCGACGTCGACCAGACGACGGGTCAAGTAACCCGAGTCCGCCGTTCGTAGCGCGGTGTCACCGAGACCCTTGCGCGTGCCGTGGGTGGAGATGAAGTACTCGAGGACCGACAGACCCTCACGGAAGGAGGACTTGATCGGCCGGGGAATCATCTCACCGCGCGGGTTGGACACGAGGCCCTTCATCGCGGCGATCTGACGAATCTGCTGGGAGTTACCGCGCGCTCCCGAGTCGACCATCATCCGAATCGGGTTGTCGTGAATGACGCTCATCGCGCGGTCGGTGGCGTCACCGACCTCCTTGTTGGCGTTCGTCCAAATCTCGATCTCCTGCTGACGGCGCTCGTCGTCGACGATGACGCCGCGGCGATAGTTGGTCTCCACCTTCGCCGCCTGCTCCTCGTACTTATTGAGGATGGCCGCCTTCTCCGGAGTCGTCACGATGTCGTCGATGGAGATAGTCAAGCCGGACTTCGTCGCGAAGCGAAAGCCCAGTGCCTTGATGGCGTCGAGTGACTCCGCCACTTCCTGGCGCGAATATCGGGCCGAAATCTCTTCCACGATCGTCCCAATCGGCACGGCGTTCTTACCGACCAGTTGGTTGACGTAGCGAAACCCGAAGGGCAGCGCCTCGTTGAACAAGACGCGCCCCGCCGTCGTCACGAAAGCGCGCGAACTGCCACGCACGGCCACGTCGGCCGCCTCCAAACGGGCGTCGAGTGACGAACCCTCCAGCGGCCGTATCTCGATCGGCGCACTAAGGTCCAATAGACCGTCGGAAACCGCGTTTTCGATCTCGAACACGTGGCGGTAGACCTTGGGGTTGGTGACCTCCCCCTCCCCCTCGCTGGGCCGGGTCAGGTAGTAGGCACCAAAGACCATGTCCTGAGCCGGCTCGGTGATCGGTCGCCCCGTCGCCGGAGTGAAGATGTTGTTGGTCGAGAGCATCAAAATACGAGCTTCGGCCTGCGACTCCGCCGATAGCGGAACGTGCACGGCCATCTGGTCACCGTCGAAGTCCGCGTTAAAGGCCTTACACACCAACGGGTGGATCTGAATGGCCTTTCCGTCCACCAACACGGGCTCGAAGGCCTGAATACCCAAGCGGTGCAAGGTCGGAGCGCGGTTCAACAGAACCGGGTGTTCACGAATTACCTCTTCGAGCACGTCCCACACGATCGTCTTACGCCGTTCGACCATGCGCTTGGCGCTCTTGATGTTCTGGGCCATCTGGGTCTCGATGAGCCGCTTCATCACGAAGGGCTTAAACAGCTCGAGGGCCATCATCTTGGGCAGGCCGCACTGGTGCAACTTCAGTTGGGGACCGACCACGATGACCGATCGTCCGGAGTAGTCCACGCGCTTACCCAGTAGGTTCTGGCGGAACCGCCCCTGCTTGCCCTTCAACATGTCCGAGAGGCTCTTTAGGGGTCGGCCGCTCTGTCCGGCGACCGGACGACCGCGGCGCCCGTTGTCGAATAAGGCGTCGACGGCCTCTTGGAGCATGCGCTTTTCGTTGTTCACGATGATGTCGGGCGCGCCGAGGTCGAGCAGTCGCTTCAGTCGGTTGTTGCGGTTGATCACTCGGCGATAGAGGTCGTTAAGGTCGGACGTCGCGAAGCGACCACCGTCGAGTTGGACCATGGGGCGTAGGTCGGGTGGGATGACCGGGACGGCCTCGAGAATCATGGCTCGCGGATCGTTCAGCCGGTGGCCGTGGCCGTCACGGCGATTGAAGGACTGCACGATCGCCAGTCGCTTCAAGAACTTCGCGTGACGCTGCGCGCTTAGCGGCTTACGGCCGTCCTTCGCGTCGATCATCTCGCGCATGATGCGCTCCTCGTCGTCGAGGTTCATGCGGTCGATGAGTTGCAAAATCGCGTCGGCGCCCATGCCACCGTCGAAGTACTCGCCGTAGCGAAACTCCATCTCGCGGTAGAGCACTTCGTCCTCGATGATCTGACGCGAGTGAAGTCCTTCGAAGGTGTCGAAGGCCTGCTTGGCCAACTCACGCTCTTCGGCGAAGCGAGTGCGTACGCCGTCGAGTTCCTTCTCCGTGCCGCGCTGAAGCGCTCGCAACTCCGACTCCTTGGCCCCGTCGGACTCCAGTTTGACGGCGCGCGCCTCGATGTCTTTGAGCTTGTGGTCGAGGGCCTTCACTTCCCGTTCGGCGATCTCTACGAGCTCTTCGCTCAGGGCGCCGCGCAGATCGGCGAGGTCGTTGTGTCGTCGATCGACGTCAACGTGGGTCACCATGTGAGCGGCGAAGTAGATGACTTTCTCTAACTGCTTGGCCTTTAACTCTTCCTTGGGCGCCGTACCCATCAACAGGTACGCCAGCCACGACCGGGTTCCGCGCAGGTACCAGATGTGCACGACGGGGGCCGAAAGCGCGATGTGGCCCATGCGCTCACGGCGAACCTTGTCGCTGGTCACTTCGACGCCGCACCGCTCGCAGACGATTCCCTTGAAACGCACCCGCTTGTACTTGCCACAAGCGCACTCCCAGGCCTTCTGCGGTCCGAAGATCTTCTCGCAGAAGAGGCCGTCCTTTTCGGGGCGCAACGTGCGGTAGTTGATGGTCTCGGGCTTCTTCACTTCACCCGACGACCAACTGCGAATGTTCTGGGCGGTCGCCAGACCGATGCTGATCTCGTTGAACTGATTGACGTCGAGGGGGCTCATGACAACTTCCTTTCGGCGGCGCGACGGGCGTCTTCCTCGTCACTGCCGCGCTCGGGTCGACTGATGTCGATGCCCAGTTCGCGCGTCACCGAGAAGAAGTCCTCCTCGGTGTCGGCGAGATCGACGTGCGCGCCGACCTTGTCGCGCACTTCGACGTTTAGACAGAGCGACTGCATCTCTTTGATTAGAACCTTGAAGGATTCGGGGATTCCCGGCTCGGGCAGGTTCTGGCCCTTGACGATCGCCTCGTAGGCCCGTTCGCGACCCTTCATGTCGTCGGACTTAACGGTCAGCAACTCCTGGAGGGCGTAGGCGGCGCCGTAGGCCTCGAGGGCCCAGACCTCCATCTCGCCGAAGCGTTGACCCCCGAACTGGGCCTTGCCACCCAGGGGTTGGGCGGTGATCATCGAGTACGGACCGGTCGAACGGGCGTGAATCTTGTCGTCGACCATGTGAGCCAACTTCAAAATGTACGCGTACCCGACCGAAATCGGGCTGTCGTAGGCTTCGCCGGTGCGACCGTTGTAGAGGGTGACCTTACCGTCGTTGTCCCCCGCCAGGAGGCGCTTGCCGTTCTGGCCGTCGACGTTCAGGCTCTCGAACGTCTGCTGGATCGTCGGCTTGTCCTTAGCCCGATCGGTCTCGTCCCAGTGGGCGCCGTCGAACGACGGCGTGGCGACGTAGATGGCCGGCTCAGTGCGCGGACGGGTCTTGCGGTACGGGCGAGTAGCCGGGTCGCTCTGGTCGAGGTGACCGGAGGTGCCCACGGTGGCGCTGACCTCGACGCCGGCCCAACCGTGGCGGGCGGCGTAGCCTAAGTGGCTTTCGAGGACCTGACCCACGTTCATACGACTCGGCACCCCGAGCGGACTCAAGATGATGTCGATGGGCGTACCGTCGGAGAGGAAGGGCATGTCCTCCTCGGGCAGAATCTTTGAGATGACGCCCTTGTTGCCGTGACGTCCGGCCAACTTGTCACCCTCGGAGATCTTTCGCTTTTGGGCGACGTACACCTTGACCAACTGGTTGACCCCGGGCTGCATCTCGTGGTCCTCGTCTCGGCTGTAGACCTTGACGTCGATGACCTTGCCGGACTCACCGTGGGGCACCTTCAGTGAAGTGTCACGGACCTCTCGGGCCTTTTCACCGAAGATGGCCCGCAGCAGTCGCTCCTCGGGCGACTGCTCGGTTTCACCCTTGGGGGTGACTTTGCCCACCAGGATGTCCCCCGGCTCGACTTCGGCGCCGATGCGCACGATACCGAGGTCGTCGAGGTCGGCCAAAATGTCGTCGGGTAGGTTCGGGATGTCGCGGGTGATCTCTTCCGCGCCGAGTTTGGTGTCGCGCGCGTCGATCTCGTACTCCTTGACGTGAATCGAGGTCAAGACGTCGTCGCGAACCAGCCGCTCGTTCAAAATTATCGCGTCTTCGTAGTTGTAGCCCTCCCACGGCATGTAGGCCACCAGCAGGTTCTTGCCGAGCGCCAACTCTCCGTTGCTGGTGCTCGTGCCGTCGGCGAGCAGATCCCCGGTGTCGACCGTTTCACCGCCGAAGACGAGGGGCTTCTGGTTGATCGACGTGTCCTGGTTGGAACGGCGAAACTTGTTGAGGTTGTAACTCTTTCGACCGAGCGCCTTACCGTAACGGTCGGTCACGTCCTTTTCGTACTCCACCACAATGCGGTCGCCCGACACCGAGCGCACGGCCCCACGCCCCTCGGCGATCAGGACGTCCCCGGAGTCGAGCGCGGCGCGCGCTTCCATGCCCGTCCCGACGAAGGGCGCTTCGGGCATGATGAGCGGCACGGCCTGCTTTTGCATGTTGGCGCCCATGAGCGCCCGCTGCGCGTCGTCGTGCTCGACGAACGGAATCAGGGAAGTCGCGACTGAGATGATCTGCTTGGTCGACACGTCCATCAACTCGACCTCGTCGGGCTTGACGAAGTCGATTTCCGACGTCGTAGACGACGACTTGTTTGACGACCCGACCCTAAGGCCAGTGCCGACGGGACCGCGACGGACCAACACGCGATCGGCGGTGAACACGCCGCGGTCGTCTAACTCACTGTTGGCCTGAGCGATGACGAACCGCTCCTCTTCGTCGGCCGTAAAGTACTTGATCTCCCCGGTGACGCGCCCGCCACTGACGACCCGGTACGGCGTCTCGATAAAGCCGTACCCGTTGATGCGCGCGTAGGTGGCCAGGTAGCCGATGAGCCCGACGTTGGGTCCCTCGGGCGTCTCAATCGGACACATGCGCCCGTAGTGCGACGAGTGGACGTCACGCACTTCGAGTCCCGCTCGCTCGCGCGACAGTCCACCCGGCCCGAGGGCGGAGAGGCGACGCTTGTGGGTTAGGCCCGACAGTGGGTTGTTCTGGTCCATGAACTGACTCAACTGGGAGGTCGCAAAGAACTCCTTGATGGCCGACATGACGGGGCGAATATTGATCAGCGTCTGTGGGGCGATCGCTTCGACGTCCTGGGTGTTCATCCGCTCGCGCACGACTCGCTCCATTCGCGACAGCCCCGTGCGTAGGGCGTTTTGAATTAGCTCGCCCACGCTGCGAATTCGGCGATTAGCGAAGTGGTCCTGGTCGTCGATGTGGTACGTCGTCTCCTTCGCGGTACGGTCGCGCGCCAGGTTCAAAAGGTACGTCGCGGTCGCCAGTACCTCGGCCTTAGCCAGCACGTGCAGATCGCCGTGGGGTCGCTCGAGAACGTCGCCGAACAGTTCGACATTCTTGAGCACTTCGGCGCCCAATTTGCGGTCGAGTTTGTAACGGCCAACGCGGCTCAGGTCGTAACGCTTCTCGGAAAAGAACGCCCCCTCGAAGTATTGGCGGGCGGCCTCGACGGTCTGGACCTCACCGGGACGGGCCCGGCGGTAGATCTCGAGCCAAGCCGTCTCTTGGCTGGCGCGCACGAAACCCTCGGGCGTGTCGTCGATGTTGAACTTCTCCATGTGGCGCGCGATGTCTAGATGAGCCTTCTTCCAGTCGACGTGGAACTGGTCTTCCAAAAAGTCGAAGTGCGCGACGAAGCGCTCGAAAAACGGCTCGTCCATCGAAGTGTCCAGAGCGCGCAGCAGAGTGAAGATCGAGATGCGACGCTTGCGCGCGATGCGCGCCCCCGCGTTAGCCGACTTGTTCTTCTTCTCTTCGAGGTCGACCTGGAGCCACTCGCCCCGGCTGGGGTGAATCGTGCCCTCGAACGCCACCTTCTCGTCTTTGCCCGGTTGAAAGAGAACCCCCGGTGAGCGAACGAGCTGCGAAACGACGACGCGTTCGGTGCCGTTGATGATGAACGTGCCCTGCTCGGTCATGATGGGGAAGTCGCCCATGAAGACGGTCTGCTCTTTGATCTCACCGGTCTCGGAGTTCAAAAAGCGCGCCCGAACGAAGATGGGCTGGGAGTAAGTCGTAGCCCGTTGACGGCACTCTTCGACCGTGAACTTGGGCGGACTCTTGAGGTCCGCGTCGTCGGGGTCAAACTCCAACTCGAGCGAGAGGCGACCCGTGAAGTCGCTGATGGGCGAGATCGCCTCGAAGGCTTCGCGCAGGCCCTGTTTCATGAAGAGGTCAAAACTGTCGCGCTGGATCTCCAGGAGGTTGGGCAGGGGGTGGGCTTCACCCAGGGCCGAGAAATTAAAGCGTTCCGGGCTAGTGGACCGAGACGTCAACGGTCTATCCTCCGTGTTGGTGGGTGGCAACTGCTACGCGCCGGGTCGAGACTCAAAACGGCGTCAAGGGATGACGAAGTCTGGGGCAAGAACACGGTTATTCAACTCTAGTGGCTCCGCCAGACAATGCGCAACTGACGCTCCTCAAAGGAGAAACGTGGCCGTTACCAAACGGTTGCCGATTACCCTAGGCACGTTCGGAGCCCAGGTCAAGTCATTGGCCCCTCCCGCCACCGATTTCTCACCGGTGACGGGAGGAAGCCCAGTAATTACTTGACTTCTACCGTGGCGCCCGCGGCCTCGAGGGCGGCCTTCGCCTTATCGGCGTCGGCCTTGGAGACCTTCTCCAGCACCGGCTTGGGAGCCCCGTCAACCAGGTCTTTCGCTTCCTTCAGCCCGAGGCTGGTCAGGGCGCGAACTTCCTTGATGACTTGGATCTTCTTGTCGCCCCCGCTGGTCAAGATGACGTCGAAGTCGCTCTTTTCCTCCACTGCGTCGGCGACGTCACCGCCGCCCGCCGGGGCGGCCGCCACCGCGACGGGGGCCGCCGCGGTCACGCCGAACTTCTCTTCGAACTCCTTGAGAAGTTCGCTCAACTCGATCACGGATAGCTCCGCGATGCCGTCGAGAATCTGCGCCTTGGTCAAGGTTGCAGCCATGGTGATTCCTTTCTTTTGGTACTTCGTTGAGGGTCAGTCGTTCGAGTCGTCCAACGGGACTTCACCCGCGGGCGCACTCTCCGGCGCGTCTTGGGGCGCGTCGTCGGGGCTCACGGCTTCGGGGCTCACGGCTTCGGGGCTCGCGGCTTCGGGGGCGGGCTCGTCA